>JBEKDV010000103.1:0-20247 GCA_050014175.1 Candidatus Solibacter sp. | reverse complement strand
CAAAATCAGACCTCCGCCGCGGCGGCCTGCGAGGAGGCTTGGCTCTCGCGGGCGGCCTTCTTTTTGGAGGCGGGTTGGACGAGATAAGCGTCGAGCCTGGTTCGAATCAGTTTCGGGTTCAGACCTTCGACAATCGCGAGGACGCCCTGCAACATCAGCTCGCGAAGTTGCACCTCGCCGCGCATCCGCGCCCGCAGCTTGCCGCCGGCGGGCAGAAAGAACAGGTTGGCCGCGCCCACTCCATAGACGGTAGCCACAAAGGCCGCCGCAATGCCCCGGCCGACTTCGTCGATGTTCGCCAGGTTTTTCATCACCTGCATCAGCCCCAATACGGCCCCTATGATACCGATGGTGGGGGAATAGCCGCCGGCCGCCTCGAACGCCTTGGCTTCGGCTTCGCCCCGCTGCTCAACGATTTCTATTTCAAGTTCCATGATGCTGCGGATCTGGCTCATCTCCAGGCCGTCTATCGCCAGATTCAGGGCCTTCCGCAAAAACGGGTCCTCGATCTGAGCGGCTTCCTGCTCCAGCGAAAGGATTCCCTGTTTGCGCGCCTGGGTAGCATAGCGGATGATGTCCTCGATGCTCTTATCCACCGGTTGCGCCCTATCGAAAAAGATCGAGCCAAGTTTCCGGGCCGCACCCATCAACACCTCCAGAGGAGTGGTCAGCATGACCGCGCCGAGGGTTCCGCCAAAGACAATCATGGCGGCGGTGACTTGCTTGACGTCGGTGACTTTACCGCCGTCCATGACCAGGCCCCCCAAAATCCCTCCTACGGCCAGAAGGACACCGCCTATGGAGCCCAGGTCGGGACGCGAACTAGTCGTTTTTCTGGGTTGCGGATTTGCCATTCGTATAAACCTGCGGAGTGAGGATGGACTGCCGGAAAAGGCGCACGCGTTCGATGATCTCTTCCGAGGATTCCAGCACCATGATCTTCTGACCGTTAGTGAGACTGACGACGGTGTCGGGAGTGGTCTCGATTTGCTCGATCAGATCGCTATTCAGCACGATGGGCGTGTGGTTGAGTCGTGTGACATGGATCATGGTCGATTCTCACACAACACATCGGCGATCCTTCCTGGTCTTTCGAGAAAGATATCCGCAGGGAGGGCAAAAATCTCTTAGAAACCGGCGGTGAACGGCCGAAATGAAAAGAGAATGCGAGCATTGTTGCAACAGTACCCATCCTTGGCCGGCCGCCAGGCCGAGACCTTGTTGAAAGCCTGGCTATCGGGCGATGCGGTCAAGGTATACGCGGAATTGGAGCGTAGCATCTCGATTTCCGTTGCGGCGCACGATACGGGTGAGCAGGAATACTGGCAACTACTTCAGGCGGTGGCGAGGCGGATGATGGAGTGCCCCGATCTCCTCGACCCTCGGAGTCAGCGTCCGGAACTAGAGCTGTACGCGCACCTGCTCTGGCACCTGATCTGCCCGGACCAGCAGACGCGGGTTGCAGCCTACAACAGTACGAGTGCCTGGTGATTTCCGTGTCGAATCCATTCGCCGCGGAATTTTGGCTTGCCGTTGATCCGGCATTCGACTGGAGAACCGGCCGGCTCGAACAACATCACGACGTGTCCAGGTTCCATCGCCAGCAGATCTCCCATGCGCAGTGTCGAACCGGCGAGCACCGCTTCCACACCCACGTTGGCGCGGCGCACTGCACCGAGAATAAGCTCGCGGACGGCCGCCGGAGCCTCTTCGGCCGTGGCGGAGGCGGATTGCAGGGCCGCCAGGCGGCCCAGGAACGCGGGCACGGCGATGCGAAAGCTCTCCAGGGCGCCATCCAAATCCATGCGGTATTCGAAGACCAGCATCGGATCCGGCCCGGCGGCGGCTTCGCGGGCGCCGGTGGATCTCCAGCGAAAGCCGATGCCGGCATCTTTCCAGGCGGTGGAGAGTTCGCGCACCAGCGACTGGAAAATCTCGCTTAGAATGTGCAACTCGATTTCGGTGGCGGCGCGTGGACCGTCGGCACTTGGTGGAGCGCCCAAAACAACCCTTACCAGGTACGCCACCAAGCCCGCGGAAATCGCGATGAGCGCCTGGCCGCGCACCGGTTCCGCGGCCAGCACCAGCAGGCATCCACCGTCTTCGCAGGACTGTACGAAAGCGCTGCCGGAAAGAGTCTGGGTCGCCGTAAGCTCCGCAGCCACCGGCATTTCCAGACGACTGGCGAGATCCTCCGCGAAATTACGGACGGACCTCTCCTGGAGGCAGCTCACAAAGGCCATCTGCCCGGCAGGCAGCGCGCCCGGAACGCAGGCTTCATATTCGGCGGGGAGTGGCGCCGGTCGAGGCCCAAGGGCGTTTTTTTCGAAATCCTTTATCATCACGATCTCCGGTGTTATCCGAGATAACTGAACAGGTTTTTTTGCTGGGCGATATTGGCTTCGGCCGAGAGTGCCGCCTGCTGATCCGACTGGGATTGGGTCAACTGCACCGCAACGGTGGGGATGTCGGCATCGCGAAGGCTGCTGAGCTGGGCCTGCTGTTGAGTTTGAAACTTCTGCGCCAGGTCAGTCGCCGCCGCGACGCGATCCTCGGCCTCGCCGTAAAATGCGAGTTGCTGATTCAAGCAGGTGCCCGCCGATTGGAGCGCGGAAGCCGCCTGTGCGATGCCTGCCTGATCGTTGTTGTTCAGCGCCGTCAGGAGCGAATTAAGGGCGGCGAAGACGTTTCCAGGCGCGTCGGAGCCATCGGGGTTTTGCGCGTCGAAGATCTGCTGCGCGGTTTTGGCGACCGAAATGGCGGTGCCTGTGGCGTCCGCAATCACCCGAGTGGAGGGCGCGGAAATCAATTGCTTCACGCCGTTGGGCTGGGAGGAATCCAGTTGATACGCAGGACCGGTGTCCTGATCGCCGCTGAAGATATAGCGGCCATTGAAAGTCGTCTGGCTGATGCCTACTAACGTCTGCTGCAATCCGGCCACCTGCTGGGCGATATTGGCACGCTCATCGGCGGTGGCCGTGGAGTTGGCGCCCTCCGTGGCCAGCGTTCCGGCGTCCTGGACCGCCTGAATGGCGCTCTGCAGTGCCGAATCCGCCGTCCCCAGCTCGTTCGTGACGCTGCCGAGGTTGGACTGAATTTGCTGATCGTTGCCGATCTCGGCCTGCACCTGCAGGATGGAGGGGACCGCGGCCGGATCGTCAGACGGTGTTTGCACGCGGAATCCCGAACTGACTTGCGCCTGCGCCTGGTTGATCTGCTGCTGAGTGCGGTTCAAGTCGGCCAGGTAGGCCTGAGTCGCTCCGTTGATATTCAATACCATGGGTTATCCTTACGTCAACGGCGTAATCATATTCATCAGGGAGTCGGCCAGAGTGTTGATTACCGTGAGCACCTGGGCGGCCGCCTGATAAGCGCGCTGGAACTGCAGGACGTTGGTGGCCTCTTGATCCAGCGAGACTCCCGAAACCTGGTTGACCAGGGTAGTCGCCTGCGCGACGATCTGCTGCTGGCTCTGCTCATTGTCGGTCGCGTTTTGGTTCTCGGTGCCGATCGCGCTCGTCACTTGCCCGAAATACTGCGTAAGAGTCATCCCGCCCAGCTGCGTCAGCGGCGTGTTCTCCAGGGCCGCCAACTGATTGGCATTTCCGTTGGAGTTGCCGGAGGAGTCGACAGGCGCCAACTGGGAAGCCGTGATGGCCGGATTGACCTCCAAGGTTGCCGCGGCATCCGTAGGCGTCGAGCTGGCGAAGGTGAACAATGCCGTACCGGCGGATGCGCCGGTTGCGGACGAGACGGTGCCGGATTCGAGAATCTGGTTGACGGCGCCGGCTATCGCCGTGGCGAACTGGTTGAGCGTACCTGTCTGCTGCGCATCGCCCAGCATCGAGCCCAGCACGCGATTGCGCACATCCAGCATGCCGCCGAGTTGGCCGCTGGTAACCTGAGAGGTGATGTCGTTGCCCTGCGAGTCCAATACCCGGGTCCCCACTGGGGAGGATGCCGTGCTGAGCGCGGACTGCTGGCTGCCGATCACCAGGGGCGATCCGCCGCCGAGCAATACCGTGACGGTGCCATCGGCCTGTGTGACCGTGCTGAAATTGGTGAGTTGCGAGAGGCTGTCCAGGGCGCTATGCAACTGCGCGTCTTGACCTGGATCGGGAGTAGTTTCGGTCAGGCGCTGTACATTGTATGACTGGATTTGCGCGGTGATGCTGTTGATCTGACTGGCCGTGGAAGCAATGCTGGTGTCGAGCTGTTGCGAGGTTTGGGAGAGAGAGCTTGCTAATCCATTGATGGAAGATGCCACATTGGCGGCGCTATCGAGCACCGACTGTTGCGCGGTGGCGTCGTTCGGGGTCACGCTCCAGGCGGAAAAGGCTTGCAACAGAGAGCTGAGCGCCGCTGAAACTCCGCTGCTGCCGGAGGCATCGAAGAAGCTCTGAATTGTGCCGGTGGCGTTGGCCTGGGCCGTGTACTGGCCCAGAGCCTGGGTCTGCCGCTGCACTTGTTCCTCGGCGTATTGATCGCGCGAATTGTCGAGTCCCGCGGCCGCAACGCCCCCGGCGAGTCCGTCAGCCACGTCGAGAGGCTGCGCCTCGAGATTGAGGCTCTGGCGCGCGTATCCGGGAGTGGACGAGTTGTTGACGTTGTTCTGCACTACGCTCAACGCCTGCTGATACACATCCAAGGCGTTGCCCGATGTGCCCAGCATCGCCAGAAGGTTTGACATCGCCGCTATCCTTGCAATTCGCAGGCCGCGGCGGCGGGAGGCGATGCCACTGCTCGGCCTAGAGGCGTATAAGCAAGAGGAGCCGTGCCGCCAAGCCGGACCGAAAGCCCGCGGCACAGCGCCGCGCAACCATCGATTACACGCATCATGCCCGCAATCTCGCGCTTCAGTTTGGCGGTTTCGCGCCGCAGTTCGCCGGTGTCTTTAAGCATGCCGGAATGAATATCCGTCTCGGCCCGGCGCATTTCGATAGCCGCGGTTTCCAGAAGATTAAGGGAACGTTGCAGGCGTGCTATGTCCGCCGTTGCGCAGGTCTGCGCCGCCAGCCGGATATTCGCCCGGGCGGCTCGGACACGATCGGAAGCTGTTCGCCGCTGCATCAGTTATCTCCCTCCACGGAGCCGCCGTCGAGGGCTCGGGAAACCAGCGCCCGGCTGAGTTGTGTGGAATCCACCTGGTACTGGCCTTTGGCATAGATGGCCGCCAGGTCGCTGACACGCGCGGCCTGCTCGGCGGCCAGCGCGGAAATCGATGCTGCCACATTGCCGGCAAACGAGGAGATGTCGACCTGGTCTGTGCCACTGCCCGCCGCGGAGCCGGCTCGCGCAGGGGCTCCCGGTGGTGACGCGCTCTCAGCCGGAGAAGCCTGGGAAGCAGCTGCGGTCGCGATTGCGTCATTATGAATTCGCATGCTCATCGGAGGCGCTTGAGTCCTTTGCATACGAGCGTTGCACGACCAGGGCCGAACTGCAATATCGACGTCGGCAACGCTGTACTGTTGGCTGAGGTTAACACTGATTACCGTACCAAATACTACCTAGATTCGTGAGGCCGGATGCTGGCATAAGAACAAACGTGCCTTCACAAAAACTCCTGCGGATTACCTGTACTCCGTCTCTGTCGCTCGAAGAGGATTGGAGCCGAGTCCTGTCGGGGCTGGCGGTAATCACAACTGACAATCTGGCGGAGGCATCCTCTGCGCTTTCCAGGGAGGAGTTCGATTGTGTCTTGATTTCCGGAGAAGCGCCCAACAACGGCGCCTTGGATGCGCTGGAACTGGTGCAAGTATTGGATCCGTTACTCCCAGTGGTCTTCTGGAATCCCGAAATGGGCATCGCCGAGACAGTTCGGCTGATCCGCGCGGGGGCGTACCATTGCCTGGGACACAGGGATACCATGGAAACGCTCCGCGACTGCGTGGAAAATGCCATGGAGGAAAGATCCGCACGGAGACGAGCGCAGGAGCGCGCGTCAAACGCCGAGCCCTGGCGCAGCCTGCTGGTGGGGGAGAGCCGCGCCATGCAAGCGGTAATTGAGACCATCCGGCTGATCGGCGGGCGCCGCTGCACCGTTCTGATTAGCGGCGAAACAGGCACGGGCAAGGAAATGGCGGCTCGTGCGCTTCACCTTTCGGGCCCCAGGGCGGCCCACCCGATGGTCGCCGTTAATTGCAGCGCCCTTCCCGAGAACCTGCTGGAAACCGAACTGTTCGGGCACGTCAAAGGCGCGTTCACGGGAGCGATTCAGACCCGAGTCGGGCGCTTTGAGCAGGCGCACAAGGGGAGCCTGTTCCTGGACGAGATCGGCGATATGCCGCTCGAACTGCAAGCCAAGCTCCTCAGAGTGTTGCAGGACAGGGAAATCCAACGCTTAGGAAGCTCGGAGACGATCAAGGTGGATGTGCGGGTGATGGCGGCGACGAACGTGAACCTTCTGGAACGCGTCCGGCAAGGGAAGTTTCGCGAAGATCTGTATTACCGGCTGAATGTGGTGCCCATGGACATGCCATCGCTGCGGAAACGCGAGAGTGACATCCCCTTGCTGGTAGACTACTTCGTCAAGAAGGTCTGTCACCTGGAAGGTATCCCCGTCAAGAACGTGACGCCCGAGGCAATCAACCGGCTGCGAAGCTGTTCCTGGCCGGGAAACGTGCGGCAACTGGAGAACGCGGTGGAAATGGCGGTTGTGATGAGCGGCGACCGGGAAACCTTGTTCGCGAGCGATTTCGGTCTGGCGCCGGCCGGTCCCACGAAGCTGATCCGGTTTGAGACCGCGGCAGTTCCTTATCATGCAGCATCGGAAATTACGGACTTCGAAACGGCCGTGAGCCATTTCGAGAGGACCATGCTGGAGCGGGCACTGCAAAAGACCGCGGGCAATAAGACCGCGGCGGCGGAGTTGCTGGGGCTTAAACGGACCACCCTGATTATGAAGCTGAGAACCTTTGGGGACTCCATGGCAGTGTGCGCCTCGCATTGACCCTGCAGGGCGCCAACGGCCTTATGAGGAATCGTCTTCGAGGTGTATGACTTCGGAGCAGTTATGGACCTTCTGGTGTTCCTGAAACCTTGCCCGAGCACTCTTAAGCTTCAACTTGGCCTCATTTAAAAGGCCGCGATATGCTTCGATGGATTCCGAATCCTCCGTGCGGTGAGCCGCCAGAAGCATCAGGTGAGAACGGTCGTACTCCTCCACTGCATCCAGATATTTCGTGATTAGAATTCTCGCCTCTTCGCACATGGCAAGTGGTTTCTCAGACTGACGAAATGATACTACGCGGCCACGGATCGGACAATCACTCGCAGGTGGGTACGTGTCTCAGGTGAGGCCCAGTACTATTATCGGTCCAGCGTGCAGTGCCCGTTAGGAAGTCGACTTTCGAAGGCGCTCGCTCAGCTCGTGCATTGCCTCGCGGTACCGTGAGTACGCCGCCCGGCGAACCATGGCGACTTCTTCAATTAGCTGCCGTTGCAAAGGCAACGGATTGGTGGCGGGACTCTCGAATATTAGACTGTCCAAACTGGCAAGCGACTGCGCATATTTACGTTGCGCTTGCACGAGCTCATTCCAAACCTCAGCTTCGGACTTCGGATTCGACGGGTCAGTCATAGTACCAGCCTGAAAACTAAGCTTGTGAGTAATAGTACTTTACTGGTAACATGAAGCGGCCCGGGTACTACTAGCCGCAAATGGGGGTATTTCGGTGGTCTTATGCGGGTATCACGGTGCGGTCGTCTTTAACTAAGACCCTTTTGCCGGCATCTCACCATCGTTCGCAAGCTTTTGAATCTTCAGAAGGAGATTGATTTCGTTGCGGGGAACGCGCAGGGCAGCGGCTATGGTAGCGGGTGATTCGCCGCGGCGCTGCATGCGTAGCGCTTGTGCGCGGCGAGTCAGATTCAGTTCCTGGCCCGTAGGCGAGGGCGCTCCGTTACTCTGCATATCCTTCTGTAGGGCAGCTAACTGAGCGGCCAGGGTTGCCGCGGAAGCGTCTGCTACGCCCTGGCTCCGGGCGAAGGATCGGCGAACCAAGGCGATCTCTCGTTTCATGGACAGGAACAGCGCCAGGCAGCCGAACAGCGCCAGTGTCAGAAACGCGTACAGGCCGATCGGATTGAGGATCCAGTCGAGCCGCATCACAGCGTCCCTCCTGCGTCAGGGCTTGGGACGGAGCTTGTTTCCAGCCGTTCCCGGTAGCTAGAGATTTCGGTGATGCGCACGCCGTAGTTTCCCTGCACCATGACCATCTCGCCGCGAGCCACCACCCGGCCGTTCACCAGCACCTCGATGGGCTCTTCGGGCGCGCGGTCGAATTCCACCAACGACCCCACGTTGAGGCCTATTACGTCGCCAAAAGTCATTTGCGCGGAGCCGAAGCGGACGGTTATGGGCAGTTCGATGTCTAACAGCACGTCTAGTGTTTGCGAGTTCATCCTTTTCTCCTGGGTGGGGACACCCAAACTCTTTCGAGATGGCTGCGCAGCCTGAGAACGGCCTGCGTGCGCAGTTGGGCGACGCGAGAGAGATGCCGTCCCACAACCTCCGCAATTTCCCGCAGAGTCAATTCTTCGTAGTAATAAAGATGCAATACGGTGCGCTCGATTTTAGGCATTCGCTCGATCGCGACAGCCAAAATACGTTCCAACTCGCTCCGCTCCACGATGAGGGAGGGCGAAGATTCCTCGTCGCCCGATACGAACTTGAGCAGATCGCGGGCGGGTTCTTCCCCGGCGGCGAATTCCAAACGCTCCAACTCCGTATTTCTGACTTCCGTCAGCCACCTCTGGTATTCGTCAAGCGCGATGCCCAACTCGGCGGCAATCTCCTCTTCGGTGGCTTCCCGCCCCGCCCGCTGCTTGGCGCGATGAATGGCCGCTTCGATGAGCCTGGCTTTTTTACGGACCTCGCGGGGGGCCCAATCCGCCTCTCGCAGTCCATCCAGAATGGCGAATCGTATTTTACGTTCGGCGTAGGTGTTGAGCTGAATGTTGAGGGACGGATCGAAGTTATCGATGGCAGCCATGAGGCCGATTATGCCGTTGGAGATGAGATCGTCGAGACTGACGTAGTTCGGCAGCCGGTCGTGAATCCTCCTGGCGATCAGCCGGACCTGGGGAAGGTGCTGCAACACGAGCGCTTCGCGCCGCAGCGCGGCGTCGGCATCGATGGCGGGTTCGTATCCGTACGTGCTGGTAGCCATGAGAAAGTCTAGGCGACCGACTCCACAGCAGATGGCAATTGGCGTACCAACGAGTCGACAATCCTCTCTTTGGTGGCGGGCTCGAGATCTTCCGGGATAGACGGGCCGCCGGAGAGGAAGGACACCGGCTTATTACGGCGCGCGGCCACGCAAAACACGGCAGCCAGGGACGATGTTTCATCCATCCGGGTGAAGAGCAGTTTGGCGGGCCGAAAGGCATCGTAGAGCCCCGCGGCATTGTAGAGGTCCTCGAGGCGCATCGAGGCCGTCAAAACCAGGTGCGTGTCAATATCCTGACGGCGGTTTAGGAACCTGGCAAGATCGCCCCCCATGTCCTGCAGCATGACGGCGCTGTAACCGGGGGTATCGATCAGGACCAGCGAGGAGGGGGGCGCCGACTCGATGGCTTGCGCCAGGGCGGCTGTGCTCTCCACCGCTTGGAAGGGCACCCCGAGGATGGCGGCATACGTGCGAAGCTGCTCGACCCCACCGATCCTTTGGGTGTCGATGGAGATGAGGTTAACGGAGCGTCCACGAGCGAGGCCCTGCGTGATCGCCAACTTGACGAGGGTGGTGGTTTTGCCGCATCCGGGAGGACCAACCAGGGCCGTCACCCGGCCAATTTCGGGCGCCACCTCGAAGTTCACGGAAATCTCGTCGGCGGCATCCCGCAACACGTTCGGAGCATCGCAACCGCCCACGGGACGAGGAAGACCGACGCGCGGCACGGAGCGGCGGGCGATGCGCTGGCGGGCGGCCTCCCCCATTTCGCGGGCAAGGGCAGGCTCCACGCCGGCGTCGATGAGCGCTTGCGCCACCGATTCGCCGTAGTTGCGCTGGACGGCCGCGGGAGGAGTCAGGCACCGCAGCATTTCGCGGATCTCTTCCACCTCCCGCCGGAGTGTCTCCACCGCGGCAGGCGGGGTTGGAGGCGGCGACGCTGGCACGTCGGGTCCGGCACCGAAGACGACCTCGTAGTCGCCGAGGTGACGCGCCTCCGGAGGAGCCTCGCGCGAATCGAGCAGCAATGCGTCCGGTCCCAATTCCACCTGCGCATCTTCCATGGCAGATTGGATGGACTCCGCGAAGAAGGACTTCACGTAAGTAGACGGCTTCCCGGCAGTAGGCATAACTATTGGATGACTCCTAACGACACGATTTTGATTTCCATGGGGACTTCGTTATGGGCAATGAAGAACAGGTTGCGCACGGCGGGCTCCACCATCTGGCGCAGGAAGTAACGCGAGCCCGAACTGGCGATGGCGACCACTGGATTTTCGGGGCTGCCGACCTTTTGGTTAACCTTCTGCAGTAGATCCCTGATGGCCGGCGGAGCGAGAGTGGCATGGCTGTTCTGTTCTCCGTGTTGCACGGAGACTTCCACAAGTTGCTCCAGGGCGGGGTCGATCAGATAGGCTGGCAGGTTGCCTTGCGCGTCCAGGTAAGGCTTCACCACGATCCGGCGCAGCGCCTGGCGAACGTATTCGGTGAGTAACACGGGGTTCCGCGTGGTAACGGCGGCTTCGCTCAGGGCCTCGACAATTGTGACCGAATCGCGGATCGCCACGCGTTCACGCAGCAGGTTTTGGAGCACTCGTTGCACGGTGGCGAGCGGAAGTAGTTTCGGAACCAGCTCTTCGACAACCTTGGGCTGCTCCTGAGAAACGCGATCCAGGAACTTCTTGGCATCGGCGCGCGAGAACAGCTCCGGTGCATAGCGCCGGACCAGTTCCGTCAGATGGGTCCCTATGACGCTGACCGAATCTACCACCGTGAATCCAGCGCGCCGGGCGCTGTCGGCCTGTTCGCTCTGCACCCACCAGCCGGTCATACCGAAGGCCGGCTCCTTGGTCTGCTTACCTCCCGGCGGAGGGTTGGATTTGCCCACCGGGATCGCCAATTCACAGCCCGCAGGCAGCTCGTACCGGGCGATCTCAGCACCTTTCAGCGAGACGACGTATTCGTTCACCTTGAGAACGACGTTATCGACCACGCGGACCGGACCGAGGACGAAGCCCAGTTCCCCAGCAAGCTGCCGGCGAATCCCGCCGATGCGCTTGATCAACGGCGATTCCTGCCCGCCGCCCACGAATTTCACGAGACCGAGCCCCATTTCAATGGCCAAGGGCTCAATCCTAAGCAACTTCTCGATATTTTCATGGGCCGCAGCGGGCTTGACGGCGGTCTCGGCTTTGCGCGCGGCAATCTGTTTCTTGCGCAGGTTCCATGCTCCGGCGCCCAGCCCCGCGCCCATCAGCAGGAATGGAATGGCAGGCAGCCCAGGGAAGGCCCCGAGGACGATCAGGACGCTGCTGGCCAGAAACAGAGGCTGCGGGCTGCTGAAGAGCTGGTTGCTAAAATCGGCGCCCAGGCGCTCGTCGGAACTGGCCCGGGTTACGATAAGGCCGCCGGAAATGGAGATCATCAGGGCGGGTATCACCGTCACCAGGCCGTCACCGATGGTCAACACCGTGTAGGTCTCGATGGCGTGGCGGAGGTCCATGCCATGTTGCAGGACGCCGATCAAAAAACCGGCAACGATGTTAATGGCGGTAATCAGGATGGCGGCGACGGCGTCGCGCTGCGTAAATCGGGAAGCACCGTCCATGGCTCCGTAGAATTCCGCCTCCTTGGCGAGATCCTTGCGGCGCTTGCGCGCTTCGGTTTCATCGATCAGGCCGGAACTCAGATCCGAATCGATAGACATCTGCTTGCCGGGCAGGGCGTCCAGGGTGAAACGGGCGGTGACTTCGGAAATGCGCACCGCACCGTGGTTGATGACGACGTACTGAATCGCAATCAAGACCAAAAAGATCACCGCTCCGATGATGTAATTACCGCCAACCACGAAGTTACCGAACGCCTGAATCACCTCTCCGGCGGCGCTCGTACCGGTATTCCCATTCATCAGAATGAGGCGCGTGGAGGAGATGTTCAGCGCCAGCCGAAACAGCGTCAGCAGGAGCAATGTCGTGGGGAAGACACTGAATTCCACGGGCTTGCGAATGTACATCGCGACCATCATGACTACCACCGACATCATGATGTCCGTCACGATCAGGACATCCAGCACGTAGCCCGGTAGCGGCGTGATCAGGGCGATAACGATGCCGAGGACTGCGACCGGCACGCCCAATTCCTGCCAGTTCGAAAATGCCAGTTTCCATGCGGCAGGGGCGGCGATCGCTTTTGTCTGTGCCAAGCTACTTTGCTCCTTTGTCCGTCATCATGCAGGCCGCCTGCCATTCATCAGTTTGAAAATGTAGGCGAGCACTTCGGCCACGGCCCGGTAGAAGTGGGCCGGTATCTCCTGCCCGACCTCGACGTTTTTGTACAACGCCTGCGCGAGCGGCGGATTTTCGATCAGCGGGACCTGGTTGTCGATTGCTTTCTGGCGGATGCGCAACGCCAAATAGTTCTTTCCTTTCGCCACCACCCGCGGCGCACCCGGGCTGCTCATGCTGTATTTCAGGGCTACGGCGTAGTGGGTCGGGTTTACGATCACGGCGGTGGCGGTGGGCACGTCCTGCATCATGCGGCGGCGGGCCATATCGCGGCGCAGTCTGCGAATGCGCTGCTTCATGAGCGGGCTACCTTCCACTTCTTTGAATTCGTCGCGGATCTCCTGTTTGCTCATCTTCAGATCGCCTTGGTACCGGCGTTTTTGGCGCACCAAGTCGACTGCTCCGAACACTATGAAAACAAAAGACGCCTTCCACAACAGCGCCTGGATGGAGCCGGCTACATGAGTCAGGCCCGAGGGCACTGTGCGCAGGGGAAGCGAGAGATAGTTCTGGAAATCGTCCTTGATTAAATAGTAGATTGCCAGGCCAAAAACAGGGATCATTATGACGGCCTGGAGAAGCGACGGCAGGTTCTGTTTCGGCAATTCCCGCAGCTTGGAAAGCGGGTTGAGACGCTTGATGTCGGGCACGAGTTTCTTGAGGCTGACGCCCAACCGAGTGACTCCGAGCTGTACGGCAAGCGTAATAGCGATCAGCATGGCTCCCAGGTAAGCCACAGGAACCATGGTTCGCTTCAATAGGTCCAGGCTGAGCGCAATGATCTCCTCCCCGGTCAGGCGCGGGTCCAGAGCGTGCTGGAATAGTGCCGCCATGCTGTCGCGGATGGCGTTAATCCAAACCAGTCCCCAGGCGTGGATCAGGCTGACGAAGGCCAGGAACTGGAGCGCACCGACGAAGACACGCGCGGTGGGAAAATTACCCTCTTCGCGCGCCTTTTTCATGCGCCGTTGCGTGGGCTGTTCGGTCTTTTGATCTTTGTCCGCCATACTCTACCGGGCGATGAAGCCACGCATCGCGGTGAAACTGACGCTGATGCCGGCGCGGAAGAGTGCCGGCAGAAGCAGCGCCAGCCAGCCGAGCATGGCCAGACCGACCATCATCTTTATTGGGAAGGCGATGGTGAGCAACTGCAATTGGGCGTTGACACGACCCAGCAGGGCCAGCGAGATGTCGACCATAACCAGGATGGCGATTACGGGAAGCGCGAGCCGCAGTCCCGTGCTAAACATGGTGGAGCCAACGGAAACCACTTGTCCGGCCGCGCCGCGAGTAAGAACAAACGTGCCGGCAGGCCAAGCTTCCAGGCTGCGGGCGAAAATGCGCAGTATTTCGCGTTCGATCCCGGTCGCAAAGAACAAGAGCCCGGCCGCAAGTTGGGAGAAGATGACCAGCACGGTGGAATCGGCCTGCGTATTTGGATCGATGGTGGTGGCAAAACCATAGCCGGCTTGCAGCCCCATCATCTGCGCTCCCACGGCCAGGGACTCGCTGATAAACGCCACGGTCAACCCGATGCCGATGCCCAACCCGGCTTCGACCATGACCCACAGAAGGAACAGTCCGGCGGAAGGGGTGGCTGCGATATGGGGCCACTCAGGAAAGAGAGCGATCGTAATCCCCAGAGACAGAATGATGCGCGCTGGGCCCAGGACGCTGGTAACGCCGGGAATCGGCACGAAAATGAACACGCCTCCAACGCGGATCAGCGTCAGGAGGAAACCCAACAACGTGGAGACGGAAAGAACCAGGTCACCGCGCATAGCGGCTGAGGTCTCCCAGGGTGAGGACCGTATAGGAAGTGATCTTGTGCAGCATCCAGGGCATTGCCAGCATGAACGCGCCGAGGAACGCGAGGAGCCGCGGGATGGCATTGAAAGCCGAATCCTGAATGGAGGTGAGGATCTGGATGAGGCTCATGACGATACCGGCGCAGAAGCCCACCGCCAGAAGCGGTGCGCTCAGCCAAAAAGCGGTGATAAGCGCTTCGCGGAGAATCTGAATCACGAACTCGGGAGTCATGCGTAGAAACCTTTCATAAGAGATCCAATCACCAGATTCCAACCATCGGCCAGGACGAACAGGAGGATCTTGAACGGGGCCGAAATCATCACCGGTGGCAACTGGACCATTCCGATCGAAAGCGTGACGGACGCGACCACCAGGTCGATGATGAGAAACGGCAGGAAAAGCACCGCGCCGATCTGAAAGCCAGCTTTCAGTTCGGAAAGGATGTAGGCCGGAACAAGAATCTTGAGGTCGAGATCGGACGGGCTATGAGGCGCGGGCTCGTGGGTGATTTCAACGAATAGCTTGACGTCCTTTTCGCGGGCGAAACGGGTCAGGAAGGCTTTCAGCGGTTTCGCGCCGGCATCGAACGCCTGGTCGGCGGTGAGCTGGTTGTTTTGCATGGGCTCCCACGCCTGGTGATAGATGTCCGCCGCCACCGGCGAGATGACGAGCAAAGAGAGGAAAAGGGAGATGCCCACCAGCACCTGGTTGGATGGCGTAGTCTGAGTGCCCAGCGCCTGCCGCAGAAAGTGCATCACGATCGTGATGCGCAAAAACGGGGTGATAGACATGAACACCGCGGGCAGCAGAGTCAGGAGCGTCAGCAGAATGACGATCTGCAACGGGATGCCCAGCGACTCTCCGGATTTGCCGATGTCGATGCCCAGAAGCGAAGCCGGCTCTTGCGTTTTGGCGGCCACTGCGGAACCTGCGGCCAATGCCAGAAGCGGGACGAATTGCAGGGTGCGGCGGATCATCCCCCCCCCAATCGGTTTTCGCCGGAAATCTGCCACGTGGCGCCATCCACCACGGTGCAGCCGCCGGGCGAGACTGCAACCAGCAGCGTCCGGCCGCCAACGCTAACCAGGTGCAGCGAATGCTGCGGGGTTAACGGCAAGCGTTCGAGCGCTTGCATCTGTCTTGCGTCTTGACGGCCGAATCCCTTCCCGCTAAATCGCGCCAGCCCTTTGGCGCGCAGCCAGTACAAAGTACCACCGAGGAGGGCCAGCACGAAGAGCACGGCGAGGATTGGTTGAATCGCGTCCATCATCGGCTCCCGGGGTGGAAACGCACCATGCGCACCGCGCATCGTCCATTGGCGTCGGCTAACTCCCCAAAACCAATGAGGGAGCCTCCGACGAATACCTCGACGGTTTCGCCTGCCGGCCGGCCTGTCTTGATCAGGTCGCCTTCCGAGAGGGCCAGCAACTCGCCGACTCCCAACGCTGGACCCGGCAGGACCGCTTCGAAATGCAGCGGAACATCAAAAAGATGTTTCAACTCCGCAGGCGTAGTCATGGCACAGTTACGGGTGAATCAGGTTTTCCGTGTCCTGCACCATCTGGTCGCTGGTAGTGATGACGCGGGAAGCAGCCTGATAGCTGCGCTCATACGTGAGCAGGTTGGTAAACTCGGTGGCCATATCGACCGTTGAGGATTCCAGCGCGCCCGCTACGATTTGGCCCCGGCCACCCGTGTTCGCCGCGCCAACGGAGATTGAGCCGGTGGTGGCGGACGCCTGGAGCTCGTTGTTACCCACGGAAGTCAGGCTTTCCGGGTTGGGGATCGAAGCCAGGGCAACCTGGCCGACAGTGGTCTGCTGGCCATTGGAATAATTGGCCACCAAAAGGCCGCCGCTTTCCAAACTCACGTTCAGAATCTGGCCTGCCGCGACTCCGTTCTGCGTGGTGCTCCCTACGCTGGAAGTCCCGGCATATTGGGTGATTGTGGAGGCACTGTTACTGTCCAGGTTCCAGGCGACGTTCATGTCCGCCGCACCGTCGGCCAGGCCGGCGATCGTGAGGGCCACCGGACTGGTCGGAGCGGTGAGGTTTCCACTGGAGTCGAACGACATTGTTCCGGTCGCGATACTGGTACTGCCGCTAGCCGCCAGGTCTGCGGCGGGAATTGTTACGGTGTAGCCCCAGCTATTGGAGGCAGTCTTGGTGAAGTTCACCGTCAGAGTGTGGCTGGTGCCTTGGGAATCGATCACCTGGATAGGGGCGGAGTACGATCCGTTGAGAGCCGTCGATGAGTTCAGGTTCACCGTAAGGCCCATCGTGCTGGACGCGACCGCGGGGACCACCGAACCGAGAGGAACCGTGAGATTCCCGACCGCTCCACTCGGGTTGACCGCCCCGTTCACGGCGGACCAGCCCTGCACGTTTTCGCCGGTTGCGGTTACGATATTTCCGGCGGAATTCACCTGGAAGCTGCCGTCGCGCGTGTAAAGGGTCTGGTTTGCGGCGTTCTGCACCACGAAGAATCCGTTGCCTTGGATGGCCGCGTCGGTGGGCCCATTGGTGGTCGTCAGCGTACCTTGCGTATAGCTGGTCACGGTCCCCACGGGGCCGACGCCCATCCCGACCTGCGCCGCGTTCGTGCCCACACCCAGGCTCTGCGACATCAAATCTTGAAAATCCACGTCGGTCGTCTTATAGCCGGTGGTGTTGAGATTCGCCAGGTTATTGCCGACCACATCGATGGCGGTGGTGTCGGCCGAAAGGGCGGAAAGTGCGATAGAAAATGCGGCGGACATTGGTGATTCTCCTTTTACGATTGGGTTTGCGCCGTGGACGGCGTACTGCTGGTGGAACTTTGGGCCGGTTGGGTCTGCGTCGTGGCGGACGTGGTGCTGGCGGCGCTCTGGGCCGACGCCAGAGTATCGGCATCGGTGCGGATGGCCATGACCTGCTCCAGTTCGCTGAACTGGGCGAGTTGCGAAACAAACTGTGTGCTGTCCGTGGGATTCAGGGGATCCTGGTTCTGCAGCTGTGCCACGAGTAGCTGTAGAAACATCTCCTCTGTGGGAGCGGACGCCGTAGTCGCTGTCGCTGTCGTCGCCGCCGATGCGCTTGTGGAAGCGGAAGATCCCGTTAATGCGCTAACTGCCGATGCCATAATTTACTCCTTGAGATTGTTCGCTGCCGGTGATGCTGTTTTCCATCTCCTCGACCCAACCGGGCCGTTTCGACTGGCTTTGCCGCCGCTCGCCTTCCTGCTGATGCGACCCGGAATACGATTGTGAATCTCGGTTTTGCGAGCTACTTTGGCTGCTACGGGACTCGGCAACGGAAGCGGCCTGTATGGTGGATCCGCCAGGGCGCCACGCCTCGGTCCGAAATCCGTTCTCCTGAAGACGGCCCACCAGGTCGGAGAGGCCCTGCTGGAGTCCGTGGGCCAGGTCGGAGTCTCCGGTTCGCACGGCGACCCGAAGCTCGCCGGACTGCTGGACTACGCGAACTTCCACCTTCTGAGTACCGGACTGCGCCACCTGAAAGGAGATGTCTTTCAACGGAACGGCGGCGGGCTTAGGCTGGGGTTGTGGAGCCCACGCTGCCTCCACCGGCTTGGGAGGCGCGGGAGATGGAGTCGCTGGAGCCGTGGAAACTTCCGGATTTGTGGGGGCGTACCCATAAGAGTTCAGGGCCGCGCCTGTGCCGCCGGCGATCGGCTGCACCGTCGCTGGGGCTTCAGCGTCGTTTTCCGTGGGCTTTTTCGAGGATAGTTGCGCAGCAGCCGCAGTTTCGGGCTGCAGGGGCCGCGAAGAAACCGGGAGCGCTTGGTTCGCCGGTGAAGCCGGCTGCACCCTAGCGGCAAAGGCTAAGTCACCGGCTGGTGCGAGTGGAAGTTGGTCCGGTACCGGCGGATTGGATGCTTCACGCAAGGAATTAGCACTCGCGGCGCGGCTGGCCGCCGACCCGCCCGTTTCGGCAGACCCCTCTGCAGGCGCCAAGGATCCTTGGGCCGGGGGTGTACCCTCCTGTTGTGCGAGCTGATCGTGATTTCCTGTTACTCGCGAGAATGGCTGGATGCGAAGCGGCAGGGTGGGAACGGCCGGCACTGGCACGGTTACTGTGTCCGTGGTGGGGAGTTTGTTTTTTTCCTTGGGCTGTTTGGCGTTTTTCGCGCCGCCGTGCGGCCCGCCGGCGATTTGCGTGCCGGCCGGCAACGGCAGCGGTAGAGAGGATATCGCATCTCCGGCCCCGGCGACGAGCAGTGCCTGGGCAAATCCTGTCGCAGCAAAACTCCCGTCGTTTCGGCCAGGCGCCCCGGAAGGGACGGCAGCAGATTGAGGCGTTGCAGTTGTTGCTGCCGAGGCGATCGTCACGGCGGCATAAAAGGCATGTCACCAGCCATTGAGCGACCGTAGTCTTTTCAAGCGGATGGAACGAGTGGAACGGGTGTTGGCCTTTTGACAGTCAAAGCAGTTCGTCAAAGAGTTGACGGGTTAGAGATCCTCTTACCCTAAACATCGGCAGGTGTTCGCACATTTTCGAGGTTTCTTACAGGTTTTTTCCGCGGCATTCCTGGAAGCCGACGTGCTCTTGACGCTCCGTAGGCTTTATGGATGCTTTGACCATCGCGGCTGCCAGCGGGCTCCGTTCCAGGATGGAATCGTTGGACCTGCTCGCCAATAATCTCGCGAACTCCGCAACCGCCGGTTACAAGCGCGACCAGGAATTCTATGGGCTATTCAGCTCCGACGAAGCAGCGGGCGCGGGGGACGGTCCTACCTCCACACTGCCGGTCATCCAGCGGCAGTGGACGGACTTTTCGCCGGGAGTTCTCCAGGTGACCGGAAATCCGATGAATGTGGCTCTGTCGGGCGACGGCTTCTTCGCGGTGAACGGATCCAACGGACCTCTTTATACGCGCAACGGCAATCTTCAGGTGTTGCCTTCCGGCAGTCTGGCCACGGCTGACGGATACGCGCTTCGGAACACCAACGGCGAAACCCTCCAGGTCGCTTCCAACAAACCGATCGAGATCTTGTCCGACGGCACCGTGCGGCAGGACGGCCAATCGTTGGGCCAAATAGCAGTGGTGAACTTCAAATCCACGACCTCGCTAACCAAGGTAGGCAGCACTTGCTTTCAGAACGGCGATCCGAAAAACCCGCCGGTGCCGGCAGCCAATGTGGAAGTGCAACAGGGAAAGCTCGAAGGTTCGAACGTGCCGGTGGCCGAGGCCGCAATGCGCCTGGTCGGCGTGATGCGGCAATTCGAAATGCTGCAAAAGGCCATTGGGGTGAGCAGCGAAATGGACACGAAGACCATTCAAGAGGTGGCGCGGGTCGGCTCGTAGATGGTTGCCGCCGCGGAGGCCGGATGATGCAGAACGAAGTTCAAGGAGCTAAAGATGATTCGTGCTTTGTACAGCGCCGCTAGCGGAATGAACGCGCAGCAACTCAACGTAGACAATATTGCCAACAACCTGGCCAACGCGAACACCGCGGGCTATAAGGCACGGCACGCGCAGTTTCAAGACCTGCTGTACCAGAATGTGGTGCAGCCGGGCGCTTCCGCCGGCCAGCAGACCACGGTGCCCACCGGACTCCAACTCGGCCTCGGAACCCGAGCTTCTTCCAACGAAATCATCTTCACCCAGGGCAATTTTACGGAAACGGACAACCCGCTGGACATGGTGATTCAAGGCAACGGCTTTTTCCAGGTTCTGCGGCCGACGGGCGATTTGGCGTACACGCGCGACGGGTCGTTCCAGCTCGACAAAAATGGCACTATCGTAGATTCCAGCGGCGACCAGTTGCAACCTTCGATTACGATTCCGGCCAATGCGCAATCGGTGACCATCGCGCCCGATGGAACCGTGAGCTACCTTCTGCCGGGCCAAAGCGCCGCACAACAGGCGGGACAGATTCAGATCGCCATGTTCCAGAACCCGGCTGGCCTGAACAGCATCGGCAAGAACCTGTATCAACCCACCGATGCTTCCGGAGAACCTACCGTGGCAGCCCCGGGCGG
>JBEKDV010000102.1:0-20435 GCA_050014175.1 Candidatus Solibacter sp. | reverse complement strand
TTTTGCGTAGTTGGGTCACAGGGACCTCCTTGTGACCCACAAAATACTACTGCTACAGCGTCACTGCCACCATGACCACCACGCGTAGCGTCCGCCGCGCCAGCGGCTTCGTTCAAACGCCGGTCACGGCAGTTGCGGCACCGGCCGGTCCGAGCCAGCCCCAGGCAAGTACTTGGCCGCCCATTCGGAGATTTGACCCTATCGCGACGCCTCGGAACTTCGGGAAGAATATGGCTGTCAACGCTGCCAAGGATGGGGCGCGAAGGGTGGATTCTTTCTTCTGGCGCCTTGCGCGTGCTGCCCCGTGCTGCCCCGCTGCCCGTAACTCTATGAAAACTTGGTAGCGCTAACGGGAGTCGAACCCGCTAAGCGCCAGTCTAGTTCGGTTCAGTTGGGTCTAAGTAGTTGTGTTTTCGGTCTAGTTCAGTTCGCCACCAGGGCGTTTAGGGCCGTACGGATGGCTGACGTGCTGCCCCGGTGCTGCCCCGCGGCCAGGATTCGAGGCCCCGTTCGCTCTCGATTTCAGCAGCCGCTCACTCCATTTCCGGGCACGGGCAGCTATATAGAGCCAGCTTCCAGATCCCCATCGGCTCTCGTTCAGGCGGTGCGGCAAGCGTTGCTGGCCAGCAATTCAGGCCATGGAAGAGTACCCGCGTAATCCATGCACAGCCATTCAAGCGGCGAAGGACTCCGATCCTACATGAGATCGGGGGCGAAGTGACGGCTCCGTCGGGGGAGGGAACTCCGAGCCGAGGATGTGAGGGTGGGCGCAGGCAGCCATGCTGGCGGCGAGATCGGCGGTGCGGCGCAAGACCTCTTCGAGCGGCATGGCCGCATCGGAGTAGAAGGTCTTCGTCGGCAGATTGCCAAACAACACGATGTCCTTCGGTACCACGGCGGCGTCTTCCCAAAACTTTCGGCTACTGCCCAGACTGATCATCACGGGGCGCAGCTCAAGAGCGAATTGCCGGACCATGTCCGTCAGCAGGTCGCCGCAGTCGTGAAAGATGTCGAGCAGAGCGAGCCTATACAAATGCGCTAAACGAGCCCACTCATTCCGGCCTCACTTCAAAAATGCGGTACTCGTACCCCGCCAAGGCCGTTTGCAGAGACCCATCCGTTAGTGCGGCTGCGGGAAAGCTTCGCACAGTGCTCAAAACGGTGTCCTTCACGGAAACACGCTCCGCCCGGAATCCCAAAGTCTCCGGCTTGACGGTCCACACCACGTTCTTGCGTGGCTCCCGGCTGGTGTTCGAGACCACCACGAGCGCCAGCTTCTCGGACCCATACACGGCGCCGTACACATCTTCCCAGGCCGTGTGCACGACTCCCGAATAGGCGTCGCGGAAGCGATAGTCCTGCAGCCGGTACGGCTTAAACGCGCGGAACAGCTTGAGAATCTCTTCGTCGACGCCGGCGCCTATGCCGCCGGACCACGGGAACATACCCAGCACGGAGAGGATCGAAATGTTGTTCTGATTCCGCTCGCGCGCGGAGTCCTTCCTGTAGGACGGGCAGGGCGACCGGGGCAGGCTTTCGGCCAGCATGGTCACCACCGGGATGTCCTGGATGTTCATCCATCTCTCGGCGCCGGAGACTTCCTCCATGTTGACGACCAGGTCGGCGAAATTCTCGTAGGCGATGGAAGCCATCTTCCCGTGGAGGTGCAGGATCAGCGTGCCGTTCTTGGGCGCGATCAGCCGCCGCGTCCAGGCCAGCAGTTCGATCACTCCGTCTGTGCCCAGGTGCAGTTTCGGGTCGTGGTTCTTGTTGTTGCAAGCGAGCTCCGTCACCCAGTCGTAGTAGATCCCGTCGAAGCCCAGTTCGCGATAGGCCTTCTCGACATCGGCTTTGCGGCGGGCCAACCAGCCGGATTGCGGGCACATCTGCGCGCCGAATTCCCCTTTGCCCTGGAAGTTGTGGAATACGGTGCCGGCCTGATCGATACTGCGCTTCCACTCCTGTTCCTGCGCCTGGTAGCCCTGGGCTTTGGGATGAAACTCGTGGATCGAAAAGTAGGGCACCACCTGGATCTGATAGCGGTGGCAGGTGGCGATCACGCGGCGCATCTCGGTCATGCTCTTTTCGTCGTAAGGCGGCCATGCGCCGTCGTGCCAAAAGTCTTCGTCCGAAGCGTAGTCATTGTGCAGCCGCACGATATTCACCCCGGCGTCCGCCCACTGTTGGATCTCAGCGTCCGCAGGCCAGGGGTGATTGCCGAAGGTGAGATGCCGCCATTTGCGGTTAGACCTCTCCACGATGCGCGGCAGGCCGAGATAGTAGCTGAAGGTATACTCGCCCTTGCGGATCCGCACCGGCCAGGTCGAGTACAGCGCCTCGCGGCGCAGTTCGATGGACGAACCGTCCTCGGACACGGCTGCTTCGTAGCGCCCCGCTCCGGCCCTGCCAGTGAGAGCGCTCTCCCAGGCTTCGAGATCGGAGGCAGTGGTCAGGTCCAGGCCTTCCTGGCTGCGATGAAAGAACAGGAGATACAACGGGGCGTGATGTTCGGCGATGAGGCGGTCGCCTGCCCGCTGGACCTTGCCGAACAGGGCGGGACCCATCCTGCGCCGGTCCGGATCATCGGCAGGCCCGACGCGCACGCCGAACTCATCCAGGTCGCGCCGCAGCTCCAGGTTCCCAACGCCGACCGCAGATGCCATGAGATCTTCGGAGAGCCGGATGGTGTGATCGGCGCGCACGACGAACGGCGAGATGGTCCAGGTGGTTTGAAACGCCACCGAACCCGATTGCCGTCCGGCAGTGGCCATCTGGCCTGAGAACTCCAGGGTCTCCGTATTGCCCTCGCGAGAAGAGCGGAAGGCGGTGTGCGGCGCATTGGCGTCCGACCAACCATCGACGAAAGTGCGCAACGGCTTGACCAACAGGTTCTTGCCGGAGCCATGCAGAAAGACAATACTGTCCAGGATGCCGCCGTTGCGCAGGTCGAACTCCAGCCGCCAGTAGTCGCTGGTTACCTTGACCCGGTCGCCTTCGAACGGCTCTACCTTGACGGATCCTCCGCCGGGAGCCTGGATATCGAAAGTCCGTCCGGCGGCGGTGGCAGCCACGGCGAATAGCACACATGCAACTCTGATCCTCACCTCACACCTCCTTGCTGGACCGCCAGAACGGTCTGTGCTCTGAGAGCAAGTAACACTGTCCAGACTAGCAAGAAGCAGAACACGCGCTTGGCTCTCTTGTAGCGCAAATTCGTTGATCCCGGCGCATTGCAGTCGGATTTTAGCTACTCGGAAAGTATGCCCCCGCGGCTTTGGAGCGCTATTCGTTTGGGTGTGGCTACTTTAGAACGACGGCTAACGGGTTTTGAAATCAGAGTTTTAGGGTGATTTGACCTTTCGCTGGAGGTGGCTTAAGACGGGGATATCGAGATAACCCGGGTTTTTGCGATCAGCCGCGGCACTGGGATTGTGCCAGTTTGGCCTGGTGGTGCAGGATGGTTTGCGAAAGCTTTTCGAGACGGTTGAACAGGATCTTGAGTTTTCGGTACTGTTGCGAAGCCGCCCGATACAGGGGAGCGGCCTCCGGGGCGAGTTTCACATTGACGGTTTTCCCACTGGCCTTGTAGGTGAGCTCGAAGTAAGGCCCGTGACGTTTGGTGGGGTCTGAGGCGCAAGCGCAATGGGCTTTGCCGCACTTCATCATCCGCTTCAGCACGGCCCCTTTGCAGAAGTACTCCAAGTGTTCGAGGTCCCGCCGGAGTTCACCGAAGCGCTGCGCGTGACGTTCCAGGCTCTGTTCCAGCCGCCGGATTCCGCTCGTGGATGTCGGGGTGTGTGGCATTGTTCTTTCGGTAATCATACCGTAAGAATATGGCAATGGCAAGTTTCATCCCCTCAAACACTACACCAGCAGCTATCGAGTTCGCTCTGCTCCAGTCCTGGTTGGCCTCCTCCAGTGCTCTCCAACTGCCCCTCCACCAGATCGAATCCCAACAACAGGCCAAAGGCCGCGAAGTGCACCGCCTGCTCCTCCAGACCCACTTGCAGCATCGCGGCAACGGCGATGTTGGACCTGCCTTGCGCCTCCACCAGCAGGACCGGGACGCGCTCTACTCCCATCGCCGACTGGGCGCCCGCTCTCTCACCGCCGTCTTCGGAACCGTGGAACTCGTCCGCATGGGCTACTCCCGCCCCGGCGCGCCCAGCATCTTTCCACTCGATCAGGCGCTGGCCTTGCCTGCCCGCTCCTTCTCCTACGAACTCCAACGGCGCTTGGTCAAAGCTGCCGTGCAGAACCCTTTCCTGGAATCGGTTCAAACCATGGCCGACCTGACCGGCGTGTCCGTCTCCAAGCGCAGCCTGGAGGAGATCCTGCCGGATGCCGCGCAGGACTTTGACGCCTTTTACCGGCAACGTTCCCCCGTGCCCGCCACCGGCTCGATCCTAGGCCGCGGTCGATTGCAAACGGATTCCCATGGTCAAGCCCGCCGGCACGCAACCCGTGCTGCGGCTGACGAAAGGTCAGAAAGCCAACAAGAAACGAATGGCCACGGTCGCGGTCGTCTTCACCCGCTCACCTTGGGTGCGTACCCCGCAGCAGGTTGTAGAGAGCCTGTTCCCTACCGGCCGCCGGACTCCGGGTGACGGGCCCACTCCGCCGCGCCCCGAGAACAAGCGGGTCTGGGCAAGCTGCCTATGTCTTTCATGCCGAGGGCAGCCTGGAAGCCGAGCTCTGGGTCCTGGACCGCACCCCCGAATCCTGCTCGGCGACCTGGGCCAGGTGGTCAAGGGGATTCGTCAGAGCATCACCAAGCGCGCCCTGGCTGGAGCCAAGCGCAAAACGCTGGAGGGCGTTGCCGATTACCTTTACCGCAACCGCGCTCGCATGCGCTACGACGAATACCTCCCCCGCGGCTGGCCGATCGCCAGCGGCCCGGTCGAAGGTGCGTGCAAGAACCTGATGATGGAGCGCTCCGGCATGCGTTGGACCGAGCAGATGGCAGAGGCCATCGTACAACTCAGAGCCATCTACCTCTCAGGAGACTTCGACTGCTATTGGCAATTCCACATCGAACAGGATCAAAGACGCGCTTTATCCCGCCGGATGGAGCGTCGTTCCAAAGTAGCCACACCCTATTCGTTTTCGGTAGCTACCCTATGCCTCCCATCTTCAGGATCATCTTGTGTTGGACAATTCTGCGCCGCCTATGGAAATCATTCCGCTCGATGATGAACACCTACTCCGATCCAGGTGCCGACCCATCGGAATCGGTGTTCGGCCCCTCTGGTCAGGGCACCGGCCGGCTCGCACCGCCCAGCACCTCGGTGCAGGATGCCCTGGAATCGGTGATACGCGAACGCTCTTAACTCGATGGGTAAGCCACTGGTTCGACCAGTGCGACTCGAAGAGGTTTGACCGTTCCCGGAGTAGAATCCTCTCCAAGTGGCTTGATGAAACCCGCAAGGAGAGGACGCAAATGTCAGAGACTTATCAGAGCCTAACCCATTCGAAATGAGACTGGAAGTACCATGTTGTGTTCGTACCCAAACGGCGACGGAAAGCGATCTTCGGCCAAACGCGTCGTCAATTGGGTGCGATCTTCCACGCACCGGCTCGGCAAAAGGAGTGCCAGATCATCGACACGAATGATCACGCTCCTGGTTCTCATGTGATGCAGAATCAGGATAGCAGCTTCGCCGGCGCTGCGGCCTCCTGAAGTCTTCGCAGCCGCAGCGCCAAGCCCATGGCGAAGCGGTGCTCCGCGTTGCCCAGGTCCACCCGGAGCAAGGCCTCCACCTTTGCCAGCCGGTACAGAAGCGCTTGCCTGCTGATGGAGAGCTTGCGCGCCGTTTCGCTGGCGTTGCAATCCGCTGCGAAGAACGCCTCCACCGTGTCAATCAGCGACATGCGCCGGAACGCCTGCAACGGGTTCACGTAGCGCTCCAGCAGCATGAACACATCACTGTGGCGCCCCAGGTTGAGCAGGATGCGCTCCGCCAGCACGTCCGAGATGTCCGTCATGCACCCTTCGCCGCGGATGCACGCCCCGATCTCGCATGCGGTCCGCGCCTCTTCGTAGCTCTTGTGAAAATCCCCGAAATCGCGGCACACTCTGCCCACGCCCCAGGATATGGCGCCGCTCCGCCCGGGCACCCGGATCGACTGCAACATGGGGTGTACCCCTTGCCCGCTACCGGGTACCTGCAGATAGCCGATAATGCTGTCGCCGGCCACCGTGCCCAGCCACTGAAGCTGACGGTGCGCCGCCATCTTGAAGCACAGGTTCTCCACAAACCAAACGTGCGTCTGTGCGTCGCCGCCGGGCCACTTCGCGGCCGCGGAGCATCGGCCCAGCACCCCCACGGACTGCAGGCGGAGGTCAATGCCGAGATGCTTTCCCTGCG
Organism: Candidatus Solibacter sp.; assembly: GCA_050014175.1. GTDB lineage: Bacteria > Acidobacteriota > Terriglobia > Bryobacterales > Bryobacteraceae > Solibacter. The sequence goes on along the minus strand of JBEKDV010000102.1, from coordinate 14,067 downwards.
ACAGGGCCGCGTCCTCATGGAGGTTCCCACTCGCCAGCGACCAGACAAAATCATGGCGCGTGCGAATCGCCGCCTGGTCCTGGATCAGACGGCGCAGGATGGCCTCCGAAATTTCGCTGAAGCGCACCTCCCAAGGCAGCGCGATCAACGGCAGCCGCTTGCTGGCCGCCGCCACGAGGCGTTTCGGTATGGCGGGCGTGTAGGGACCGATCGCCAGCGCCAGCGCCGCCCCGCCCGCTCCCGCGATGTCTTCCACGAAGCGCGCCAGCAGCCTCGGATCCCGGCCGACGTTCATGCCCGTGCTCATCACGAACTCCCCGAAGCGAACGAATTGCCCCACCGGCACCTCAATTACCGACACCGCGCTGATCTCCCGATCTTTCTCCAGCGCCGGATCCGTCAGAAGCCGGGCCGATCTCAGGACTGGCAGTTGCAGCACGTCATACAGGATCATGGTCCATCGCCCTTCTTTTTGACAACATGTAATACAGTTTAGCCAATGTTTTTGTCGGGTTGTTAATTGACTCGCGCCTGTCGTGGCCGTATGCTTCTAAACATCCAGAGGTAGACCGGGCCTGACCACGGCGTCTTCTACTGGCGGGAAAGCAGGTTCTGCATGGAACGCGAGAGCACCACTGCGGGGATCGGTACCAGGGCCGTGTGGGCCGGCAAGGAGCAGTCACTTGCCGGCGCTGCCACCCAGGTCCCCATCGTGCAGAGCATTTCGTTCGGATATGACGATCTCGATGACTGGCAGGCCGTGGTCCTGGGGCAAAGGCCAGGTCACATTTACAGCCGCAACACGAATCCCACCGTCGCTGTCTTCGAGGAAAAGGTGCGCCTGCTGGAGGAAGCCGAGGCGGCCACCAGTTTTTCTTCCGGCATGGCCGCCATTAGCAACACGTTTTTTGCCCTGCTCCGGCCAGGCGACCGCGTCGTCACGATTAAAGACACCTACGGCGGTACGAGCGAACTGTTTCGAGATTTTCTGCCGCGCAACCATATCCAAGTCTGCGTCTGTGACACCACCAGCGCCGAACGGATCGAGCGCGAGATCGCCGCCGGGTGCCGCATGCTGTACCTGGAAACGCCGACCAACCCCATGCTCAGGGTGGTGGATGTCGCCAGGCTGGTCCGCGCCGCCCATGCCGTCGGCGCCATCACTGTCATAGACAATACCCTTGCCACGCCCGTGAATCAGCGGCCCCTGCTGCTCGGCTCGGACCTGGTGCTGCACAGTGCCTCCAAGTTTCTCGGCGGCCACGCTGATGCGTTGGGCGGAGTCGTCTGCGGTCCGAAGGAATGGATTCAGCCCATCTTTCATTTCCGCGAGATCACCGGCGCCGCCCTGGATCCCTTCGCGGCATATCTCCTGATTCGCGGCATGGCGACGCTGGAGATTCGTGTGGAGCGGCAGAATGCCAGCGCCATGCAGATCGCGCGCTATCTGGAGCGGCACCCCGCCGTGGCCCGCGTGTTCTATCCCGGGCTGCCATCGCATCCCCAGCACGAGATCGCCAAAAGGCAGATGCCTGGCGGCTTCGGCGGCGTCATGAGCTTCATTTTGCATGGCGGTTACCCTGCCGTGAAGGCATTTCTGCCGAAGCTCCGCTTCGCGCATCGCGCCGCGAATCTGGGGTCCGTCGAAACCGTCGTGGGCACGCCTGCGACCACCAGTCATGTGGAAGTCAGCGCGGCCGATCGCACTGCCATGGGAATCCCCGAAGCCCTCGTCCGCTATTCCACGGGAATCGAAAATGTGAACGATCTGATTACCGATCTGGAGCAAGCACTCGTTTGCGTCCTGGATGAGGTCGGCCAAACGATGGAACCTTAGGAGACATGAGGGGGTATGGTATGTGCCTTTCGTTGAGGTTGTCTGGGACGATCGTAAGCGCCACCGCCGCGCTTTACGGTCAATACGCCAGTCTTTCCGGCTTCGTTCGCGATGCCAGCGACGCCGTGGTGGCCTGGACCGCCGTGGAGATTCGCAGCGTCGACACCGGCTTGGCCTATAATACTTTCTCGAACGAGTCCGGAGTGTACTCGTTCGGCTCCCTGAAGCCGGGAACATACGACATCACCACCAGCGCCGCCGGCTTTCAGACCGAAGCCCGCCACGGCGTGAAGCTCGACGTGGCCCAGCAGGCCGATCTCGATTTCGTCCTCCGCGTCGGCGAAACCAGGGAGGCCGTCACGGTCACCGGCGAGGCCGAGCTCATTCAAACCAACGACGCTATGGTCAGCACCGTCATCGCGCGCGAATTCAGCGAGAATATGCCGCTCAACGGCCGCAGCTTCAATACGCTGGTGGAACTCACCCCCGGCACCGTGACCGTGGCCATCAACGAACTGTCGCGCGGTAAATACGCCATCAACGGGCAGCGTTCGGACGCGAACTATTACCAAGGTCGACGGCGTGGGCCCGAACATTGGCGCCGGGTCGAACAAGGGGATCGGCCAGGGCGCGCCGGCTCCGGGGTCTGCATCTCCGCCGGACGTGATAAGGGAGCCGGTGTGCTCCGGGTTTTCACGACTCGCAAGGTGACGCGTTGTGCGGAGTCCAGAGCGAGAATGGCTGGCGGCGGGGCGGGCATGCATTGGAAACAGCATCGAAGTGGGAGGACTTTATGGAACGAAGGGATCTTGTTTTTGGACTGCTTGTATCACTAACCACCATTCTGTCCGCGCAAGAGTTTCGCGGCACATTTAGCGGCATGGTCACCGATGCGCAGGGCGGCGCTATTGGCAAGGTGAAGATCGTTGCCACCGAGACCAGGACGGGCACCAAGTCCGCGACCTACTCGGAGGCTTCGGGCGCGTATACCATCCCCTTCCTGGCGCCCGGCGAATACGAGATCACGGCGGAGGCGCCGGGATTCAAGAAGTTTGTACGCCAGGGGTTGGCGCTCGACTCAGGCCAGCACCCGGTCATCGACATGCGATTGGAGGTTGGCGCGGTGAGCGAGGCGCTCACGGTTACGGCCGATACGCCGCTCATCGAATCGGCCAACGCCTCGGTTGGCCAAGTGATCACCAGCGACGAGGTGGAGGACTTTCCCGTCAACGGGCGCTCGCCCCTGATGTTGAGCGCACTGGCCCTGGGAGTTGTCTCCCTCACCGAGGCGGGCACGCAGGTGCGTCCGTTCGACTCGACTTCCAATTTCAGCGTGGGTGGCGCTACCCAGGGAACGAACGAGTTGCTATACAACGGTGCGCCCAACGCCGCCTACACCAACCAGCCCGCCTACAGCCCGCCGCAGGAAGCCGTGATGCAAGTCCGTGTCGATGCCTTCGAATCCGATGCCAGCTTCGGCCACACCGGCGGCGGCACGATCAACCAAATCATGAAGCAAGGCACCAACACCTTCCACGGCTTGCTTTACGAGTTCAACGAGGTTTCCGCGCTGGCCGCCAACCAGTTTTTCTACAATAAGGCGGGCATCGCCAGGCCGGTCTATCGTTATAACCAGTATGGTCTCAACGCCAGCGGCCCGGTGTGGGTTCCCAAGGTCTTCAACGGCAAGAACAAGATCTTCTGGTTCTTCGCGTGGGAGGGCGTGCATGATACGATCCCCGCCAATGCGCCCCGCGTGACCACCACTCCCACGAATTTCGCGACCGTGCCGACGGCAGCCGAACGCCAGGGCGACCTCTCCGCCCTGCTAAAGGCCAACAAGCCGGGCACCGACTACACCATCTACGATCCAGCCAGTGGAGTGGTTTCGGCATCCCTTGTCGCACGCACCCCCTTTCCCAACAACGTGATCCCCAGCAACCGTCTGGATCCGGTCGCGCTGAAGTTACTGCAATACTACCCGTTGCCCAATACCACAGGCCAAATTAACGGATTCCAGAACTATATTGTCAATATTGTTAATGACAACGGCTACGATAACGAGTTGAGCCGTCTGGATCTGAACCTGAGCGACAAGAATAAGCTGTCCGTCGACTTTCGGCACAGCTACCGCCTCAGTGGGGCGCAGGCCGGCGGCGCCAATAATTACTTGGGCACGCTCGGCAATGGCTCATATCAACCCCGCAAGAACCAGGGATCATCGGTCGATGACGTCTATACGTTCGCCCCGACGGTCGTGATGGATATTCGCGCCAACTGGACGCGATTTATCCAGGCCCATGCTTCGCCCAGTGATGGCCTCGACCCGACGACGCTGGGCTTTCCTCCTTACATCGCCGCGAATGCCGAGGCGCTGCAGTTGCCCACGATAGTGTTCACCAGTCAGTACCCCTCGGGGGGCAGCGAACCCAGCTTCCAGAACCTGGGCGCTGCTGACGACATCAATACCTCTGACGTTTTCCAATTGTTCGGGGATGTCATTAAAATTCATGGGCAGCACACCATCAAAATGGGCGCCGACCTCCGGGACTACCGATGGAGCTCTTACACTTTCGGATACCCGTGTGGCTCATACTCGTTGACTTCCAACTGGACGAATGGCCCGTTCAGCACTTCGGCCGCATCGCCCTTAGGGCAGGATCTCGCCGCCTTCCTGCTGGGACTGCCAAGCAGCGGGCAAATCGATCTGAATACCCAGAGCACGTGGGGATCGAAATACTATGCGTTTTTTGTGCAGGACGACTGGCGGGCCAAGGGCAATCTGACCTTCAACCTCGGGCTCCGCCTGGAACATGAGACTCCCACCACCGAGCGGTTCAACCGCGCGGTGGACGGCTTCAATCCAGCGGCGCAAAACGGGATCGCGGCGGCGGCCGCCGCGGCTTATTCCGCCAATCCAATTCCGCAGGTTCCCGCCGGCCAGTTCAGCGCGCTGGGCGGGCTCACCTTTGCCAGCCCGAGCAATCCGGATGTATACCAGACGAAATCCAACCGCTTTGGCCCGCGCTTCGGCTTCGCGTGGGTGCCCGGGAAGTTTGGATCGCATACCGTGGTCCGCGGCGGCTTCGGGGTCTTCACCGTGCCGATCGAGATCATGGGCAACGGCACGACTCCGAGCCAAGTCACTTTCAACCAGGAAGGTTTCAGCCAGACCACCCAGTTCGTAGCCACAAACAATGGCTACCTGTCTCCCGCGGCCACGCTCTCGAATCCATTCCCGAACGGCATCGTGCGGCCGTCGGGAGCCGCCGGGGGCGCCGCCACCTTCCTTGGCCAGCAGGCCGCCTTCTTCAATCCCCGGGTACGGAACCCCTACGACATGCGCTGGGATTTTGGCATCCAGCAGCCTCTGCCTGGCAAAATGGTCTTCGAGGTCGTCTATATCGGCAACCACGCGGTTCATCTGCCGATCACCACGCAACTGGATTACATCCCTCGCCAGTACCTGAGCACGTCTCCAGTGCGCAACCAGAACGCAATCGACCTTCTGACCGGCTCTGTGCCCAATCCCCTCCACGGGTTGCTTCCGAACAGCAGTTCTCTAAACGGATCGACGGTGGCTCTCCAGCAACTGCTGACTCCCTTCCCGCAATACCCCGTTCCCAGCCCGCCGAGTTCCACCAGCAATGGCGTGGTGATGCAAGGCAACGGAGCCGGCAGCTCGTATTTCCAGAGCCTCAACGTGCGGCTGCAAAAGCGGCTGACGAACGGGCTGACGCTCATCAGCAATTTCATCTACAGCCAGTTGATCGAGCGGCTGGCCTACCTCAATGATTCTGACCCCGCGCCGGTGAAGCGCGTCTCGAGCGACTCCCGACCGCTGCGCGAAGTCCTGGCCGTCACCTACGAGTTGCCGATCGGCCGCGGCAAGCCTCTCGACTTGAGATCGCGCCTCGGCAACGCTCTGGTGGGCGGCTGGAAGCTCAACGCCAACCTGGTGCTGCAAACGGGCGGGGTACTTTCGACCTGGGGCAACGTGATTTATCTGGGCGGTCCTCTCAACCTGAAGTCTAATCAGCCCAATGGCCCTGCCTTCGACGTGACGCAGTTCGTCACGGCATCCAGCCAGCAGCTCGCGGACAACATACGGACCTTCAACACCCAGTTCGGCAACCTGCGCTGGGAGCCGAGCAAGAACCTTGACATGTCCATGAGCAAGGATTTTCCGTTCAGCGAGCAGCGCTATCTCCAGCTCCGGATTGAATCGTTCAACACCATGAACCGGGTGACCTTTGGGGTACCCAACATCAGCCCGACGAGCACGACGTTCGGGACGATCAGCACCCAGCTCAATTCTCCGCGCGCCATCCAATTGGCCGCCCGCCTCGTCTGGTGATGCGCGCGGGAGCTATAATGTTTGTCTCTGCAAGCACGAACCTGTTCGGCAGGGGTATGCTTCTTTTCGGCTTAGCGGCAGCGGCAGCTGGGCAGCCGCCCGCGAAGTGGTTCCTGGAACCGGTTCTGCCAGAACCGATCGGCCGGTCGGAAATGTACGCGTTCGTGAACGCGAACATTCCCCCTCTGCCGCGTTTCAGCTCGCTGGAGCACTGGACCGCGTATAAAGCTCGTACCAAGCAGCACATTCTCCAGTTGCTCGGTATCGACGACATACTCCGAACGCACCGGCTAAAAGTGACTCAGAAAGGGCGGATGGAAGGCGACGACTACTGGATCGAGAAAATCAACTTCGAGAGCTACCCGGGTATGTTTGTTCCCGCAATCGTGTACGTGCCCAAGAAAGTGCAAGGCAGGGCTCCCGCCATCGTCAGCATTTCGGGACACAGTTATTGCGAGAGCAAGGCGGAGGCGGAAGTCCAGGCGCGAAACTGCAACCTGGTCAAGCGCGGCTTCGTAGTGATCTCCTACGATTACTTCGGGTGCTTTGAACGCGGGGGGGAGCCCTGCAAGCCGGGAGGGCAGTTTCGTGTTTCTGGAAGGTCCGCCGGTTGGGACCACCTGAACTCGGTGTTCTCCTATACCGGCCGCACGCCGGCCGGCGTCGAGGTGCTCGACGGTATCCGCGCCGTTGATTACCTTTACTCTCGTCCCGATGTGGATCGCAGCCGGATCGCATTCACGGGAGGTTCCGGCGGTGGTCACAGTACCTACTGGGTCTCGGCGCTCGACGAGCGGATTACTTTGTCCGTGCCGGTGTCAACAACCGGCTCGATGGCCTATTGGATCAAGGTCGACCGGCCCTGGGATTGGCACCAACGCCCCATCGGTCTGCGCGCCTTTGCCGGCATGGGCACGCTGCTTGCTTTCATTGCACCACGGCCGCTATTGGTGATCAACGGCCGCCCGGAGTTGGCCTCCTTTGCCCTGCCGGGGGCTATGGATTCGTTCAACTATGCCCGTGCGATCTACCGCCTGTACGGAAAAGAAGATCATGCGGCTTTCCAGGAATCCGTCACTGGACACGGCTACCAGCCCGACAAGCGCGTGTTGCTTTACGGCTGGCTGCAGCGTTGGTTTTTCGGTGGCCGCATGCCTCACGGCACCGAAGACCTGCCGTTTCATCTCGAGACGCGGGACAACTTGACAGTGGGGTTGCCGCCGGACAGTTTGACCGTCCCCGCTCTCTACCGGCGGTGGATCGCAGAGATCCCCAGCGATGTCCCTTTGCCTGCGGACGCCGACGAGGCGCGAAAGTTTCAGGGGCAGAAACGGCGCGCGTTGGACCTCCTGCTGTGCCGAACGCCCGCGCCGCGCAGCCCGCGGGTCGTTTACCGGGACGGCGATGATCTTGTGTCCGGGGTCTACAAGGCAGACCGGCTTCAATTCGAGGTGGCGCCCGACCTGCTCATTCCCGGTCTCTTTGTGCGCAAGCAGGGCCCGGCGAAATACAAGACTATCGTCGTTCTCGGGAAGAACCTGGGCACTTCGCTGGAAGCGCGCGGCCTTATCGAGCAGGGTTATGCGCTCATGCTGCTCGACGTGCGCGGAACCGGAGAGATGGACTGGGGCGGGAGCCGCACTTCGAAGTGGGCCAGCTTTGTCGGTCGCCCCCCCATCGGGATGTGGACCCAGGATATCTCCCAGGTAATCACTTACCTGCTGAGCCGGCCGGACGTGGAAAAGGTGGCGATGGTTGGGTACAATTTGCTCGGCAAGACGGCCCTGTACGCCGCGGCGCTCGACGAGCGCGTCGCAGCGGTCGCCGTCACCACCGATACGCTCTCATACCGCCAGGAGGCCACATCGGGATTGGAGCATGTTTACGCGGACGTGCCGCACATCTTGACTTGGGGAGACATGCCGCAGCTGGCCGCACTCGTCGCCCCGCGGCCGCTGGCTATCTTTAGCGCGGGTCTGCCGGTGTCGATAAACCAGGAGCAGGGCTCATATTTCATGCCCGTGCCCAGGTTCGATGTGCTGGGCGCTCGGGTCAGCGAACAAGAACTGAAGAAGCACTACGGATGGACAAGACGATTCTACGCGGCCTGTGGCCGCGCCTCGAACTTCGAAACGGGGACCAACGAAGCCGGTCTCGAAGAAGCAACCGTGCGCTGGTTGGCGAAGAATTTTTGAGGCTGTCCAGGAGGATGATGATGAGAATGTTGCTGGTACCGGCACTTGCAGGTCTGTTGCCGATTATGCTTTCCGGCCAGGTCGGGCTGGAAACGGCAAGTCAAGGCGCCACCCGCGAGTACCCGATCCGCTGGCCGGAGGGCCCGCGTCCCGGCTCTCTGCCGGATTGGGCACGTCCCGGTCGCATTCGGTTTTCGCGTTGGGATGGGGGCCGGATCGAAACCGCGAAGGCCGTCCTGTCGGGTTGGCCTGGGTTCAACCCGCCGGACCCAAACCGGATTTATGCGTTGACGAACTGGTACGACCCGAGGACCGTGCGCTATCTTCGCGACGCCGCGGTCAATCTGATTTGTGTTACGTTTAGCAACGGTTTTTCCGTGGAAACGCAAAGCCAGCACCAGGAGGAAGTCAGGAAGTACATCCAAGAGTGTCATCGGCAGGGCATCCGTGTGCTCGCCTACGAATCGATTGCCAACATAAACTGGGAGAACATGTTTGTGCATGTGCCGGAATCGCGTGACTGGATCGCAAAGGGCAAGGACGGCAAGCCGATCGCGTACGGGGCCGCCGACTACGCCCTAGTTGGGCGAATCACACGGTATATGGCCGACCTGAACCATCCCGGTTGGCGCGGCTATCTTCGGAAGAACATTGATCTCGCGTTGGATGCCGGCGCTGACGGTGTGCTCTATGACAACAACAGTCTAGTCGCCGGCCTCCTGGAAACGTACCAGGACATCTATCAATACGCTGCAAGCCGTAAGCCCGACTTTCTCCTGATGGGCAATTTTCATGGGGACACCTACGTGTTCAACCGGCTGACAAACAGCATGACCACCGAGGACGGGGAGGAGCCGGGAATCTATTCGGAACGGAACTTAACAGCATTCCCATTCAGGCGGGAACAGCCCAGCTTGTTGGCGGTGGGAAGCGGATACTTGGTCAACAACATCGGCATGCTGCGGATCCACAGCGCGCTTTCACAAGGCTGGAAGCCCGTTTTGATCGAGGACGGCTACCATGAGAGCGGCCATCGCTGGACCAGCGCCATGTCGGCCCAACGGCACCAGTTGGCGATGGCGGAATGCAGGGCTTTCGGGGCTTCCCTGGAGGTGGAGAAATGGCTAGGCCTTCCGGGCCCGTGGCAACTGACCGTGGGCGAACCCGAGTTGAGCGAGACCTGGCGGGCGATTGGGCGTTACAACCGGTTCTTCGCCGACAACGAACAATACTACATGGACACGCAATCGCTGGCTTCCCTCGCCGTGGTGATCGACGATCGCAGCTCGAATGTGGCGCTACTGAACGGCTTGGCGGCCCGTGGCGTCCTCTACGACGTGCTCTACGAGCATGATCTGACCGATCGCACGCTCAAATCCTATGCAGCGGTCGCCGTGCTCACCGCCGAGACGGTGCGCGACCGAGCCCTGACGGCTCTCGAGAACTACGTGCGGGGTGGAGGAAAGTTGGTCGCCGCGGCAAACTCCGCTTCCCTCGACGAGGCTGGCAGGAAGCGTCCCAAGCCGGCCTTCTTCGGGCAGAAGACAGGGGACGGGCAGTGTACCTATTACGAGCACCTTCCCGCGCTCGATGAACTGGCAAAAGTGCTGCGTGCGGACAGCCGGCCGCCAGCCGTCCAAATGGACGCCCGTGCGGGAATTCTGTACAACCCCGTATGGCAGCCAAGGACGGGCCGGTTGCTGGTGCACCTGCTGAACTACACGGCGCGGCCGGTAAGCGGCATCAAGCTGAGGATTCCGGGGCACTGCGAAATAGCAGGACTCTTATCACCCGATAGCGCGCGCGAGCCGGTTCGCATGCTGGGGTCGTCGCGCGAGCAGATCGAGCTTGAGATCCCGCGCCTCGATACCTATTCTCTGCTGGTGCTCGCCAACTGCGGAAGCGATCTCCGATGACCACCCGGCGAAGGAACTTCCTCAACCAACTGCCGCTTCCGAGTGTGGGTATTTCCGCACCAGCCGCACCGCGTTCACGCTCTCTATGCTATGAGCGCCTGATCGCCGGCCTCGACAACATGGAAATCATCGATACGCCTCGAGGCAGAGCTGGCCCCTTGCTGGGCCCCTGGAGTCGCTCGGGATGGAAAGGATGCAAGACACGGCTCCAACGGAGGCGGCTGGATCATCGATGGCGGCTAGGAAGCCAAATCGGAAATCCTGGGTAAAACGGCGACTGCAAGCTATGCAAGGACCGCGGACGACGGCCACAGCGTGGGCGGCGATTCAGGGGATTGGGGCGGCACATATGATTCGCAAAGGGCAGGTGCTCGGGATCACCCGGCACAACGTGCACGGGCAAGCGTGGGTATTCGGCGCCCTCTTGGACCTTCGATGATCTCACCGCTGCACACCAGCGCCAAGCCATTTCTCGATGCCCGGAGTTGCAGGACTTCCAAGGGGTACGGATGACGAAGGCCGTTCTGGAGCGTGTCGTTTTCGGGAAGGAGGAGACTGTATGATCGAGCTTCGAAGAGATTTCCTGCGCATTGGTGTCGCGGCAGCGGGAGCACTTGGCGTGCCCAGTCGCGGCAAGGCCGCCGCAAACGACCGCGTCAACCTTGGGTTTATCGGAGTCGGCATCCGCGGCACCGGGCTGCTTCGCACGTTCCTGAACATGCCAGACGTGAACGAGGTTGCGGTAGCTGACCTGTATGACGGCTATCTGCGGAACGCTCACCAGATGAGCGACGGCAAGATGGACACCGGCAAGGAATACCGCGCGCTGCTCGATCGCAATGACATCGACGCGGTCGTGATCGCTACGCCGGACCACTTGCACTGCCGCATGGTCCTGGACGCTCTTTCGGCCGGGAAGGACGTTTACTGCGAGAAACCCTTAACCTGGTCGATTGGGGAAGGTTTCCGAATCCAAGAGGCGGTGGCTAGAACCGGCCGCATCGTGCAAGTAGGCAGCCAGACCAAGTCGAGTCGGATGACGGCCCGGGTGAAGCAGCTAGTGGCGTCGGGAGCGGTGGGCAAAGTGACGTCAGTCTACCGCATCGGGAGTGGGACCACGGAGGAAGGTGCGTGGCGCTACCCGATTCCGCCGGATGCGTCGCCCCAGACCGTAGACTGGCCGAAGTTCCTTGGCCCGGCGCCGAGGATCCCTTGGAATCCGGAGCGGTTCTTCCGCTGGCGCTGCTGGTGGGAGTACTCCGGAGGGCTGGCGACGGATCTCATGGTCCACGAACTCACCACGCTGCACGAGATTATGGGCGCGAAACTACCTACCTCGGTCGTGGCTCAGGGTGGCATCTTCCACTGGAATGACGGGCGTACTGTACCGGATACGCTGACCGCCGTGTTCGAATACTCAGAAGGCTTCGATTTCACGGTGCACATAAGTCAAGCCACGGCAGCACTGGGTGTTGGAGGAATGGGCGACAGCTTCTGCATCGGCGGCACGCAAGGGACACTCGTTTGGGGGCGGCGACCGGAAACACTACAAATCGTGCCGGAAGGCGGGCCGGGAGTGCCGCGCGGGAACATCGTGGCGTGGCCGAAGGAGATGCAGCAGCAGTATTTCGCTGCGCATGGGCTTACGCCGCAAGGCAAGCCGCAGAACCCGCCGCAGGCTCGGAATGTGGAGACGATCCGAGTGGAGCCCTCCCCGGCTTCCCACGAGGCATTGTTCATTCAATCGGTGAGGAGCCGGACGCCGTCGGTCGAGACCGCAGAAGAGGGACACAATGCAGCCGCGGCGGCACACATGGCCAACATGTCCTATCTCCAGGGCCGCCGCGTCGTTGCCCGCGAGGCGATCCAACATGCTAAGAAAGGGCGCCGAACATGAGAAGATCACGTCAAATACCGATTCCGATGCGCCTGAAACTTTGGATCGCACTGCTGCGGATTGTCATTGGCTGGCACTTCTTCTATGAGGGTTGGACGAAGCTTCTGTATCCCACGGCAAAGCCCGACGGACGCCTGACAACATTGAATATGTCCCTAGCAAAATGTGTGCTTTTCTCGCTGGCGCTCTCCGCCCTGGCGGCGTTTGGAGCCGAAAGCGGGACCTTGCGCGCCGGAGCCGCGCGCGTGGACATCACGCCGCCGCAAGACGCGACGCTTCCCATGGCCGGTTACGCCGGCCGGGCGCCTTCCAAAGGAATCCACGACCCTATTTATGTGCGCGCCATCGTTCTCGACAACGGCGCCACTCAATCGGCCTTGGTGGCTTGGGACCTGATCTTCGTTCCCAACGAGGTTTGGGCGGAAGTGTGTAGCCGGATCGCGAAGGAGATGGGAATCCCTCCCGAGCACCTTTTGCTATCGGCGGTCCATGACCACGGTGCACCTTCGCTCAGCGGCCGCGGCGACAACGCGGGGACCGGAGAGAAAACCCTGGCGTACACGGCCAAGGTGGAAGATGCCGCCCTCGAAGCCGTGCGCCGCGCCAAAGCGAATCTCCAGCCGGCGAGGTTCGGAATCGGGACCGGCACCGCCTATGTGAACATCAACCGCCGGGAACTGACGCCGGACCACGGCTGGTGGCTGGGCTACAATCCCGACGGACCTTCCGACAAAACCGTGGCCGTTCTCAAGTTCGAAGACCTGTCCGGCAAGCCGATCGCGTTTTTCGTGAACTATGCCGTCCATGGGACGATCATGGGATCTCACAATTACCAGATCACCGGCGACCTGCCCGGAGCCACCTCACGATATGTCGAGCAACATTTTCGCGATCAGGCGGTAGCCGTCTGGACGAGTGGCGCCGCCGGCGATCAGAACCCGGTTTCCGGCGAGAATGGGGAAGAGTTCGCCATGGTCGATGCGCTCGGCCGCCTGCTGGGCGAGGAGGTGGTGCGGGTGGCAGCCAAGATCAAGCCGGCCTGGTCGCAAGCCAGGATGTGGGGCGCGCAGCAAGTGATCACGTGTCCGGGGCGCAAAGTGGATCCGGGCCCGCGCCCGCGCAAAGAATACACCTTCACCGATGCCGGCCCGGTGAACATCCGCCTTTCGCTCCTCATGCTGAACGAGGTGGCTCTGACCGGCGTCTCCGGCGAGGTCTTGACCATGATCCATCAGCGCCTGAAGCAGGAATCCCCGTTCAGCCACACGCTCATGGTGACGCACACCAATGGGTCCAGCGGCTACATCCCCGATGATGCCGCCTTCAATCAGGTCAGCTACGAAATCACGACTTCTCACCTGAAGCCGGGCTGCGCCGAGAACGCCATCGTCAACGGCTTTCTCGGGATGATGGAAAAGGAACAATGAAGATCACCAGCATTTTGTTTATGGTCGCAGCATCGCTCGCGGCCGCCGCCGATGAGCCGCCGATTGCCACCGTCTCGGTAACCGTCGGCCAATTGGGAAAGCGGATTCCCCGCGATTTCGACGGATTCAGCATCGGAATCGGCTCCGCGCAAACGTACCTCGGGCCGGCGAGTTCGCCCAACCTGGTCTTCTACCAGTTGCTGAAGAACCTGGGGACGGGCACGATCCGCCTCGGCAGCAATAGCCAGGACGAATCCTGCTGGGACCCGGAGCACGCGCCGCGCCCGCAGGGTTGCGCGCATACCATCACCCTCGACGTGTGAGCGTGTGCTGGCCGAGGCCGGTCTGAAGACCAAACTACACGCGTACGGCACTAACATTGAAGGCGAATGGGACGAGGTGTTCGCCGCCATTAAGCGCTGCCACGAGGTGGTGCAT
>JBEKDV010000101.1:0-20439 GCA_050014175.1 Candidatus Solibacter sp. | reverse complement strand
ACAAGATTGGTCATTTGGGGAAATAACCTGATCCAGTGTTTCAGGGAGCCTCGCTCCACGCTAGGGGGGGCGCGTTGTGGAGAGGCCGCGTCGGCCATTACCGCACAGCGGTTTAGTTCACTGTTAAAGGTTTCTTCAGTTTCGCGGCCGAAAAAAGCTGGAGAGCGGGGGGGAAGTTGGCAGCCGCGGAACTGATGAAACCGCGCGGTGAACTAAACCTTGACTGGGTTACGGGGGCGCTAGAGATTCGAGGAATTCGAATTCAACGTAGAGGCCTATGCCACGGACGGTGCCAGTGGTGAAATGTGCTGGGAAACCCGAGAAGAATGCCCCCACGAATGGGGTCATGGCAGCCTTGAAAGGCTACTCTACAAAGCACTCGGTCACTGTTTGGCGGGCGCCGCCGGCGGGCCGCCGATAAACGCCGGGTTCACGATCTGCACCTTGACATCGCGATCCATGCCGCGAAGCCACTGGTCGGAGTGGGCGCTTTTCAGTTCGTTATAGATCTCGTCGCGCACCTCGGAAAGCGGCCGCACGGTGACCTCTTCGGCGCGCAGCAGGTAGAAGCCGTTGGGCTGCCTGAGCGGCTCGCTGACTTCGCCCTTCTTGAGCGCGAACACCGCCGCGCGAAACGCGTCGGGGATATTGTCGCTGCTGCGCAGGGTGGCGAACTCGCCGTCCTTCTCGCGCGAGGTCTCGTCGTCGGAGTTCTCTTTCACCAGTTTCACGAAATCCGACCCGCCTTTGATGGCGGCCAGCAATTTCGCGGCTTTTGCCTTGGCTTCGGCTTCGGTGAGCGCTTTCTTGTCCTTGCCGGCGCTGCCCGATGCCGCTTCGTCGCTGAAGGCGATGTAGATCGCCTTGACGCGCACCTGGGTGTACTTCAGCTTATTGGAATCGTAGTACTTGACGATCTCGCCGGGCTCGACCACGATCAGGTTCATGGCGGCGTTGATCTGGGCCGTCGCCAATACAGTCATCCGCTGGTAGGCCAAGGTCTCCTTGTAGGGGCTCTGCTCGTCCAGTTTGGCGTCTTCCGCCATCTTGGTCAGCTTGCGGAATAACTCCCACTGATGCAGCCACTGTTCGCGGTTGCGCAATGCCATCTGCTGGTTGACCGGCGGCAGGGCTTCAAAAATCTTCCGGAAATTCCCCATGGTGAACTTGGTGCCGTCACCGAAGATGGCAACTACCGCATCATCCGGAAGATCCGGCATGGCGGGCGCCGCCGTGGGCGCTCCCGGCGCTCCCGGCGCGGACTGGGCCCAAATGGCGCTAAAACTTGCGAAGGCGAGTAAACAAAGGACTTTCATAGAAGGATATCCCTAGTTTATCACGCCCGCCTGGCGCGTCTTTTGCCTTACTTTTGCTCGCTGCGCGCATCCCCGCGTTTGACCTGCACGCGCCGGCGCCCCTCCACCAGATTTCCCGCCGCCTTCTGTTTCGCCAGATCGCTTACCTGCACGCGATTGTTCACCGCCACCGCCCCGGCCGTTTTGCACATCCGCGTGGCCGAACCCTTATGCTGCACGACATCGGTCTTGCCGTCGATGGTGGCCATGCCGCCCTGTACGCGCACCGTGAACTTGTCCGCATTGATCTTGGATTTAGCGAACTTGGCGCGGATGGCCGCCTCCAGTTGCGCATCGCTCAGTTTTGGCCTGGCCGAACCCTGCTTTGCCGGGCTGGCGCCGGCGGGCCGCTGATGTGCCGCGGTCGACTGAGGTCCGGCCGCCCACGCTCCGGCGGCCACCAGCGCCGCCGCCATCCACATTCCGACATTTGCCATAACCCATTCAGTTGCGGCGGTTCCCTGTTGTTCTCACAATTCTGTGCTAAAGTGAGGGATTCTCAAAGGCTTTTCTAGAGTTCGATGCCCGAACAGATCCTGCTGCAAGGCAAAATCCTGGGCACGGAAGAGTTCCTTTTGGCGGGTCCCGCTGAAGGACGATCTGTGCGTTCCGCCGGTGAAGACCTGCTGGCCGGCAAGTCGCAGTGGATCACGCTGCTGTGCGAAGTTCTGCCCCGCGCCCTGCTGGCCGAACTGGGGTTGCCGCGTATCCTGCTGGGCTCCAGCGGCGGCGGCCAGTTTCTGGTGGTGCTGCCCGGGGGCATTTGGCAGGCTGCCGAAACCTTCCTGACCGCTGCCGCGGCGCAGATTGCCGAGCTCAGCGGCAATCGCGTCAAGCTGGTCTGGGCGGTCACCGACAACCTCGGGGATTGGGCCATCATTCGCAAGCGCCTCAACGAGGAACTGCAGAGCAAGAGCAACGCACCCTTGCGGGATACCGCGCCCACCGCTTTCCAGCCTTTTGTGGCGACGCCGGAGAATGGCGCCGACCTCTATTTTGCGAAGGAACTCGGCGCCAAAGTGCGCGAGGCATCGCACATCGGCTGGTCGCCGGAAAATCCCGGCAAGGTGATCTCTGGCGAAGGCAAGCATACCTGGAGCGTCACTTCCAACCTCTCGCCCGACGGCATCATTGTGGCCCGCCACGCCGCCCCCAGCGACGACGGCAAGCAGTCTGCCCCCGTGCAAACCCTGGGGCGCCGCGCCCAGGGCCGCTCCATCTGGGGCGTGCTGCGCGGCGACGTGGATAATTTCGGGCTGCGCCTGCGCCGCGTGCATTCCATCGAAGAGCATGTGCCGCTTTCCGTGCTCTACAAGCAGTTCTTCGCCGGCGAACTCGAAGTGCTCTGTTCCCTGCCGGAGTTCTGGCGCAAAGTCAGCATTATCTATTCCGGCGGCGACGATTTTGCCGTCTACGGCTCCTGGGATACCTTGATCGCGCTGGCCCGCGAGGTGCAGCGCCTCTTCCACCGCTTCACCGAAGAAAACCTGAAAGAGTATCCCGGCGCGGAAGGCAAGACGATCTCGATGGCGATTGCCCTGGCGCCGGAGACCTATTTCCCGCTGGCCACCGTGTACGAAGAGGCCGGCCGCAACCTGGATCTGGCCAAGGCCGCGGGTAAGGACTGCATCTACCTGCTGGGCCGCATCCTGGAGTGGCGGCACCTCAACGACGCCGCCGATCTCAAGGACACGGTGACGCGCCTGATTCACGATTTCCGCATGTCCCGCCAGTTCCTGTATCAATTGCGCAGTTTCTACCGGCGCGACGCCTACGGCGGCGGCACGGATTTACAGCGCACCTGGCGTTTCCAGCGGCGGTTCAACCGGATTCTGAGCGGCACCCGCGACCGGGAATTCCAGAAACTGCGCACCCATCTCATCAGCGAGATGGCGGGCAGGAAATCGGCGGAAGTCAAGCTGCGGCCCGCGGGCCTGGTGGCCCTGGAATGGGCCAGATTGGTGACAGAGGTTTAGCAAATGGCACAAGAGCAGGAGCAACGCAAGGAAAATCGTCCGCCGCGGGAAGGTCGCGGCGCGCAGGGCGCCGGACCGCGCGGCGACCGTCCCGGCGGTGATCGTCCCCCTGGCGACCGCCCCGGTGGCGACCGTCCCGGCGCAGACCGCGGAGACCGTGGTGGAGACCGCGGGGAGCGCCGCGGGTTCGACCGTGGCCGTCCCGAGGGCCCCCCCGAAATCGAGCTGGAAAAGCTCATCGGCGACAGCCTCTACCTCGACAACCAGGCGCATGCCATCGTCAGCCGCATGCGCGATATGGATAGCGGCACCAAGAGCCAGCTTCGCCGTCTCTACAGCGCCGTCCGGCGCGCCGTGCGGGCGCCGGAAGGCGAGCGCCAGCACGAGTTCGTCATGTTGCGCGCCCGCCTGGCTTACACCATCGCGCGCCACGGGCTGCGCAGCCTCGATCAGATCGAAAAGTTGCTGCTCCAGGTGACGCGCCGCAACGACAGCCGCGGATACGAACGGTTCAAGGATTTATTTGAGGCCATCGTGGCCTACAACGAGTAAAGCATGAGCGCACATACCACCCAAACCGAGTTGAAACTGATCGGCAAGCTGATCCTCGAAGGCGAAATGCTCTGTGAAACCGGCCTCCACGTGGGCGCCGGCAAGGGCTCGCTGGAGATCGGCGGAAGCGACAATCCCGTGGTGAAGGATGCCTTCGGCCGGCCGTATGTGCCGGGCAGTTCGCTGCGCGGCAAGATCCGTTCGCTGCTCGAGCAATCGGGCGGACTGGCGGTGCCCAGCGAGCTGGTCTACCTGTCCCGCCGCAAGGGCCAGGAGGTGCGCATTCACCAGAGCGACCGCCCCGACGACGAAATCTGCCTCCTCTTCGGTCGCAATCCGGGGCGCATGGAGCGCGTGCAGGGCGAAAGCCTCGACACGTCGCAGGCCACGCCCGCCCGCCTCGCCGTCTTCGACGCGCCGCTCAACCCGGAGAGCATCACCGCCCAGATGCGCGAGAATCTGGACGACGAGCTCACCGAAGTCAAAAGCGAAAACGCCATCGACCGCATCACCTCCCAGGCCAATCCGCGAACCCTGGAACGCGTCCCCATGGGCGCCCGCTTCCGCACCCGTTTCGTGATGGACGTGCTCTGCGACGAGGATGCCCCGCTCTTTCTGCGCGTCCTGGAGGGCCTGCGCCTGCTGGAGGACGACGCGCTGGGCGGCGGCGGTTCGCGCGGCAGCGGCCGGGTGAGCTTCTCCAGCCTGCGCCTGGTGTGGCGCAGTAAGAACTACTATGCGACCGGCGCCGCCGAGAAGGAAATCAGCTCCGGCGCCACGCTCGCGGCCATTCAGGCGGCCGTCAATCAGTCGGCGTTTTCCTTCGTGCGCGAGGAGTAATGAACCCGGGACTGGTCGTCAAACTGCGACCCGCCGGCCCCTGGCGTATCGGGCCGGATTCGGGCGCCCGCAACCGCGTGGACGCGATCTACCACAGCGACTCGCTCTATAGCGCGGTCACCAGTGCCATGTCGCGCATGGGCTCGCTCGCCCGGTGGCTCGACGCCACCGCGCGCAGCCAGACGCCCGCGGTGTGTTTCAGTTCCTGCTACCCGTTCCTGGAGGACATCGGTTTCGTGGTGCCCCCGCGGACCATCTGGCCGCCCACCTCGCCCGCGGCCATGTCGGCGCGCGTGCGTTGGAAGAGCGCGCGCTTCATTCCGCTCAGCCTGGTGGAATCGATTCTGGCCGGCAAGCGGCTCAACGAGAATCAATGGAGTGTGGATGGCCCCAGCGCGTGCCTGGTGCCGGCGGGCAAGGCCGGTCCATTCCGCACCAGTGTACGCTGGAACGCCGCGGTGGATCGTTTGAGCGGCGCGAGCGATCGGTACTCCACGGCATGCATCGAGTTTCGCGAGGGATGCGGCCTGTGGACGGTCGCCGGTTTCCGCGACGAGCCGGCGCGGGACGAGTGGCAGGAACCGGTGAAAGCCGCCTTCCGGCTGCTGGCCGATAGCGGTTTCGGCGGCGAGCGGTCGCGCGGCTGGGGCAGGTCGGAGACCCCGGAATTTGTGGAAGGCACGCTGCCCGGATTGATCGTGGAATATAAGCGCCGCGAACCGTCGCCGTCCGTCGAGGAGCCGCCCCTGGAATCCGAAGCAGCCGAGCCCTTGGTGGGGCAGGCGCTTCCGCCTGCCGAACCCACAACCGAACCGTTGGTGGGGCAGGCGGGGTACCCTCTGGGTCCGCCTGCCGACGCGCCCGCCGAACCCGAGCCCGCCGAACCCGCAACCGAGCCCGAAGCCGCAGCCCCCGAGCCGCCAGTGGGGCAGGCGGGGTACCCTCTGGGTCCGCCTGCCGACGCGCCCGCCGAACCCGAACCCGAGCCCGAGCCCGAAGCCGCACCCCCCGAGCCGCTGGTGGGGCAGGCGCTTCCGCCTGCCGACGCGCCCGCCGAACCCACAACCGAACCCGAAGCCGCACCCCCCGAGCCGCTGGTGGGGCAGGCGGGGTACCCTCTGGGTCCGCCTGCCGACGCGCCCGCTGAACCCACAACCGAGCCCGCCCCCGTCCCGGAACCCGCCCCCCAACCCGCCGCCGCCGTGCGCGCACCCGATCTCACCCAACCCATGCGGGTGGCCGCGGAACGCGAAGCCGCACCGGCGCCCCCCGTTCCCGCCCACCTGCAAGCCCACTGGCTGCTCTCCCTGTTCACGCCCGCCGCGGCCGACGCCGTCGATTGGGGCCGCGGCAGCTACAGTGTCCTCGCCCGCGGTGGCCGCATCGACAGCCCGTCGCCGGGAAGCGGCGACCTCAAGAAACAGATCCAGATGGTGGCCGAAGGCTCCGTCCTGTACGTGGATGGCGTGCCGCTCGGCGCCGCCGCCGATGTCGCGCCCGATGGCTTCGCGCACCCGGTCTTCCGCGCCGGTTTCGCCCTCGCCATCCCGCTGCCCGAGGTGCATTGATGCGCTACCGCCTCACCTGCCTTACCCCGCTGTTGGTCGGCGACGGCCGCAAACTGGCCCCCATCGACTACATGGTCTGGAAAGACCAGGTCAACGTGCTCGACCAGTGGCGGATCTTCCGCCTGCTGGCCAAGGGTCCGCGGCTGGACAGCTACCTGACCCAGCTCAAGAACGCCGAGAAGCTGGATTTCGCCACCTGGGGAGGCTTCGCGCAGAATTTCGCCGGCCGCCGCATTCCTTTCGAAAACGCCGCCTACTCCGCGTATTGGAATCGCGCGGCGGGCGAGAGCCTGCACATCCCGACGTTTGCCTGCGGCGCCAGTGGGCCCTATCTGCCGGGCTCGGCGATCAAGGGCGCGTTGCGCACCGGCATGGTGTTCTCGCAATGGCGCGACGGCATGCTGCAGGACGTCCTCGCCCGCGTCAAGACCGAGCGCATGCCGCGCCGTCCGGCGGAGAGCGTGGAAGAGCAGGCGCTGGGCGCCGGCGGCAGCAACAAAATGCGCTTCGTCAGCGCCGGCGACTCGGCCACCATCGCCGCCGGCGATTTCAAGATCTACCTGCTGCGCACGTCCACCTTGCAGCCGCGCGGGGGGAATTTCACGCTCGGCTGGAAGCAGAGCCCGCGCGGCGCCGTGGATGGCGCGCGCCCCGAGGAAAGCACTCCCACCTTCGCGGAAATGGCCTCGCCCGGCACCGTCTTCTCTGGCGTCTGGGACGAGAAAACGTTCTTCCTGCAACCCGAAGTGCGGAGGAGCATGCGCTGGCCGGAATCCTTCGGCCGCGCCAGGATCTTCGAGGCCGTCAATATCTACGCGGCCGGCGTGCTCGCCTTACAGCGGCAGTACGCCTCGCAGGCCGGCATGGGATTGCTCGACCGCAGCCTCGACGAACTCGAGCAGCGCCTGGCCGCCGCCCGGGAGAAGGGCACCTGCCTGATCTCCATGGGCTGGGGCGGCGGGCTGCTCGCCAAGAGCGCCTGGCTGGATACCAGCAACACGGACTATCGCCAGATTTTGCAGCAGTTCGTGATTTATAACCGCGCGCTGTCTACGAATCTGCCGTTCCCCAAGACGCGCCGCATCGTGTTCCTCAACAACCGGCCGGCTACGCTGCCCGGGTGGGCGGAACTCTCCATCGAAGAATAGGTCCTCGGAGTTTGACGCCGCCGATTGACGCTGCGGCGCATCGCTCCCGCCTCCAGGCTCATTCTTCAATGAGAAAATGCTGCGGGGCAGGGGGCAGGGAACGATCTCTTCGGAAATTGGCGGCAGTTCACTTGGACGGAAAGTCGCCTTATGGTTTCTTCTGGAAGCCCCAGGTGCACCCTCGGAATCGTACGGAAATCGTCTTTAATCCAGTTCCACGACCGATCCGAGGTGGAATGAGGGAACAAATCCATAGTTTGCTCCGCAATCAGGCTAGCACCGTCTCCCAATGCGATGCCATCTCGATGAACGCCGCCGCACAGTTCGGCCACTCATGAAGTATTGCGGGGTCGAAGTCGGCTCCGTTCGGCCACGCAAGCGTGTGAGCCTCCAGGTCCAGATGCACCCGCCGGAATAGGTCCGCATCCCGAAGGGGGCCGTACAGTTCTCCGCGCAGAACCGGCTCAAAATTGATGATCTGCTCGGTGCCGTCGTCGAAGGCGACACGCAAGGTATATGCAGCGATGATCTCGAAATCCTGGACGATGGAAATTAGATGTGTCATCGGTATTCCCATTTTACTTCAGAGGCTCGATGGGGACGGCGGCGCGTCCAGCATGCAGCAACTGGAGAAGACCGCAGTTTCGTCTTGGGTGTAAGCATGGAAATGCGCAACGTGGTGCGACATGCCGGCCTCGGAGAACATGCGGATGATGATTCCGAAAAACCGGCTGAGTTCTGGCATAACCCTATAGTAAGCCACGTCCTCGGAGCGGGCACACCGGCTGGATCCCTCCAGACGGCGCGTCTTCACGAATCCACTTGGCTGCAAAGTCGCCATGCCGGACGTCTGCCGCTCCGGGTCCCCACACTGTTGTGGGAAACCGGATGTACGGGAAATGCCCATGCTTTAGCGCTCAGAAGCCCCTATTCCCCGCCATCACCCCGCCGCGATCATTTCGACAATCTCCGCGCCGATGGCCAGCGATGCCGTGGCCGCCGGACTGGGCGCGTTGAGCACGTGCAAGGCGTTGGGGCGCTCGATCAGGCGGAAGTCCTGCACCAGGTCGCCCTCGGGGGCGATGGCCTGGGCGCGCACGCCGCTGCCCCCGGTGGTCAGGTCGCCGGGCTGGATCTCCGGCACCAGGCGCTGCAGCGAGTGGCAGAAGAGCTCGCGGCTGAAGGAGCGGCGCAATTCGTACCAGCACATGGAGGGATAGCGCCGCATGAAGCGCCAGAAGCCGCCGTAGGTCAACGCATCGAAGAGGTCGCGGGCGTTGAAATCGGTCTTGCGATAGCCCTCGCGGGCGAAGGCCAGCACGGCGTTGGGACCGGCTTCGATGCCGCCGTGAATGAGGCGCGTGAAGTGCACGCCGAGGAACGGAAACTGCGGGTCGGGGACGGGGTAGATCAGATGGCGCACCAGGTGCTGGCGGTCCGGGCGGATCTTGTAATACTCGCCGCGGAAGGGAAGGATGCGCATGTCGCGCCGTTCGCCGGCTAGTTCGGCGACGCGGTCGGATTGCAGCCCGGCGCAGGTGATCAGGAAATCGGCTGCGAACTCGCCCGCCGTGGTGGCGGCCGTCCAGCCCGCTCCCTCGCGGCGAATCGCGTCGACGCGCGCGCCGGTGACCACGCGGGCGCCGCGCGCGGTGAGTTGGGCGACCAAGGCGTCGCAGACCTTGGCGTAGTCCACGATGCCTTCCTGGGGGACGCGCAGAGCGGCGATACCGCCCACGTGGGGTTCGATTTCGCGCATCTCGTCGTGACTCATCCAGCGCAGGCCTTCGAGTCCGTTGGCGATGCCGCGCTCGTGGAGGGCGCGCAGGCGAGTCACTTCGGCGTCATCCACGGCGACCACCAGTTTGCCGCAGATCTCGTGCGGGACGGCGTTCTCGCGGCAGAACTCCACCATCTGGCGGATGCCGGTGACGGCCAGGCGCGCCTTCACCGATCCCGGTTTGTAATAGAGGCCGCAGTGCAGCACGCCGCTGTTGTGGCCCGTCTGGTGGCGGCCGACGCCCGCCTCCTTTTCCAGCACGCAGACCTGCGCGCCCGGAAAACGCTCCGTGAGGCGATACGCCGTGGCCAACCCCACGATGCCGCCGCCGATGATCGCGACTCGCTTGGAGTTCATGGATGAACTTACAGTGTAGCGGCAGGCGGTACCCTTCCACCAATCCAAGGAGAAACGTGCCTGGACGATCCTGGTATTCTGGGAACCGGCGGAAACATACCAATGACAACAGGTCAAAAAACTCTTGGCTTCACGTTCGCCCTCGTCTCTCTGGGCGCACTCTGCCTCCCTGCGCGTGCCGAGGAAGGCATGTGGACGTTCGACAACCTTCCCCTCAAGCTCCTGCAGCAGAAGTACGGGTTCACGCCCACGCAAGCGTGGATGGATCACCTGCGCCTCTCCTGCGTGCGCCTCAACGACGGCGGCTCGGGGTCGTTCGTCAGCCCGCGCGGGCTCTTGCTGACCAATCATCACGTGGCGCGCGGGCAGCTTCAGAAGAACTCCACGAAGGAGCGCGACTATATCCGGGACGGCTTCTACGCCGCCACACCGGAAGCGGAGATGAAGTCGCCGGATCTCGAGGTCAACGTGCTGCAGTCGATGGAGAACGTGACGCCGCGCGTGACCGCGGCGCTTCAGGGCGCGAAATCGACGGAGGAGGAGTTTGCAAAACGCAAGGCGGCAATCGCCGAGATCGAGCGGGAAAGCTTGCAGAAGACGGGACTCCGCAGCGACGTGGTGACGCTCTACCAGGGGGGAGAATACTGGCTCTACCGGTACAAGAAATACAACGACGTGCGGCTGGTCTTTGCGCCGGAAGAGCAAGCGGCGTTCTTCGGCGGCGACCCGGATAACTTCACCTACCCGCGCCACGATCTCGACATGGCGCTGTTCCGCGTATACGACAACGGCAAGCCGATCGACACGCGGGACTACCTGAAGTGGAATCCGCAGGGCGCGAAGGACGAAGAGCTGGTCTTCGTAGCCGGTCATCCCGGCAGCACATCGCGGCTGGATACGCTGGTGCAACTCGAAGTGGAGCGCGACGTGACCACGCCGAGCATACTCAAGCTGCTGAAGCACAGGATCGAAGTCCTGCGCAAGTATTCGGCTCTCGGGCCGGAGCAGGCGCGCGAGGCGGGATCGGATATCTTCGGCATGGAAAACGGACTGAAGGCTTTGGAGGGCCGGCTCAAGGGGCTGCTCGACAAGAACGTTTGGGAGACGAAGCGCAAGGAGGAGGAGGCGTTCCGCGCCGCGGTCATGGCGGACCCGCAGCGGAAGGCGGCATACGGCGACGCCTGGGAGCAGATCGCGCGGGCCGAAAAAAAGGCTGCCACGCGGCTTAAAGAGACATGGTTCCATTCCACCGGTTCCGACTTGATCGGCCTGGCCAACGATATTGTGCAGTACGTTGCGGAGATCGAGAAGCCGGACGCGCAACGCCTCCCGGGTTTCCACGAGGCACAACTCGAATCGCTGCGTTACGGGATGTTCTCCCCGGCGCCGGTTTACCCGGGCCTGGAGATCGCAAAAATCACGGGACAGCTCGAGCAGGACGTCGCCGAGATGGGGCCGGACGATGCATTCCTGAAGATCTTTCTGAACGGCCACAGTCCGCATGAAGTTGCGGAGACCGTGGTGAAAGGCTCGAAGCTGACCGACCCCGAGGTCCGCAAGAAGCTGGTAGAGGGCGGCGAGGCGGCAGTGGCGGCGTCGGACGATCCGATGATCGTGCTGGCGCGCAAACTCGATCCGATGCGGCGCGAACTGCACAAGTGGATGGAGGACAACGTCCAGAGCGTGGAACAGCGCGCCGGCGAGCAGATTGGAAAGGCGCGCTTCGCGGCGTACGGCAAAAGCGCCTACCCCGATGCCACCTTTACCCTGCGCCTTTCCTACGGCCAGGTGAAAGGCTACCCGATGAACGGGACGCAGGCGCCTTCGAAGACCACGTTTTACGGCCTCTACGACCGCGCGCAGAGCTTCAATTTCCAGGGTCCGTGGTACCTGCCTGCGCGCTATAAGGAAGGCAAGGACAAACTGGACCTGGCGACGCCGCTCGACTTCGTGACCACCAACGACATTACCGGCGGCAACTCCGGTTCGCCGGTAGTCAACCGCGCCGGCGAAATCGTGGGCCTGATCTTCGATGGCAATATCGAATCGCTGGTGGGCGATTTCGTATACGAAGGCGAGACCAATCGCGCCGTAGCCGTGCACACGGCGGGCATGACCGAGGCGCTCAGGAAGCTCTACAATGCCCCCGCGCTCCTGAACGAACTGTTGGGCCAGTAAGAAGCGGGTGCCAGCGGTGCCAGCCGGGATTGGCCGCCCCACGATATAATCGTCATCGAATGGACATTTACGAGGAACTGGTGCGTCTCCGCAATCTGGGGCAGAAGTGCGCGCTGGCCACCATCGTCGAGGTGCGCGGCTCCATCCCCAGTTATGAGAGCGCCAAGCTGCTGGTGCGCGAAGACGGGTCCATGACGGGCACGATTGGCGGCGGCTGCGTGGAGGCCGAAGTCTGGAATGCGGCCCGGGAGGTCATCCAAACGGAAAAACCCAAGCACCTCACGTTTAACCTGGGGCAGGACGCCGCTTACGACAACGGCCTCATCTGCGGCGGCCAACTGGATGTCTTCGTAGAGCCGGTGCTGCCGGTGCCGCACGCCTTCATCTTCGGCGCGGGGCACATCTCCAAGAGCCTCTCCAAAGTGGCCACGCTGGCCGGCTTCGCGAGCGTGGTGATCGATAACCGCGATACCTTCGCCAACCGCGAGCGCTTTCCCGAGGCCGCCGAAGTCCACGCCGCCGAGTACGAAGAGGTCTTCCCGAAGCTAGGGATCAACGAAACCAGCTACCTCATCATCGTGACCCGCGGCCACCGCGACGATATGCGCGTGCTGCAACTGGCCATTGCCACGCCGGCGCGCTACATCGCCATGATCGGCAGCAAGCGCAAGGTGCTCAACGTGATTCGCGAACTCGAGAAGGCAGGCATCGCGCGCAGCGCGTTCGAGCGCATCCACGCGCCCATGGGGCTGGATATCGGAGCCATTTCTCCGGAGGAAATCGCCATTTCGGTGACCGCGGAGATGATCGCCGTGCGCCGCAACGCCGGGTCCAACTGGCGCTCGCTCTCCATGTCGGTGTTCGCCGGCGAGGGGGAGCGGGCCGTGCTCTCGAAGTGAGCGTCGCCGGACTCATTCTCGCCGCCGGGGAGTCGCGCCGCATGGGTTTCCCCAAAGCCCTGCTGCGCTACCGCGACGAGACCTTTCTCGATACCCTGATCGGCCTGTTTGCCGAGCGCTGCCAGCCGGTGATCGTGGTTCTCGGGGCGCACGCCGGCCGCATCCGCGAGGGCACCCGGCGGCCGGCCACATTCGTGACCAACGAGGACTACCAGCGCGGCCAGACCAGCTCCATGCAGTGCGGCTTGCGCGCCGTGCCGTCCGCCGCCGGGAGCGTTCTCTTCACCCTGGTGGATCATCCGGCCGTGAGCGCGGCCACGCTCGATGCGCTGCTCGCCGGGCAGGTTCAAGTACCGGGCCCGCTGGTGCGCGTGCCGCGCTACCAGGGCCGCCGCGGGCACCCCATCTGGTTTTCCCGCGAGATCATCGCGGAGTTTCTGGGGTTGCCGGAGCTCGGCGCCGCCCGCGATATCGTGCGCAGTCACGCGGCGCAAACCGAGTTCCTGGACGTCGACGACCCGGGCATCCTGGCGGATATCGACGATGCCGCCGCTTACGGGCGCCTCACCGGAGCCCCGTTATGAAACTCCGCCTCGGGCTCCTCTCGAAGGTTCTCGGCGCCCTGCTGCTCGTGCTCGTCATCGCCGGTTTCGTAGCGCCGGTGTTCACCGTCGACCAGTATGGCCGCCGCCTGCAAGCCTCGCTGGAGCGCGCTCTCGGCCGCCGCGTGGAAATCGGCAAAGTGCATTTCAATCTATTCAAAGGCCCCGGGTTTTCGGTGGACAACGTCACCATCTACGAAGATCCCGCGATCGGCATGGAGCCCGTGGTGTACATACAGGAGCCCGACGGCTCGATGGAGGTGGCGCCCAGCATCTGGTCGCTGTTGGGAGGCAGGTTCGTGATCGCTTCCATCCGCCTGGATGGGGCCAGCATCAACCTCGCGAAATCGGGTCCGGCTTCGGAGTGGGGACGGTGGAATTTCGCGTCCATCATCAACCCCTCGGTGATCCGCACGGCGCCGGCCATCCACGTGCGCGGCAGCCGGATTCACTTTAAATTCGGCGACACGAAGAGCGTCTTCTACCTGACGGAAACGGACATGGATATTTCGCCGTCGGGCCCGCGGGGCGATTGGAAGATCGCCATTTCGGCGCAGCCGGCGCGCACCGACCGTCCGGCGCAAGGGTTGGGATTGTTCACCCTGAAGGGCCGCTGGTACGCGGTGCCGGGCCGGGTCGATCTCGACATGGAAGTGGACCGCGCCGCGCTCGGCGAGGTGACCGCTTTGGTGAGCGGCCAGGATGCCGGCGTTCACGGCACGCTGAGTTGGCGGCTGCACCTGGCGGGGCCGCTGGACAACATGGGGATCACCGGCCGCCTGGATATCGGCGACGTGCACCGTTGGGACATGTTGCCTGGCAACAGCCAGGGCTGGCGGCAGCAGATCAGCGGGCGCCTCGACCTAATCGGCCAGCAGATCGAGTTGCATTCCATCACGGCGGGCAATACTACCCTGCCGCTGGCCGTGCATTTCCGCGCCACCGATTATCTTTCGCAGCCGCACTGGGCCGTCGGTCTGAATTGGAATCGCTTTCCGGTGGCGCCCATCATGGAACTGGCGCGCCACATGGGGGCGCAATTCCCGCCCAAGCTGCAACTCACCGGCACCATGGATGGCGCCATCGGCTACTCGGGGCAGGGAAGTCTGCAAGGCGCCCTGGCCTTCCACGATACCGCGCTGGCCATTCCCGATTCGCCCGCCGTGCGTTTCGAGCAGGCGCATATCATCCTGGGAAACAGCCACGCCCGTCTTTCTCCCGCGCTGGTGCGCGGCGGGGAAAATGACGAAGCGCGCATCGAGGCGGACTACGCGCTCGATACGCAGACGCTCGATCTCGCCATCTCTACCGACGCCATGAAGGTGCAATCGCTGCGCGCGCAGGTGGCGCTGGCCGCCGTGCCGTGCCTGGAGCAGATCACCGCCGGCCAGTGGAGCGGAGAACTCCACTACCATCGCGCGCCCGCCGAGGCGGCCTGGAACGGACGGCTCACACTGAGCGATGCGGCCATCGCCATCCCGGGACTGGCCGACCCCGTGCAGTTGAACTCCGCGCGCGTGCAAATCGATGGCGCGCGCGTGGTGCTGGACCATATCGACGCGCAGGCGGGCAAGCTCGCCTTCACCGGCGATTACCGATACGAGCCCGGCTCTGGGCGCCCGCATCGTCTGCGCCTGCGCGCCGAAAGCTGGGAGGCCGCCGATCTGGAGGCCGAGTTGATGCCCACCCTCCGCCGCAACACCAACCTGTTTGCGCGCGCCCTGGGCCGGCCGATGGTTACCGACTGGCTGCGCCAGCGCAATCTGGATGGTACCGTGCAAATCGACGATCTTCTGATCGCCGGCGCGCATCTGGAAAACTTCCGTGCGCGCCTGCTCTGGGACGTGGCGCGCGTGCAGTTGGAAGGCGTCCAGGCGGGGCTCGATCGCGCCGTGCTTACCGGAAAGCTCGATGTCAACCTGCGCGGCTCGCGGCCGAATTACAAGCTGACGGCGAAGGTCAAAGGCATGAAGTGGCAATCCGGGAAAGTGGACGCCGACAGCACGCTCGCGACCTTCGGCACGGGGATGCAGTTATTGACCAACGCCACGGCGGAGGGAACTTTTAGCGGCGCCTCGATCGATCTGGGCACGCTCCCGCTTTTGCGCAGCGTGGCCGGCGCCTACAACTTCTCGTGGTGGCAAGCCGGCCCGCGCCTGCTTCTGACCGGCCTGAATCTTCGCACCGAGGACGAGACTTACACCGGCCGCGGCGCCACCCAGGACGACGGCCGCCTGGTCATCCTGCTCACCAACGGCGCCCGGGAAATGCGCATGAGCGGCACGCTGGCGAAATTGAAAGTGGAGTAGGGTGGGGCGCGATTCATCCTGCCAACGCCCGCTCGCGGGCGTTTGTGCTCCGCAGGATCGCTCTGCCGCAAGCTGATCGGCTGGAGTGGTGGTTCGATCTGTGGGCTTCTCGTATATTGTGGACCCCGTCGGTTGAGTTTCCTGGCCAGCAACACCAGTTTCCGAGTGGCGCGTCACACGTTCACGATCGGTTGGATGGATGGAGGGTGGGCTGAGGCAGATTCGTTTTGGAGCGATGCGTCGCTTTGACCCACTTTCAGGATAGCAGACTAAATCATTGATAACAAGACTAGATCTCAACCCTGTATTCGGGTAGAATCGACAGACGAAGCATCATTCCCGATGGTGAGCAGTGCTTCTCGGAAGGCTTGGCCGCGGCATGTCGCTGCGGAGAAGCATCCATGCGCGCGCGTTGCAACTGAGGAGACTTCGTCACTTTTCGACGTGGCCTATCAATTCCGATACCAATGGAGGACTCCATGATTCCGCAAGAGAAGAGCGCGGCAGTGACTCGGGGCCTGCGCGAGGCTTTCGGTGTAACAGCGTTCGAAGACATCCGCAGGCTGACCAGGGGGCATACCTCGTCCCTTGTCTTCCGCATCGTCGTGCGAGGGTCTCCATTCCTATTGAAGATCATCATGCGTACCGACGATCCTACGCGCCACTTCACATGCATGAAGTCTGCGGCTGAAGCAGGTCTGGCGCCGCATGTCTGGTACACCAGCATAGAGGATCGGATTGCCATCAGCGATTTTGTGGAGGCGGCGCCCTTTCCGGTAACGGACGCGCTTGTTCGGATACCCGCTACGCTGCGGATCCTGCACGCACTACCACCGTTTCCCGGAGTGCCGAATCGCCTAAACACCTCATGCATGTTCCTGATCGACAAAGGGACTGCCTTGGACGGATTCATCCGGAGGTTTCAGGCGGCGAACATTCTCCCTGAAGGTGAAAGCGAGGATCTCCTCGCCCGGTACGCGCAACTGGCTGCGGTTTACCCGCGTCACGATCCGCACATGGTTTCGAGTCACAACGACTTGTTCAAGCCGGACAATATACTTTTCGACGGACACCGCGTATGGCTGGTGGACTGGGAAGCTGCTTTCCTGAACGATCGGTATGCCGACCTGGCGGTCGTTGCGAATTTGGTCGTCACCAATGACGCAGAGGAAAGGGTTTATCTCCAGGAGTATTTTGGACAACCGCCCGATCAGTACCAACTGGCCCGATTCTTCCTCATGCAGCAGGTCGCCCACATTTTCTACGCCATGGTCTTCCTCTTGCTGGGTTCCTCAGGGCGGCAGTTGAACCTCAGTGAGAACGCGCCCGGCTTTAGAGACTTTCATCGGCGCATCTGGGCGGGCGAGGTCAACCTGGCGGACAACCAGATGAAAACCGTCTATGGCAGGGTTCATCGGGAACGCCTCTTACAGAATATGCGGCAAGCACGATTCAACGAAGCAGTGAGAATCGTCTCAGATCGGTATTCATGTCCATAAGGCATGTGCCGGGCCTTGCTGGTCGCTCAAGGACGTCATCCGACCTGGAGAACGGTATGAGGGCCGGTGGGGGCGTCCCGGGTGCATAACCACTTTGGGGGGGGAACGCATCGTGAACTGGGTTGTGGGGCAGGATGGCATCCTGCGGCGGGTTGGCAACCCGCCACTTGCGCCGGTAAAACAACCGGCGCGCAGCTTGCCAAGCTGCCCCACAAGCAATTGCGGCTGCCCTTCCCCCAAAACGGTTAAGCACCCGGGCGTCCCTACCGCAGCGTGGCGTTCAAAAGCGCCGCCAGGCGCGCGCCCGCTTTCTCGATCTGCTCCTTGACGACCGGGTCCGCCAGGCGCTCGTAGGCGGCATCCACCGTCACTTGTCCGCCGGCCGGAGCCTTCGGCAGCTTTCCGTACACCACCTTCTGCGCGGCCTTGTGCGATTGTTCCGCCCACTCCTCGACGGTCCCCTTGCCCCACTTCTTCGCCCGTTTGTCCGTCAGGTCCCTGGAAAACTGCGCGAACAGTTCGTCTTCCTTTCCCATGCGTCCCAACAGGCCGCTATCCCACACGCTGTGCAGGTTGGAATTCCGTCCGAAGAAATCGAGTTTGACGTCGTTGCCGCCCTTGTCCTTGTGGTCGGAGCTGTGCAACGGCTGGTGCATGTCGCCGACGAAGTGCACCAGAAACATGAGGGCTTCCTTGCGCTCTACGGGCGTGGCCGCCGGGTCCACCACCACCTTCTTGAACTCCTCGATCCTGGCTACCACGCAATCGCCCTTGGGGCAATCGCGCGCCATGTCCAGGTGCGGCTTGTCGATCGGAATATCGATGTAGTGCCACGGGCCGGTGGCCTCCCGCTCCCGGCGGATCTGGTCCGGCCAGGAGGAAATCGATGGCATGGTAATTCCGGGGCACAGGATCTCCGCCACGCGCGCCGCGGCCGCGGGCGTCAGATGGGCCGCCGCCAGACGGGCTACCAGGCTATGACCTTCCGGTCCCCAGCCAAAAACGGGCAAACTCCCACACAAAACCACGATTACCACTACCCTGCGCATACCGATGAGGGTATCATATGTCACCGTGATTATCTACTTGACAACATCGAGATTTCCACACCACAATAGGTTGTGGTGACAAGGCTGATGGACTGGCTATGAGGTCAGTTGTCGCATCCGCAGTGCGAGCAACTTCCGCCAAGCGGCCAGATGGAAGCGCCGCAGTTTGAGCAACGCGACCTACGCGTCTCAGTGTCGAATCATCGTCGGGCTTCCACACGCAGGATTGGCACTTGCCAGCCGTGTCCTTTAGCTCGTTGCAATTCGGACAGTACGGATCGGCGCTCATGCTGCCCTAGCCGCGCTTCTGCGGCCCTGGCCGCTTCGCGCCGTCCTTGCGCGGGCGCTTGTCGGTTATCGCACTGGCGGGCATCGGCGGGGTGCTGAGGAGCGCCTTGATAACCGCCTCGAATTCCGCACGGGGGACTTTGGGGATGCTGGCCACGACTTCAATATATACCCAAGAAAACCGTTGCGGTTTGAACGTGAGCGAGCGCACAATCAGAGATGTAGATAATTTTGGCGGTGAGTGCGGGATTCGGACCCGCGAACGGTAGTGCAAGTACCGTTACACAGCTTATAAGGCTGGCGCATTCAGCCGCTCTGCCAACTCACCACCAAGGATGGGCTGGTCTCTAACAGGACCGGCCCTTTTGCCTTGTGTCATTTGGGAGTAGTATATCACAAAATTGATGTAGTCCCAAAAGGCTACGCAATATATTTTTTGTGATAGCTGTTTTTTGTGATAATATGGCGACTGAGGCCCTATGGGCATTCTACGGATTCCAAACAGCGGCCCAAAACAAACCTATTCAGAGATGGTTCGACGGGCGTGACGATGATGTGCGGGACGAAATCCGAGATTCGCTCCTATATCACGAGAACGTCGAACGTCACCTCTGGAAACGTCCGGCGTTTGATGGACTGGGTGGCGAAGGGATATCGGAGTTCAGGTTTAAGGTATCTGGCACAGCATACCGGATGTACGGGGATTTCCGGCCAAGGCGTCATGAGTATACATTCCTTCATGCTGACGTTAAGACAGCAGATAATGACAAGCCAGGAAAGCGCATCGCAAAAGACCGTAATGGTCAACTAGATCGAAAAGAGGCATCGGTCCATGTTTTCAGATGGAAGGAAGACGCTGATTAAGAGGCTCCGCAGGGGGAAAGAGGCACGTAAACAGTTCGTCGATTCCCATCTTCGCAAAGGGGTAGCCTTTCAGATTCGAGCTACTCGTGACCGTCTAGGTTGGAGTCAGGAAGATCTTGCTAAAGAGGCTGGAATGACACAAAATGCCATCTCCCGTCTGGAGTCCCCGGAATATGGAAAACCAACTATTACAACACTTAAGCGTTTGGCTTCGGCGTTAGACGTAGGACTGGTTGTGCATTTCGTTCCTTTTAGCCATATGATTGACTGGGCTAGTAGCACTCGGCGCATAGATCCAGGCCTCACTCCGGAATCGCTTGCGGTCCCCAGTTTTGAGGCGGAGGAAGTTGCTGGCGTCTTTGATTACAGCCCTCCTCAGGTCTGGGCTATGCATAGAGCTGATATCGGCACCAAGGCCAGCGAAATCAGTTTTCAGCGAGTTGTAGGTCAACAAGCAGTCATAGCAGGGCGGACCGAAGGCGCGATCCTAAGAAAACCGGCCACTTCCGAAACGATAACAGTGCGACCCGTCCAGAGTGCGACGGGCGAGGTATACGCCAATGTCTGAACGTGAACTAAAGCCAGATGCTGAGAATAAGTTCAATATCAAAGATCTATCACACCGCAGAGTACAGGACTTCCACTCGATCTACGCCAATACGGCCGGATTCGCTGTTGGATTCTACGATTTCGAAATCATCTTTGGACGTATTGTGTCGGGGCATTCCAAAGATGAGAATATTCATCCTTACATCGAAGATGTAACTGGAGTAACCATGTCCTGGGAACACGCGAAGGCATTAGCATCAGGCCTTAGTAAGGTTATCGAATCCTACGAGGTAGAACAAGGAAAAATTCGCGAACCTAAGTAGTTAGAACGGTTCTCTGCCCAGTTCCACTTCCCGCCCCTTGTCCGTCTCGCCTTCCAGTGGCTCGATGAGCTTCGCATACGGCAGGCTGGACCCTATTACGAGCGCCATGATCACCAGCACGAATATATCCTGTGCCTTGCGATGATTCCACTTGAACTGGAATTCGCTCAGGTAGCGGTGCACTTCGGCGCTTGCGAAAAGTAGACCGCCTTTGCTCCCCAAAACTGACCCAGCCAGGCTGTAGGGATCATCGGCAAGCCTGACGACCCTATTTCTCCGCGGAATAGGTCCCGGACAAAATGC
>JBEKDV010000100.1:0-20505 GCA_050014175.1 Candidatus Solibacter sp. | reverse complement strand
GATCCCTTCTATTGCCCCCCGGAAGCATGAGTCTTCGTGAAAGCTGTATGCGGGAAAACTGCACGTACAGTTTGAGCGGCGGACGGTGGCTAGCGCGCAAGCGCGCCACCTCCGACCCGACACCAGTGAAGGCGTGCAAGACAACACGCTGGAGGGAAGGGGCCCTGCTTTGATCGGGCTTGTGAAGAGGTAAGCGCGAGGGCATGCCGGAAACGGGAAACAACCCGGTAGTAGATAAAGTGCGAGAACTCCAACGCAAGCTATGGATGTGTGCCAAGCAGAGTAAGACACGGCGTTTCCATGCGCTGTACGACCGGATCTACAGGAGTGACGTCCTGAGGGAAGCATGGAGGCGGGTGCGCAGCAACGGGGGTTCGGCAGGAGTGGACCGCGAGACGCTGGAAAGCATCGAGCAGCAGGGTGTGGACCAGTTTCTGGCGGGCATCGAAGCTGACCTTCGGGGAGGCCGATATCGCCCCTCACCGGTGAGGCGGCAATACATACCGAAAGCTGACGGAAAGCAGCGGCCACTGGGGATACCGACGGAGCGGGATCGGGTGGTGCAGATGGCGGCGAAGATCATGATCGAGCCGATCTTCGAGGCGGATTTTGAAGCGAGTAGTTTCGGATTTCGTCCGAAGAAGAGCGCGACGGAGGCCCTGGAAGCGATCCGCATAGCGGGAAACCAAGGGCATGACTTCGTAGTCGATGCAGACATCAAGGGCTACTTCGACAGCATCGATCAGGAAAAGTTGATGGTGTTGGTGGGGGAGCGAATCTCGGATCGAAGGGTAATGAAGTTGATCCGGCAGTGGTTGAGGGCCGGGGTAATGGAAGACGGGACGGTGAGAGAAACGCTGGCGGGAACCCCGCAGGGCGGAGTGATCTCGCCGTTGCTGGCGAACATCTACCTGCACCTGTTGGATCGGTTGTGGGCGGCCAAGTGTGGGTCGCTCGGGAAACTGATTCGATATGCCGACGATTTCGTGGTGATGGCACCAACGGAGTCGAAGGCGAAGGAGGCGCTTCGACAAATCCAGTTTGTGATGAGCAAACTGGGGCTGGTGCTGCATCCGGAGAAGACGCGGATGGTGGATTTACGGCGAGGGAAGGAAGGCTTCGTGTTTCTGGGGTGTGCGATCCGCAAGAAACGCAGTATTTTGCGGAACCCGCGGGGCTATTACATGCACCGCTGGCCGTCACCGAAGGCCACGAAGCGACTCCGGGACCGCGTGCGGGAGATCACCGATCGGCGTGCCAGCGGGGAGGATGTGAAGCAAATCATCGCCAAACTGAACCCCGTGCTTCGCGGTTGGGGGAACTACTTTCGGAGCGGAACATCGTCACGAGAGTTCCTGAAAATGGACAGCTTCGTCTATGGGCGGCTCGTGCGCTGGATGTATCGGCGTGGGGGGCAGCGAGCGACGCGGCGAGTACTCTGGACAGCCGAACAGTTTCACGGAATGGGTCTGTACCGACTGCGCGGCACCGTGCGCTACCCGGCGCAAGCCGCATCAGTAAGATCATCGTTAAGCCGTGTGCGGGAAAACCGCACGCACGGTTTGAAAGGGGTTTGTTGAAAACGGGCTGGCTATTTGGGCCAGTACCGCGTCAAAATCTACCTATGCCGAAAATCCTCATCGTCACCGGCGACGGGGGCGAATGCTACGAAGCCCTGTACGCCGTCCACCGTTTCCAGGAGGAAGGCTGGGAGACCGCCGTGGCCGCCCCCTCCAAGCGCCGCCTCCACCTGGTCATGCACGATTTCCAGCCCGGTTGGGACACCTATATCGAACGCCGCGGCTACGGTCTGGAAGCCGACCTCGCTTTCCACCAGGTTCGCGTCGAGGACTACGCCGCCGTCCTGCTGCTAGGCGGCCGCGCCCCCGAGTATCTGCGCAACTATGAACCGCTGCTCGAAATCCTGCGCGCCTTCGACCGCGCCGGCAAGTGGATCTTCGCCATCTGCCACGGTGTCCAGGTGCTGGCCGCGGCCGGCCTGGCCACCGGCAAACACCTGACCTGCTACCAGCATGTGCGCCGCGAAGCCGAGCTTGCGGGCGCCACTTTCGTGGACGAGGAGGTGGTGGGCGACGGGCGCATCGTTACCGCGCAGACCTGGCAGTCGCACCCGTTCTTCTATCGCGAAATCTTCGCGCGGCTGCGGGGTCCCGGCGATGCCGCTCGATCCTGAAATCGCCGCCTACCTGGAGACGCAGAAGGACCAGCCGCCGCGCTCGGCGCTGGATATCGCCGCCACGCGCCAGCGGCTGCGCCAGGCGGCGGCGCTGGCCGGGCCCCCGCCGCCGCTCCGGCGCGTCGAAAACCTGGTGCTGGCCGGTTACTTGCGCGCCCGCCAGTACTGGCCCGCCGATGGCGCGGCGCTGCCGCTGGTGGTCTACTTTCACGGCGGGCGCTTCCTCAGCGGCGATCTGGATAGCCACGACGCCATCTGCCGCATGCTGGCCCAGGGCGCCGGCTGCCGCGTCCTCGCGGTGGACTACCGTCTGGCCCCGGAGCACCGCTTTCCGGCCGCCGCCGAAGATGCCGCGCTGGCTGTCGAGTGGGCGTTAGGGCAGGGAATTCCCGTTGCCGTGGCGGGCGACAGCGCCGGCGCGAACCTCGCCGCCGGAGCCGCGCTGGCGCATCGCCGACAGCGCCTGCGCTGCCAGTTGCTCGTCTACCCCATGATCGATGCGACGTGCAGCCTGCCCTCGTACAGCGATTTTGCCGAAGGCTATGGCCCCGGCGCCGCCGACATGCAGCGCGGGTGGCGCGAGTATCTGCCCGAGGGCGCCGATCGGCGCGACCCGCTGGTTTCACCGCTCTTCGCCAGCGACTTCGACGGCGCCCCGCACGCCATGGCGATCACCGCGGAATACGATCCGCTGCGCGACGAGGGCGAAGCCTACGCGCGCAAGTTGGGCGTCACCGCGCGGCGATACCCCGGCACGATTCACGGCTTCTTCACCATGCCGGGAATCCTCGAAGTGGCGCGCGCGGCGATGAGCGATGCCGCCGCGTTCCTGAAGCTGCATTTGGCTGGCAGCTAAAGCTGCTTCCTGGCGCAGAACGAGCTTTCCGCGCGGCGCCTGAAGAGCCGGGAGAAGAGTCGGCAGGCGAAAC
This sequence comes from Candidatus Solibacter sp., assembly GCA_050014175.1. Classification (GTDB taxonomy): domain Bacteria; phylum Acidobacteriota; class Terriglobia; order Bryobacterales; family Bryobacteraceae; genus Solibacter. Next base: position 17,379 of record JBEKDV010000100.1, on the reverse strand, counting down.
CAGAGGGTACCCCGCCTGCCCCACCAGACTCGTATCTGCCGTCAGCAGGCGAGAAAATGTGGAAACTCCATTGGCAGGCGGACCCAGAGGGTACCCCGTCTGCCCCACCATCGCCGCATCACGGGAGCAGGTAGCGCGTCAACATTTCCTTCAACTCCTTGAGCACGGCGTGGCGCGCTTCCAGCGACTCCTGCTTGTAGGCGAAAGCGATCACGCGGTCGCCGGCCTCCGCGGCGATGCGGATGCGCAATTGCAGTTTCTTTCCCGGCTTCCACCCGCACTTGGTGACCAACAGGTCGCCGAGAATCCCGCCCGGGCCGGTTTCGGGATCCGACTGGCTCTCGCGGGTCCATTCGCTGATGTGGCTGCCCAGCGCCAGCACGCGGAAGTGGGGCCGGCTTTCGAGGAAATCGACGTAGGCGTCGAGGACGCGCCCGAGCGATTTTCGCGGCGAGAAAATCAACTGCCGGGCCGTGAACGCGCGCTCGATCTCGGAGCGGAAGGCGTCCAGCTCGCGCACCGCGATGGCGTCAAAGATCTCCTGCCGGTCGGAGTAGAAACGGTACAGCGCGCCCACCGAGATTCCGGCCTGCCCGGCAATCCGGCTGGTGGTGATTTCTTCGAAGGGCAGGCGCCCGAGCAGCCCGGATGCCGCGTCGAGGATCTCCTCGACAGTTTTGTTGCTGCGCGCCTGGAGCGGCGCCCTTCTGCTGCCTGACGGTGTCATCGCGCGCGTTGAAACGCGAATGCGATTCGCATTCGCGTCCTTTCCTCTTGTATTATAGAAGATATGCCCGTTCCCGCGTCGCAGATGTGGACCGTCGCCAGTTACGTCCTGAAGCAGAAGCTCAAGGGCCGCCGGCGCTACCCGCTGGTGCTCATGCTGGAGCCGCTCTATCGCTGCAACCTGGCGTGCGCCGGCTGCGGAAAGATCCAGTATCCGGGGCATATCCTGAAGCGCGAGCTCACGCCCGAAGAGTGCTTCCGAGCGGTGGAAGAGTGCGGCGTGCCGACGGTGGCCATTCCGGGCGGGGAACCGCTTATGCACCCGCGTATCGACGAGATCGTCCGCGGCCTGGTGGCGCGCAAGAAGTACGTTTACCTGTGCACCAACGCGCTTCTGCTCAAGGAAAAGCTGCACCTTTTCCAGCCCAGCAAGTACCTCACCTTTTCCGTCCACCTGGATGGACAGAAGGAACATCACGATCTCTCCGTATGTAAGGAAGGCGGGTACGAGATCGCGCTCGATGCCATTCGCGAGGCGGTAAAGGCGGGCTTCCGCGTGACCACCAACACCACCATATTCGAAGGCGTCGACAGCCAATCCGTGCGCGCGTTCTTCAGCGATACGATGGACGCCGGTGTGGAAGGCATGATGATCTCGCCGGGCTACTCCTACGAAAAGGCGCCCGATCAGCAGCACTTCACCGGGCGGCAGGGCAACCAGTCGATGTTCCGCAAGATCCTCTCCAACCGCGACCCGCGCTGGCGCTTCAACATGTCCCCCCTCTTTTTGGAGTTCCTCATGGGGAAGCGCAACCTGCACTGCACCCCTTGGGGCATGCCCGCGTATAGCATCTTCGGCTGGCAGAAGCCGTGCTATCTGCTTCAGGACGGCTACACGGACACGTTTCAGGAACTGCTCGATTCCACCGACTGGCAAAAGTACGGGTATGAGTCCGGCAATGCGAAGTGCGCCAACTGCATGCTGCACTCCGGCTACGAGGCATCGGCGGTGGATTATACTTTCACGGTCCGGGGCGTCTTCGCCACGGTTCGGGCCATGCTGTTCTCGCGGTACCGCGATGGCGAGGCGCTGCGCCAGCTCGCCGCGGAAAAGCCGCCGGCGTCTCTGGTGCAGATCGAGGCGATCGCTCCCCGGCCCACGCTGAAAGGCGCCGATATTGTGGCCGCGGAACAGATCGCCAGCGGCATCGAGCAGGCGTTCGACTACCGCGGCGACGTCACCATCACGCTGGGGAGCGGGGAATCCATCGAAGGCTACATTTTCGATCGCGACCTGGCCGCTTCCACCATGCGCATCATGACCAAGGCCGGCCGGAAGATCGGCATCGGCAGCGCCGATGTCGCGCGGCTTTCCTTTACCGGCCGGGACATGGCGGACGGACGAAGTTGGGAGGCCTGGGTCAGGAAGTACGCCGAGCGCAAAGCGGCGGGCGAGAAGAACATCGAACTGGCGCCCGAGGCGATGGATTAGGGCCGGCGCGCATTTGCTCTTGTAAGCGCGCCGCTGGCGCAGTATCATTGGGGCGACGGACCGGGAGGATCGAAGCATGAGTTCCCCTCGAACGAGCCTGTACCGCGGCCCGGCGGAGCAGCCACCCGCAATTCCGCCAAAACCCCATTTCCGCGCACTGCGCATCGCTCCCCGAGGTTCCACCGCCGCGGCCAGAAAGGTGGCCGAGGTCTTCGCTCTGGCCGGCATCGAGATCGGCGGGCGGCGGCCATGGGACCTTCAGGTCCACGACCAGCGCTTCTATCCCAGGCTGCTGGCGGGCGGCGACCTGGCGGCCGGCGAATCCTACATGGACGGCTGGTGGGACGCCGAGGCACTGGACGAGATGTGCACCAGGGTCCACCGCGCCAACCTGCCCGCGCTGATTGGCGGCTGGGAAATGTTCTGGCTGGCGCTGAAAAGCCGCGTCTTCAACCGCCAGCGGAGATCGCAGGCCGGCAGAGTCGCGCACGTTCACTACGACCTGGGGAATGACGTTTACCAGGCGATGCTGGACCGGCGCATGCAGTACACCTGCGCCTACTGGCAGGACGCCGCGACGCTCGACCAGGCCCAGGAAAACAAGCTCCACCTGATTTGCCGCAAGATGCAGCTCCAGCCGGGGATGACGGTCCTCGAACTTGGGGGCGGCTTTGGAGGACTGGCCCACTTCATGGCAACCCAGTACGGCTGCCGCGTGGCGATGTACAACATCTCGGCGGCGCAAGTGGCCCACGCGCGCGAATGGTGCAAGGGCCTGCCGGTGCGCATCGAGCAAAAGGACTATCGCGAGGCCGCGCGCGAAACCGGGACCTTCGACCGCGTGGTTTCGGTGGGGCTCTGCGAACACATCGGGCAGAAAAACTACCGCGGGTTCCTGGACCTAACGCACCGCCTGTTGAGCCCCGGCGGACTGTTCCTGCTGCACACCATCGGCGGCAATGAATCCTACACCTGCACCGATGCCTGGATCGACAAGTACATCTTTCCCAACGGCATGACCCCGTCGGTATCGCAACTGGGCAAGGCCATGGAAGGGCGCTGGGTGGTGGAAGACTGGCACAATTTCGGTCCGGACTACGACCCGACGTTGATGGCCTGGTGGCGCAATTTCGACCGCGCCTGGCCGTCGCTCGAAGCCAAGTACGGTGAGCGATTCTATCGCATGTGGAAGTACTATCTGCTGGGATGCGCCGGCGGATTTCGTGCGCGCCGGCTGCAGCTTTGGCAGCTTGTCCTATCGAAGGGCGATATCCCCTGGTACACGCCCGTGAGGTAGCTACGGTTCCTATCGGCACAACCGCGGAAAACGAAGCGTCGTACCAGGCCAGGGCCGCCGCGCTGGCTGCCGGGCTGCAGACAGCTCGCGAGAGCGGCCTGCCTGCCGGCCTCGGGAAGACCACCTCCAATTTGTTCCGTCACCGCCGGCCCGCCGTGCGCCACAGGCTGGACGTGCGACCGTTCCACCATGTGTTGCGCATCGATGCGGAGCGCATGACCGCCGACGTCGAGGGCATGATCACCTACGAAGCGCTGGCCGAGGAGACGCTGCGCTACGGTTTGCTGCCGGCGGTGGTGCCCCAGTTGAAGACCATCACGGTGGGCGGCGCGGCGAGCGGGCTGGGCATCGAGTCATCCTCCTTCCGGTACGGACTGGTGCATGAGACCGTCGAAAGCATGGAAATCCTGACCGGAACCGGCGCCATCGTGGCGTGCTCCGCGGACCGGAACAAAGATCTGTTCTTCGGATTTCCTAACTCTTACGGCACTCTCGGCTATGTGCTGCGTCTCACCATCCGGCTGGTTCCCGCTTCTCCGTATGTCTACCTGACACACACCCGGTTCGCGGCGCCGGACAGCTTCTTCAACCGCCTTGCCCAGGTATGTGAACAGGCGTCCGCCGACTTTGTGGATGCCACCATCTTCGGCAGCGACGAGATGTACCTCACGGAGGCGGTGTTCGCCGACGGGGCGCCGGAGGTGAGCGATTACACTTACATGGATATTTACTACCGGTCGATTCAGCGCAAGCCGAGTGACTGGCTTACCGCCAAAGGCTACATTTGGCGCTGGGATACCGACTGGTTCTGGTGTTCGAAGCACTTTGGCGTGCAAAATCCAGCCATCCGCCTTTTCGCCAGGCCGGCGCTGAACTCGCGCACTTATCAGCGTGTCATGCGCCTGTCGCAGAAGTTCGTGCCGGCTTCCCCGCGGCTGGAGAGCGTGATTCAGGACGTCGACGTCTCCATCGCGCACGCCGCGGAATTCCGCGAGTTCCTACTGAAAGACATCGGGATCCTGCCGGTGTGGGTGTGTCCGTTCAAAACCTCACATCGGACTTACGATCTGTGCCCGCTGGCTCCGAACCAGCTCTATGTCAACTTTGGATTTTGGGATACGGTCCCGACCACGCACGAGAGCGGATATTACAACCGTCTGGTCGAGAGTAAGATCGCGGAACTCGGGGGCGCGAAAGGATTGTACTCGACATCTTACTACGATAGGCCAACGTTCTGGAGTATCTACGATAAGATACGCTACGACGAGCTCAAGCGGACATACGATCCCGATGCGGTCTTCCCGGACCTTTACGCCAAGTGCATAGAAAGGAAGTAGCGCAGCCTTCCAGGCCGGGTGCCCTCCGGGCGGCCCCGATTCGTCGGGGCATGCTTGAATCTTTCTGCCGCGCCGAAGCCCGAGGCGGCAAGGGCGAATTGCTACCGATATCGACCCATAACGCCAACTCTACAACTGGTTGCGCTGGCGCGTCACGACCGCCTATGCCACGTCGTCCAAAGGACTTTAATCTGGTCTTGAATGCCGACGACCCCGGTGTGGGGCCGATTCCCGAGTGGACCGAGCACACCGGGCGCAGCTTGTGCCTACTCGGGCTTCGGCAACTCCCGCCGCGGCAGCATTTCCGTGCGCGTGGCGGTCTCATACACCAGAGTCGCTATCACAGCGGAAGCCTGCATCAGGTCCTCGGGGACCGCGTGATCCCAGGTGTCCATGTCGGAGTGGTGCGTGACGGTGCCGTAGTCCAGCGGGTCCTGGATGAACTGGAAGCCCGGCAGCCCAACCGCTGCGAAGCTCAAGTGATCGGTGCCGCCGGTGTTGCGGATCGAAACCGTCGTCACGCCCATATCGCGGAACGGTGCAAGCCACGACTCGAAGATCGGCCGCATGGCTTCGTGGCCCTGTAAGTACACACCGCGGATTTTGCCGCTGCCGTTGTCCAGGTTGAAATAACCGGAAAGCTTGCCGTGTTCGGACGTGACCCGCATGGTTTTGGAATCGGCAAAGTGCTCTTTGACGTAGGCGCGCGAACCGAACAAGCCCTGTTCTTCGCCTCCCCACAAACCGATGCGGACGGTCCGGTCGAGCTTCAGGTTGAGGGCCTTCAGAATGCGCATCACCTCGATCATCACGGCGCTGCCAGCGCCGTTGTCGGTGGCGCCGGTGCCGGAATGCCAGGAGTCGAAGTGGGCGCCGACCATCACGATCTCGTCCTTCTTGTTTCCGCCGGGGATCTCTCCAATGATGTTTAGTCCGTCCACGTCGCGGTCCGAGGTAGTAGCTTTCAGGCTCAAGCGGACGCTCGCCGGGCTCTTTTTGTCCACCAACCGTGCGATCCGGTTGTACTGTTCGGCGGTCACGACGAACGTGGGCGGCGCGGGCGTGCTGGCTGCCTTGAACCCGCCGGCCGCTTCGCTGAAGAGCATGCCTTCGTGCGCGCGCTCGTCTTCCAGAAGCACGCCGGCCACGCCTTCCTTGGCGAAGAACTCGCCGCGCTCGGCCACCGCTTCGTCGTAGAGATCGTACAATTGCTCCATCAACGCGTTGGGCAGACTGCTGAAGAACTTGCCGATTTCGGCTGGGTCTTCCGGCCATTCCAGTTCGTCCAGTCTCTTGCCAGAGAGTTTACCGGCGGGCGCAGGCGCATTGGCCATGTCGGCCAGTTCGGCTGCGGTATAACGCCGGAACTGCGGATTGCTTTGCGGGACAGGCACCTTGGGATCGCTGAGCAGCACGATCTTGCCGCGCAGTTTTCCTACCCATTTCGCTCGATACGCCTGCAAGGCCTCCCGGGATTTCTTGGGTCCGTCGCGGAACGATCCGCGCAGCGGCGCCAGCACAAGTTCGCCGGTGACTGGGCCGTTGCTGGAGGCGCTCCAGGCCAGCGGCACGGCTGTAAGCTGCGAGTAGCGCGGCTCGATCAACTCGAGAGACGCTTCTTCGAGCGACCAGGCTCGCCCGAACGGTCCCCACTTTTCGAGATGCACCTTCTCAAGACCGTAGCCGTTAAGTTCCCCGATTACCCATCGCGCGGCGTCTTCGAACCCAGGCGATCCAGTGAGCCGCGGGCCGTGTACGTCGGTCAGGTTGCGCAAGGTCTCCATAACCTTTGAACGTTCGAAGGCCTCGGCTTTGATGCGGTCGACGATCCCCAGATCGACGCGCTCCTGAGGGAGTCCGGACATGGCTAGGAGGACAAAGACAGCGAGTTTTCTCATTTCCGCAGTATACAGCGGGTAGCGGGCCGACCAGCGAGATCCGCCTGCCGATTATTGACATCGTCTTGCCGGGCGTGAGCGGTCTTGATTTTGCGAACGACGTGAACCTCGAGCACTCCGGCCAGAAGGTCCTGTACATTTCCGGTTTCGTTGGCAGCGTCTTCGTAGACGGGATACTGCACCGTGATCGGGCGGTCCTCCTTGCGAAGCCCTTTACGCCGGCGCAACTGGTGTCTCGAGTGCGCGAGCTTATCGGCTAATGCTGCCCCCAGGACAACACTGGGGCGGCAGTCACCAGTCATCCGCTAACTCGGCGAGGCGGCCGATTGGCTGGATCGTACCGTGGGAACGTCTCGACCGTAAAGTGAACAGCTTGGCCCTCAGATACGCCAAAACCGAATCTTGTCCGAATTGGGAGGGACTTTGGGGGGACTCTTCACTGCCGTGCCTTCAGGACCTCCGCCACGCGAGCCAGCAGCAACTCGGCAGTTAACGGTTTGTTCAGCACTGCAGCGGCCCCAAGCATCTGAGCCGTCTTCAAGAACTGGCCGCCGAACGCCCCCGAGATGGCGATGATTCCGACGCCGGGCGTTTCCCTCCGCAATGCCTGGATGGTCTCGATCCCTTCCTGTTCCGGCATGATGAGATCCGTGATCACGAGGTCTACATGCCCCGCCCGCACCTGCCCTAGCGCCTGCTTTCCGTCCACCGCTGCGCGTCAAGCTGCGCTCGCGCTGTATAATAGCGATCACTGTGCAGCGTAAGAGCTTCGATGCCGAATATGTGCGCCGGCTCATTCATTCCGACCCCGAAACCGAGCGCGATTTCGTCGCCTACTTCGGCGAGCTGCTGGCCATTAAGCTGCGCTCGCGGCTGCGTGCCCCCGAACAGATCCAGGACGTTGCCCAGGAAACCTTTCTACGCGTACTGAGGACGATTCGCCAGTCCGGCATCGATAATCCGGAAGCCCTCGGCTCTTTTGTGAATTCCGTCTGCACCAACATCCTGTTCGAGGTCTACCGCGCCCAATCGCGGGTGGCCGACCCGATCGACGACCGCGTTTCCGGGGAGATTCCAGCCGACACCGCGCTGGCCGACGAGGAAGAGCGCACACAGGTCCGCAGCGTGCTTTCCGAGCTTCCCGAGAAAGATCGAAGAATCCTCCGCTGGCTGTTTTTCGACGAGCGCGACAAAGGCGAGGTGTGCCGCGTATTGCAGGTGGATCGCGAGTACCTGCGCGTCCTGGTGCACCGCGCCAAACAGCGTTTCCGGACCGACTACCTGCGGCGGGTTGCAACGAAAACCAACCGCGCGACACCAATGGGATGAGTATGCAGCATGAACAGGCACTTGCCACGAAGGCCTCGGAACGGTACCTCCTGGGCGAAATGAGCGAGCCCGAACGGTTCGAGTTCGAAGCTCACTATTTCGACTGCCCAGCCTGCGCCGACGACGTGCGCACCGGGGCGGCGCTGGCCCGCGGCGTCAAGGCTGTCTGTGCGGAGGATGCCGCCCTCCGGCCGCGCATCGGCGTGGTCCGTGAAGTGGCTCCTCGCGGATGGCTTTCCTGGCTGTCTCCGGCCGCGCTGGTGCCCTCCACGGCCGCCGTGGCGCTGGGCTGCCTGGCCGCCTGGCAGGCCTTCGTGGTAATTCCGCCGTTGCGCTGGGCGGGTTCGCCGCAAGCGCTCTCGCCGGTTGTGTTGCGCGCCGCGGCGCGCGGCGAGGAACAGGCGCTGGCCATCCACCGCGACCGGGCACTCTCGCTGCTCTCCCTGGACGTCAACTCCGCCGACCCCGGCGCTCCTCTCGCTTATGAGGTGATCGCCCCGGGCGGCGCGACTCGCTACACCGGCGCGGCTCAAGCCCCGCCGGCCGGTTCGCCCCTGATCGTGGTACTGCCCCATGCCGCCATCCGCGAACCCGGGGCGTGGGTGCTCCTGCTGCGCAACCAGCAGGGCACCGAGATCGCCCGCTACCCCTTCTCCGTGCAACTCAACTGAGGAATTCGATGGCTCCCCTTCCACTTCACCCCAGACGCTACGTCTTCCGCGGACACGCTTCCGGAGTATCCGCGCACATTCGCCGCCCGGAAAACCAACTGCTGCCTGTGCAAGGCTGCAGTTCCCTGCCTGTCACCGGCGGGTTAGCCGAAAGCAAGGTCGGTCCGCAAACGCTGGACAAATGGGTTTCCTTCGACGCTGTGTCAACCAGCGCCCACGGCGATTACGTCGATGCCGTGGCGGGAGTGGCCACCACAACCGGGGCCGTCGCCTTTGATGCGGCGCCCACGGAGACGAGGATAAAATCCGAAGTTCATGGCCTGGCGATCCTGGGCCGCGTGCACGTAGCACACGCCGCCGTGGGACTCATCTCGCAGAGCGCGGCAGGCCAGGAACAGCCGGCGATTCGCCTGGAGGGCAACGTCCTGGAAGGCGTTCGCATCGACGATGCCCGCCTGGCCATCACGCTGGCCGAAGATTTCTACCGCGAGTGCGATACCAAGGACAAACTGGCCAAGGCCCATGCCGCTGGGCTGCCTCGGGAGCACGCGGGCCTGTTGCTGCCCCTGGACGGCACCGCCGGGCCAGCCGCCACTTTTCCCGAGGCCAACGGCACGGTGAAGTGCACGATCGTGAAGGAAATCCGTTGGGATGGCGACCCGCACCCTACGGCCACCATCCACGGCCACGTAGTGCGCGTGCCGAACTTCGGCAAGATCTATTTTGGCGAAATGTTCATCACCGGCGAATCGCGCCGCCTCACCATGGTGCGTTTCCAGTTGGGTAGCGACGATGGCGGGGAAGTGACCGCGGCGGAAGGCGAATCCAACGGTGGGACCTGGCCTCCTGGTTAGCTCGATGCCCTTCCTGCTGGCGGCAATCCTGCTCTTGTACGGTTGCGGCCTCAGGCCGGCAGAGCGTCTCGACGTGCTATTGGACGCCGCATCGGACGATCTGCACGCCGGTGAGCTGGCGAAAGGGCAGTTAGCCGCCGAGCACGGGATCGAATTGGCCGCCTCTCGCCGCGATCTCGTCTATCAGTGGAAGTTCCGCCTGTTGCGCTGTGAAATCCTGCTCTACAGCAGCCGCGCCGAGGAAGTGTTGAATCAACTGCGCGACGACGTGCCGGCGGCGCCGGAATTCGCGGCGCTGGCCGCGCGGAAGATGACGATGGAAGCGCGGGCCGTCTCCATGCTGGGCCGCGTGGACGAAGGCGAGACGCGGTTGGGCGCCGCCCACCGGGCCGCGGAGGCGGCAAAAGCCGAAGACGTGCTGCTGGAGATCGAAGCCCTCCAGGGTGTGCGCCTGATGCGCCGCCAGCATTACGACGAGGCGGAAGCCGCCCTCCGCTCCGCCCTGGCGCGAGCGCGCGCATTGCATTCGGCATACTCCGAAGCCGGGGTGCAGGTCAACCTGGGCATGGTCCGCTTGCTGCGGTTGCGCTACGACGAAGCGGTTCCATACTTTGAAAAGGCGGCTGCCCTGGCCGGACCGCGGTCGCGAACGCTCTACTCTCTGGCGCGCAGCAACCTGGCACTTTGTTACTCCCAACTGGGCGAGCACGACCGCGCGCTCGAAATTCACTTGCAGAGCGTGGCACAAAACGAACGCTCCGGGGCCAATTATTACCTCGAAAACGAGCTGGGAGAAACCGGACGCACCTACATGATGAAAGGGGATCCAAAGGCTGCCATCCCCTACCTGGAGCGCGCCCTCAGTCTGGCCAGCGAGGCGAACGGAACGGTGGATGCCGCCATCTGGGCAGGCAACCTTTCGGAGTGCTACAGCGAGTTGCGCGATTGGCAAAACGCCGCCAGCTTCAATCAGGAGGCCATCCGGCTGAAAAGCGCGGCCAACATGCATACGCTGTACTACAACGTGCTGAACGCGGCGCGGATCGCAGGCGGCCGGGGGGATTCCGCGGAGGCTGAGCGTCTCTACCAACAGGCGATCGACGAAGGCAACAACGATCCGTGGGTGGTGTGGGAAGCGCACGCGGGACTGGGCGCCGTGGCGCTCCAGCAGCATCGGGCGGCGGCCGCGGTGCAGCACTTTGAGTCGGCGGTCAACCTTCTGGAGAAAACCCGCGCGGACGTGGCCTCTACCGAGCTCAAGCTGCCGTTTCTGACCCAGCGCATCAGCCTGTACCAACAGTATGTCGAGACCCTGATCGACCAGGGGGAGAGCGACCGGGCGCTGGCCGTGGCCGATTCCAGCCGCGCCCAGGTGCTGGCCGGTCATCCGGGCTCGGTTACGCCGGGGCGTCTGCCGGCCGATGCCTTCCGCGCCATCGCGCGCCAGAACGGCGCGGTCCTGCTCTCCTACTGGCTGGGGAGCGCGCGCTCTCACGCGTGGGTGGTGAATGCGCGGGAGATCCACCACGTGGAACTCCCGCCGGCGGCGGAGATCGAAGGGCTGGCGCGCGAATACCAGGACGCGATCGAGCGCCGCCTGGCCGATCCGCTGCGCACGCGCATCCCCGCGGGAGAGCGCCTCTACCGGCTACTGATTGCGCCCGTCCGTCCGTGGATACCGGCGGGGTCCCATGTCATTCTGGCGACGGACGGGGTGCTGCACGGCCTTAACCTGGAAGCTTTGCCGCAGCCGCCGTCAGAGCCGGGAGGCTCGCCGCGGTATTGGGTCGAAGACGTGACCATGGGCATCGCACCTTCGTTGGGGCTGCTGGCGGAGCGCCGGCCGGCCGCTCCGGCGCCGCGCCGGCTGCTGCTGCTCGGCGACCCGGTGGCGCTCGATTCGTCCTTCCCGCCGCTGTCTCACGCCGCCAGTGAAATCGAAAGCGTCACGCGGCGGTTCGGCGGCGGCGATCAGGTCGTGCTGGCCCGCGAGGCGGCGACTCCGGAGGCGTACCGCGCGGCCGGACCGGGCGGCTTCTCGGCAATTCACTTCACCGCGCATGCCGTGGCGAATCGGGAGAGCCCGCTCGATTCGGCGGTCCTGCTCTCGGGCGGCAAGCTATACGCGCGCGAAGTGATGGGGGTGCCGCTGACCGCCGATCTGGTGACCGTCTCCGCCTGTCGCGGCGTGGGACTGCGTACCTACTCCGGCGAAGGACTGGTCGGTTTTGCCTGGGCGTTTCTGCGCGCCGGGGCGCGCCATGTCATCGCCGGCCTGTGGGATGTGAACGATCAATCCACCGCCGCCCTGATGGACGTGCTGTATCGTGAACTGGCCGCCGGCAATCCCCCGGCCGTGGCCCTGCGCGCCGCCAAGCTTTCGCTCATTGCGTCGCCCGGCAACCTGCGCAAGCCCTACTATTGGGCCCCGTTTCAGTTGTACACGGTGACGCCGTAGGGACATGCCCCCTTGAAGGGGTCATGGCAGCCTAAAGGCTACTCTACTTCACCCCGGTGAAGTGCAGCGCGAAGTACGAAAGCCACGCAATGGTGGCGGCGGCCGGGATGGTCAGCACCCACGCCCACACGATATTCGTGGCGATGCCCCAGCGCACGGCTTTCAATCGCTGGATGCTGCCCACGCCGGCTATGGCGCCGGCAATGGCGTGCGTCGTGGAGACCGGCGTTCCCATATAAGTGGAAAGCAGAACGGCCGCCGCGGCGCCGGTTTCGGCGCAGAATCCGCTGCGCGGCTTCAGGCGCGTGAGGCGTCCACCCATGGTGCGAACGATGCGCCAGCCCCCGCTCAGCGTGCCCAGGGCGATCGCCGAGTAGGCGGCCAGAATCACCCAGATCGGCACTTCGAAGGTTTTCAGGTAACCCGAAGTGAGGAGCACGCCGGTGATGATTCCCATGGTCTTCTGCGCATCGTTGGAACCGTGCGCCAGGCTGAATGCCGCCGACGAGACTAACTGGAGCTTACGGAAATACTTGTCCATCTTCGACGGGGTGGAGTGGCGGAACAGCCAGTAGACCAGCACCATCATGGCGTAGGCGGAAAACATCCCGATGAGCGGGGCGCCGATGATCATCTTCAGGGTGAAGGGCCACTGGCCGGTGGAACTTACGTTGAGGGCTTCGAAACTGTGGCCGAAGCCGCGCAACAGGCCCACGCGCGCCATGGCGGCGCCGGCGTAGCCACCGATCAAGGCGTGCGACGAACTGGTGGGCAGACCGAGCCACCAGGTGATCAGATCCCAGGCGATGGCGCCCGCCAGGCCGGCCATAATCACGTAGGGTGTCACCAGGCTGAGGTCCACGAAGCCCCTGCCCACGGTCCTGGCCACCGCCGTGCCGAACACGAAGGCCGCGGCAAAATTGAAGAACGCGGCCCACAGCACGGCCTGAAACGGTGTGAGCACCCGCGTAGCCACAATCGTGGCGATGGAATTCGCCGCATCGTGAAAACCGTTGATGTAATCGAACACCAGCGAGATCGCGACGAGGAATACAGCGAGCGTGAAGACGGACATGCTAGCTGTTCTTGACCACCACGTTCTGCAGAACGTCGGCCACGTCTTCGCAGCAATCGATGGTGCTCTCGAAGAACTCGTAGACTTCTTTGAGCTTGATCAGGGTGATCGGGTCCCTCTCCTTATCGAAGAGGTCCACCACGCTGCTTCTGCCGATCAGGTCCGCTTCGTTTTCCAGGCGATTGATTTCGATGCAGTGCTCCATGATGGGGCCGTCGTTTTCCAGAGCGTCGAAGGCTTCCTTCAGAGCTTTGGCGCAACTGGCCACAATCTCGGAAAGCTTGACCATGGCCGGCGGGACCGGGTCGATGCGGTAGCTCACCAGGCGGTGCGCCGTGTCTTCCACTCCATCGAGCACGTTGTCCAGTGCCGAGGAGAGATTGTGGATGTCCTCCGGATCGATGGGCGTGATGAAGGTCTGGTTGAGCCGGGTGAACAATTCGTGGATGACTTCATCCCCGCGATGTTCCAGGACGTTGATTTCGGTGGCAACGCCCGCCAGGCGCGCGTTGGTGCCCCGGACGCCTTCCAGCAGGAGGCGGGAAGCCTCCGAGATGATCTCCACCTGTTTCAGAAACAGGTGATAAAACTTCTCTTCGCGTGGCAGTAGTCTCATGATCAGGGTTTATGGAGAGAACCCATGGTAATCGGATTGTAACCTTCGGGTCAATCGAGAGACGGTTACAATTCCGTGACAATCGGGAACAATTCCCTGGTTTGTGTTTCCGGTTCGACGCTTTCGCCATCCAGGTTCAGCCAGCGCGTATCCAGCAGGCGGCTGGTGTCCACGTTCCCCATGGCGGAAAGCATGGTCTCCTTGAGATGCGGGTGCTCGCGTTCCAACTCCGCGAACAGGCCGCGCAGGACGCGCCGCACGGTCCCGGTACGTTGCGAGCAACCGCAGGGCACCACCGGCACGCCGCGCGCTTCGGCGTAAGCCGCGGTGATGTCTTCGGTGACGAAGACCAGAGGGCGGATCAAGCGGTAATCGCGGTTGCGGGAGTACGTCACCGGCGGCAGCGAGCTCAGTTTGCCGGTGAACATGGTATTGCGCAGCAGGGCCTCGCAGAAATCGTCCGCGGTGTGGCCGAAGGCGATCACGTTGCAGCCCAGGCCGGCGGCGATCTCGTAGACGGCGCGCCGCCGGTAGCGGCTGCACAGGTCGCAGCCGTGGCCCGGATCTTCTTCCAGCAGGCGCAGCGAAGCCGCGTCGCGGAAATAGGTCCACCGAACGCCGCGCGCCTTCAGATATTCGCCCAGAGGTTCGATGGGCCGCAGGAATTTGCCCTGCTCCACGGTGAACGCGCAGACCGAAAAATCGATGGGCGCGCGCTTCTGGAGCAGCAGAAGGGCTTCCAGCATGGTGGCCGAATCCTTGCCGCCGGAGAGCGCCACGGCCACGCGGTCGCCGTCGCGAATCATGCGGTAGCGAGCAATGGCTTCCCCCACCTTGCGCAGTAACGTTTTCTCAAGTTCCACTTGCTTAATTATAGTGGGCCGGAGCCACCGTTCCGCGAAGCGCGGCCGCGCGGGAACACGCTATGCTGAGACTCTGTGAGCATTGCCGCCGCCCGCCGTGTCGCCTTCGACATCCTCCTCAAAGTGGAATCGGGAGGCTACGCCTCGGACCTCCTGCTGACCCAGTCCGCCGCGCTCGACGCCCGCGACGCCGGCCTGGCCGCGGAGATCGTCTTCGGCGTCCTGCGCTACCGCGCGCAGCTCGATTTCCTCATCCAGCACCATTCCGGGCGCGACCGCAAGCTCGATCTCGCCGTGCGCATCGCCCTGCGCATGGGCTTCTACCAGATTCGCTATCTGGAGCGCGTGCCGCCGCACGCCGCCGTCAAGGATAGCGTGGAACTGGTGAAGCGCGCCCACAAGACCTCCGCCGCGGGCTTCGTCAACGCCCTGCTGCGCCAGGCGAACCGCGACGCCATCGCGTGGCCGACCCGCGAAATCGAGCTTTCCTGCCCGGAGTGGCTCTTGAGCCGGTGGGAAGCCGCTTTCGGCGCCGAAACCGCCGCCGCGATCGCCCGGGCCGCGCTGCGGGAGCCGGAGAAATATGTCCGCGCCTCGCCCGCCGGCGACCGCATGCAGGACATCGGGTCGCAGTCCATCGTCCCCCTCCTGCAACTCGCTCCCGGCCTCCGCTTCCTCGACCTCTGCGCCGCGCCCGGAAATAAGACCGCGCAGGCGCTGGAGGCCGGGGTACGCGCCACGGCCTGCGACCTGCACTTCCACCGCCTGACTCAGCTTAAGGCGCTGACCCCCAACCTGGTGGTCCTCGACGGCACCCGCCCGCTGCCCTTCGCGCGCCCGTTCGACCGCATTCTGGTGGACGCCCCCTGCTCCGGCACCGGCACGCTGGGCCGCAATCCGGAAATCAAGTGGCGGCTCCAGCCGGAGGACCTCGACGACCTGCGCGCCCGCCAATCGGCCTTGCTGGCCAACGCCCTCGCCGCGCTGGTCCCGGGCGGCCTCCTGGTCTACTCCACCTGTTCTCTGGAACCCGAGGAAAACGAGCAGGTAGTGGGGCAGGCGCTTGCGCTTGCGCCTGCCAACCTCGTCGCCGCGCGCATGCGCCGGATTCCGGGGCGCGATCCCGGGGACGGTTTCTACGCCTGTGTGATAAAATCGACGTAGCCCGTAAATGATTGAAATCGTTCCCTCGATCCTGTCGGCGGACTTTGCCCGCCTGGCCGATGACATTGCCCGCGTGGAGCGCGGTGGCGCCAAAATGCTCCATTTGGACGTAATGGACGGCCATTTTGTGCCCAATTTGACCATCGGTCCGCCGGTGGTGGAATGCGTGCGCAAAGCTACCAAACTGTTTCTCGACGTCCACCTGATGATTGAAAATCCGGAGCGCTTTGTGACCGCGTTCGTGGAGGCGGGAGCCAATGCGGTCTCCGTACACTACGAGGCTGCGCGCCATCTGGATGGCGTGCTCGGCATGATCCGTAAGGCCGGCGCCCTGGCGGGTGTGGTGCTCAATCCGGCCACTCCGGTGGCGGTTCTGGAAGACATCGCCGGAGTGGCGGATTACGTGCTCCTGATGAGCGTTAATCCGGGATTCGGCGGACAGAAGTTGATTCCCTACGTGCTGGAGAAGGTGCGCAAGCTGGATAGCCTGCGGCGGGAGAAGAAGTTAGCGCTGCCCATCGAAATCGATGGCGGCGTCCACAAAGAGAATCTGGCGGACGTGGTGCGCGCGGGGTGTGACTGGATCGTCACAGGGTCGGCGATCTTTCACAGTGCGGACCCCGAGGCCACGCTACTTGAGATGCGTGAGATTGCGGCGCAGGCTGCCGCCATCGCATGCTGAGTCTGGTTTGGGGTGATTGAGTGATTATGGTTCGAAACGCGAT
Source organism: Candidatus Solibacter sp. (assembly GCA_050014175.1). Classification (GTDB taxonomy): domain Bacteria; phylum Acidobacteriota; class Terriglobia; order Bryobacterales; family Bryobacteraceae; genus Solibacter. Next base: position 874 of record JBEKDV010000100.1, on the reverse strand, counting down.
TCGTTCTACCGCCGCGGTGTTGGCGGTTGCGGTACTGCTGGGCGGCTGTGGCATTCGCCGCAAGAAGTACGCCAACCCAATCACCAAGGACACGCAGCAGCCCGATAAGGTCCTGTTCGATAAGGCCATCAACGATATCGAGCACAGCCGTTTCGAAGTCGCGCGCCTGCTGTTGCAGAACCTCATCAACACCTACGACACCAGCGAATATCTGGCCAAGGCCAAGCTGGCCATCGCCGACGCCTGGTTCCGCGAAGGCGGCAGCCACGGCCTGGCGCAGGCCGAAGCCGAGTACAAGGACTTCATCCTCTTCTACCCCGCCATGGAAGAGGCCGCCGAAGCGCAGGAGAAGGTCTGCGACATCCATTACAAGCAGATGGACAAGGCCGACCGCGACCCCATGCACGCCCTGCGCGCGGAGCAGGAATGCAAACAGCTCATCCTGCAATTCCCCAACAGCAAGTTCGCTCCCCTGGCCCAACAGAAGCTGCGCGACATTCAGGAAGTGCTGGCCGATAGCGAGTTCCGCGTGGGCACGCTGTATCAGAAAAAGGGCAGCTTCCCGGCCGCCGCCAACCGCTTCCAGGCGATGGCCGACCAGTTCCCCATCTACAGCCAGGCCGACGAAGCCCTCTGGCAACTCGCGGAGAGCTACCACCGCATGGGCGACCGTTTCGAGGATAAGGAGGTGTTGGCCTACCAGCGCATCGTCAAGGACTACCCGCTCAGCATCCATGCCGAAGACGCCCGCGCGCAGCTCGAAATCATGAAGCGCACCGTACCCGAGGCCGACACGGTGGCCATGGCGCGCATGAAGTTTGAGATGGAGAACCGCACCAAGCCGGGGTTCATGAGCGGGTTTTGGGGCATGTTC
>JBEKDV010000099.1:0-20555 GCA_050014175.1 Candidatus Solibacter sp. | reverse complement strand
GCCGACATCCTCGTGGAAGATGCTCTGGTGGTGGAACTGAAATGTGTGGACCGCCTCGCCAGCGAGCACACTGCCCAATGCCTCAACTATCTGCGGGCCTCCGGCCGTACCGTCTGTCTTCTGGTGAATTTCCAGAAACCCAAAGTCGAGTGGAAGCGGGTTGTCAACGGATTCCCGATTTCCCAGCCACTGGAGACGTCGTCCCGGTAAACAGAGCAGGCGAGCGTCGGTGTGTCCATCTATTTCCTGGACACTACACTAGCGGCCGTGGATACGTTCCAGGTCTTCCGGCTCGAGGCGGAGTTCCGGCGCGATCAACTGGCTTCCGGAGAGCGCCGTTTTGGCAACCCCGGCGTGCCCGTGCGCTCCCGATTTCGAGAGGATGTGCACCACTTCGTGCGCCAGCACCCGCCCCAGCGCGCGGCCCAGCAGCACATCGGCGTTGGCGAAATCGCCGCCCGCCATGGCCGACCGGACGGCGGACGTTACCTTATCGCAGGCCACTTCGCTGAAAGGTTGCACCACGCCATCGGTGGAGTAGGTGAACGCCATGGGCCCGCGCTCGTCGTAGAGATAGCCCACCGGAAGGAGCACGCACTTGCCGGTGAAGCGCACCACCACCAGGTCGGTGAGCGTTTCCTCGGAAGCCTGGCCGCGCGAACGGAAATCGAAACGCAGCGCCGTGTCCTTCATGATGCCGGCGAATTCCCGCTTCATTTCCGCCACGGACGGTTCCGACCGCGGCCCCTGGAAATCCAGAACGATGGTGATCCCCTCGCCGAAGGCCGAGGGTACGGCCAAACACGCAAACGCGCAAAGCCAAACAAGGCGCATAGTGGAAGCAACGGAGCTTCGCCTCAAATTGTATCAACTGGCGGCCGTGGCGGCGACCCGGCCGCCATGCGCGCGCACGATCGCCATTCCCGTCGCTACCGCGCACGCCAGCATGACGATGCGCACGTACACCGCGAAATGCAGCGGCGGATCGCCCAGAATCTGCCGCAGCAGCCCGAATCCGGCGCTGGTGGTGCAAAATCCAAAGTACAGGCGCTCGCGCCAGTTGCCCGCCAGGGCGGCCAGTATGGCGAGCGCCAGGCTGACCGCCACATACACTCCCGCCATAATCCACGCCGCGCCAGGAGACGCCTTCCCCAGCGGGCGCACCACGGTGACCGCGCCGTAAAGCGCGATCAGCAGGAAAGCCACCGAGTGGACCAGCGCCACGATGGCGCGCTTCCGGTTGGTCAGGAGGAAGTAGCGAGGCATGGAAACTGCCAGTTGAACACACCGGGGCGCGGATTTCCAAATGCGAATCGTCCTATTTCCGTTTCACGGCCCGACGGAGTACGTTGACAGTACAATAGAAATGGAAAGGACCTATGGCAATATCCACGCCCGATCTGCCTCGCGACCGGCGCTTCCAACTGCGTGCCACCGCTGCCGAAGAAACGCTCATCAAAATAGCGGCCGGGCGGCAAGGAGTCAACCTCACGGAATTCATCATGCGGAGCGCCCGCGAAAACGCCGAGCGGGTACTGGCCGACCAAACCCGTTTCGTTCTTGACGAAAAGCAATGGAAGGCCTTCCTGGCGGTCTTGGACCAGCCGGCGAAAGACAAGCCCCGGCTACGCCGTCTGTTCCAAGAGCCGCATGTCGCCAAGCGCCGCTCATGAGCCGCGCCGCCAAAACCGGGTTCGTCATCGACAAGTTGGGCCGCGGACACGACATGAGTGGCTTCGACTGTGGCAACCCGGCTCTCAACGTCTGGCTGCAACGGTACGCGTGGACCAATCAGCAGGCGGATTCCGCCAGAACTTACGTGGCTCTCGAAGGCGATCGCGTGGTGGGCTATTACACTCTGACCACAGGGTCCGACCGCCCGTTTGCCGCAGCGCATCTTCCAGCATCTCCCTCCATCCCGCCGCATCGAAGAGAGCAACTCCAACCGCATGCTTCACGAAGCCAGAAACGCTCGCTGCCGCTCCGGCCGCGATAAGTGCGCGAATTTCTGCAAGCCGATTGTTCTCCAGCGTGATGGTGATCTTCGTGGTGGCCATACCAAAAACCACACCATTCGAAAAGCTCCCATTGAAAGCGGCCTCAGCGGGAACCCCAGCCCTGCCGGACGTCACTGCTGTCGGGTTTGGGGACATGAAGCATGGACGGCGTCGCGGTGCAGATCTGAATGCCCGAGATCTCCTCCAAGGCCGTATCGGGACAATTGGCGGCAGAAGTACGAGGTGGCGATACGCCCAAGTGGATAGCTTCCGGACACCCGAGCCCAAACGTGACCACGAAGTTCGGGGCGTGCGCGGGCAGCCCGAGCAGGCGGTACAGCCGGCTGAAGGACGCGACGACCGGAAAGCGCACGGTTGCCGACGGATCGCCGATCAGCTCGCGATTGAACGCCACGCCTTCGCCGCGGCACACGTGTCCGAGAACGGGCAAGGCTGTTGTGCCTGGCGCCCTGTCACAGACCGGTCATGTAACCGGAGCGCTTCACCTGCGCCTTGTCATGATGGTTGCGATCGAGTCGAAGAGACTGCCTGCTGCCTTCTTCGGCGGACTCAGGTGAATGGGATAGTAGAATTCCGATTCGAACCAGCCCTTGTCCGTGAAGTAGGTGTAGTCACGATAGCTGCCGTCGAGCATCAGCTTCATGCTCGTTCGAGACATTCTGAAGGCCATGAGATTCAGCAACGGCGGCACGGGATAGGCCGGTTTCACCAGTCTTTCGTGGAAGCGCTTGCTCAGCCTCCCAAGGGCCCTGTCAATCTTCTGCTGTCCCTTCTCCGTAATCGGATCGAGGGCTGTGACGCAAGTGCCTTTCACGGTGTTGAAGCCTAGGCCCTTGCCGACGAAATCGAGGTATTTCACTATCTTGGTACCGCCGTAGACACCTTGAACGACGATGCTGGTGAAAGTTTTCCCGAAGAAGCGTGGGCGATGTAAGACGAAGCCGAGCCTGTCGAGGAACGCCTTCATAATCGCTGAGACCTGGAACGAGTAATTCGGGGATGCGAAGACGACCCCATCGGATGCCATGAGCTTCTCGATGAGCACGTCACGATCGTCCTTCAATGGACAGTATTCCTCGCCTTTGATGAAGCACAGCTTGCAGCCCCTACACATATCGAGTCGATAGTCGCTGAGGGCGACGATTTCATATTCGACGTCACCGAGGGACTGGAGATTCTTCAGGAACTGCAGGACCGCTTTGTGAGTGCTCCGCTTGCGGGCAGTACCGACGATTGCGGTGAGCTTCTTCACGTTGCCTCCTCCTATGCCCCGTCGCCGTGTGCCTCCTGAGTGCAGTAGCGCCGCGCGCATCGCCCCGACGTACTGGTATCCAGTATAGGGCAAGTGGCGCGCGCCGGCCTTTCCGGGCGGGAAACGCGCGACCCGTCGAAGTGAAAGGAGCCCCAAGTCGCTCATCTGGGAAGCTTGGGGGGCGCCCGCCGTTAGCGGCGCAGAACGCCACCGAGTGGACCGGCGCCACGATGGCGCGCTTCCGTGTGGTCAGGATGACATAGAGCGGCAGCGAGGCGCGGACTTCCAAATCGCGGCGCGGCGGCGCGTAAACTAAGGCATGGCCGACCTCACGGAGCAGTTCGGAGAAATCGACATCTACCTGTTTGACCAGCTTCTGCGGGGCAGGATCGGGCGTGGGATGCGGATCTTGGACGCGGGGTGTGGAAGTGGCCGCAACTTGGTGTATTTTCTGCGCGAGGGGTACGAGGTCTTCGGCGCGGACTCGGACGCGCGGGCGGTGGAGAGCGTGCGCCGCCTGGCGGCATCCCTAGCGCCGCTTGTTCCGGCCGGGGACTTTCGGGCGGAAGCCATCGAGGAGATGTCTTTTCTGGACGAGTTTGCGGACGTCGTGCTGAGCAGCGCGGTGCTCCACTTCGCGCGCGGAGACGAGCAATTTCTGGCCATGCTGCGCGGCACGTGGCGGGTTCTGAAACCGGGCGGAGTGCTATTCTGCCGCCTGGCCTCCTCGATCGGCATGGAACAGCAGGTGCGGCGCATCGGCGGACGGCGTTTTTTGCTGCCCGACGGAACGGAGCGCTACCTGGTGGACGCGGAGTTCCTCGACAAGCTCACCGAAGAGTTGGGCGGGCGGACGATCGACCCGTTGAAGACGACCGTGGTGCGGGATCGGCGCTCGATGACCACCTGGGTGGTACGGAAGAATGGCGCGAGTTGGGTATCTGCCTGACTCAGGGAGCCCGCACCTGTGGAACAACGTGGGGCAAGCGGGACGAGGCGTCCCGCGCGGGCGAGGGCGCCCGCCCCACCAAGCGCGATTACTGCATCACCATGAGGAAGCCGTCGGTGATGCCGCCGGCGTAGCCGTTGCCGGTAATGGGCAGACCGATGTTGCCGTAGCCTCCCACGTAGATGCTGCCATCCGGACCGAGCACCAGACACGTGGGGACATACGTGCCGGTGGCGCCGGCGTAGGTGGCGAAGAAAATGCCGGCGGCGCCGGGCTTGCCGGGCGTGACGGCAGCCACGAAGACATCGATGCCGCCGCCCCACCCCGGATAGGGAGCGTTCACGGTGAAGAGATCGGGGGAGAGGGTGTAGCCGGTGAAGTAAATATTGCCGGCGGCGTCTGGTTTGACGTCGTAGGCGACTTCGCCCTGGGTGCCGGCGAAGTAAGTGGAGTAGACCAGGAAGTGCGGCGGATCGTTGGGATTGACCACGGAGACGAACACGTCGGTGTTGCCGAGGGGGTTGCGCTGCACGGCATCGGGAGTAACCGGGAAATCGGCGGAGAACGTGTAGCCGGTGAGGATGATGTCGTTCTTGGCGTCGAGAGCGATTTTACGCACCTGGTCGGTATCGGAGCCGCCAAAATAGGTGGAGTAGACCAGCGAGGGTTCACCCGATTTGGTCATGTCCATCATGCCGACCGCGATACCGGAGCCGCCCTTCATATACTGTTGGTAAAAAGGCCCTTCCAGCGGGAACTGGGTGGAATTCGTGCTGATGCCGAAATAGACCAGGCCGTTGGTGCCGAGCGCGATGGAGTTGCCGGTATCGTCCAATTCGCCTCCCAGATAGGTGGAGTAGACCAGGGCGGCGTTATTGGGGTCGAGTTTGGTGAGGAAGGCGTCCTGGGGGCCGTATAGCGTCTGGGCGTAGCCGCTGTCGGTGAGCGGGAAGTCGTCGGCCTGGGTGGTGCCGATGAGGTAGATAAAGCCCGCGGCGTCGAGCGCTATGCCGTTGATGGTGGTGTAGCCGTCGGTGCCGCCGAGGTAGGTGGAGTAGATCAGGGAAACGCCGCCATATTGGCTAGGGTCGATGGCGGCGACAAACCCGTTCACGAAACTGGCGGAGCCGGTAGTTTGGAAGGAGTTGCCGGCCATGGGGAAATCGACGGAGGTGGAGGTTCCGGCCATCCAGGCGACGCCGTTGGCATCGATGTCCAGGGTCAGCGGAATATCAACGAGGCTGCCGCCGAGGTAGGAGAAATACTTGAATGCGAAGTTGCCGTTGGCGGTGGTGTCGATGATAGCCAGGAAGATATCGGTTTCGCCGTAGTTGTAGTTGTCGTAGGCCCCGTCGATCCACTGCATTTCGCTGGTATTGGTTTGGCCGGTGATGTAGAGCAGGCCGTTGGGCCCCATCTTCATGGCGTTGACGCGATCGGCGCCGGAGCTGCCAATGTAGGCGCAGTAGACCAGGATGGGGTCGATGACCAGGGGGCGCGCGCGATCGTAGCGGCCCAGCCGGAAGCCGGCCTGGTTATGGGCCAGCAGGGTGTAGCGGCCCTTGATGGGCTGGTTGTCCTGGTAAATCACGGGCGCTTTCTGGAGCACCTGGGCGCCGTGGGAATCGAGCGCGAGGTCGCCGGTGGGAGTGAGAGAGACGCGCACGTCGCCGCGGAAATTGAGGCGGATGGCATCGGGGTCGGCGCCGGGAGCGAGGACGAAATCGTATTCGAGCTGGTTCTCTTTGCCGTAGTAGACCACGTCGATGCCGGGATAGACGCTGTGGTAGCGCACGCGGGCGTAGTTGGCGATGCCGGTGTGCCACCGGCTGCGCGGGCCCACCATGTAATTCGTGATGGCCGGCATCTGGTCGAGCGGCTCGATGACGGGCGACGGGTTGGCGTGGACCAGTCCGATTTCGACGCGGCTGGGGCCGACGGGGAACACGGGGCCTTGGGCGGTCAACTGGAGGTTGGGGCCGGCGGAGCGCGCGGTGAAGCGCACGGAGGCATCCCACTGGCCGCGGTTCTCCTCGAAGCGCAGCGGCAGGCGCGCCATCGCCGCCTTGGCCTGCGGAAGGGCGGGCTCTGGGGGCGCGGCGGCGAAAAGGGTACCGGCGCACACGAATAACAAAAGTCCAAACAAACGATGCATACGAACTACTATTAAAACATGTATGGAAGGATTGTTGGAATGGGCGGAAACTTCACAGGCGTGAAAAATCAGAAACTTACGCGGCTGGCGGCAGTGCTGGCGGCGGTCGCAGCCGTGCTGGCGGCGGCCGATCTGGCGCTGGTTCAGCCGCCCGATCTGGCAGGGCAACTGGCGGGCAAGGGGGCACATCCAGCGGTGTTCATGGTCGGCCCCAATGTGTTGTACCGCAGCAAGCACATCCCGGGATCGGTGTACGCCGGACCGGGACAGACGGAAGCTGGTCTGGCCATGCTGAAGGCGGAGGCGGGCAAACTGCCGCGCACCGGCGAGGTGGTGGTGTATTGCGGTTGCTGCCCGTGGGACCGGTGCCCCAACGTCAAGCCGGCGGTGGAGATGCTGAAGCAGATGGGCTTCACCAAGGCCAAGGCGTTGTACCTGGGGACGGGATTCAAGGCGGACTGGCTGGATAAAGGGTATGCCGCGGAGGCGCCGAAGTAGGGAGCTGAGTTCACATTTCGTACGAAACCGCACAGAAGTACGAACCGCAGTCACAGCATAATCGAGCGACGGACCATGAGCCAGACGTTTGGCAGATACACGGTGTTGGGCCAACTGGGACGAGGCGCGATGGGTGTGGTTTACCTCGCCTCGGACCCGCTGCTCAACCGCCAGGTCGCGGTGAAGACGGTAGACCTCGGGGTGGACGATCCCCAGGAACGCGAGTTTCTGCGCAGCCGTTTACTGCGCGATGCGCGCGCCGCGGCCCTGCTCAAACATCCCAATATCGTCAGCGTCTACGACGTTTTCGAAGACGGCGGACGGGCTTATGTGGTGATGGAGTATGTGGAAGGCGAAAGCCTGGCGGCGCGGCTCAAGGCCGATCCGCTGCCCGACGGGGCAACGCTCCTCGGTGTGCTGCGCCAGATGGCCGACGCGCTGGACTATACCCACTCGCGAGGCGTGATCCATCGGGATATCAAACCGGCCAACGTCATGATCGACACCGCCGGAACCGCCAAGATCATGGATTTCGGCATCGCCCGCATCACCGATACACGCACCGTTACGCCCACCGGCATGGTGATGGGAACGGTGGAGTACATGGCGCCGGAACAGATCCGCGGCGAGGCGGTGGACGGGCGGGCGGATCAATTCGCGCTTGCCGTGGTGGCGTACCAGATGATGACCGGCGGCACGCTATTTGGTCCCCACACCCTAGCCACCCTGACCTACAAGATCGTCAACGAGGTTCCGGCGCCGCCGAGCACGCGAAACGCCGCCCTTCCCCGGCGAGTGGATGGCGTGCTGGCGAAAGCCCTGGCCAAAATACCATCCGAGCGCTTTCCCAATTGTGGCGGGTTCGTGGGCGCGCTGGCAGACGCCTTTTCCGGCGCACCCACGGCTGCGGTTGTCCCGGTTCCCCTGGCGGCCGAGCCCACCCAGCCGATGACACCCGCTTACGGGCCTGCCGAGCCCGGCAGGCGTTCCCGGACGGCTGCGGTGGTGGCCGTGGTTGCCATGGCCGCGGTGCTGGGCCTGGGTGGCGCTCTGGCCATCTGGAAGCCGTGGAATCGCTCCCCGCAGCCGCCCGGTCCGGTGGCTGCGGTCGGGCCGGCAACTCCGGCGCCGGTCCCCACTCGCACGCCAGGCGCCCCACGTCCGGTGGCCCCGCCAAGAGCGCAACCCCACGATGCCAATCCGGCCAAGGGCGTTGCCACGCCGCCGAAGGCGACGCCCCTCCCCGTGGTTCCGGTGGCGCCGAAACCGGTCGAGCCACCCGAACCAATCGATGCCAATCCGGCCAAGGGCGTTTCGGCGCCGCCGAAGGCGACGCCCCTCCCCGTGGTTCCGGTGGCGCCGAAACCCGCCGAGCCACCCGAACCGTTGGAGGAAGCGGAGTTGCTGCCCCCACCGCCGGCGAAGGCCGGCACGAATCCAACGCCGTTCGACAAGGTCCTTCATCGCGGCCAAGAGCAGATGAGGAGCAAGGACTATCGCGCCGCCATTCAATCCTTTACGGAAGCCATCGCGCTGCGTCCCAATTACGCCCCGGCCTACTACAGCCTTGGAGTGGCCCAGCAAAACCTGGAATCCAATGAGGCCGCCATCCAGAATTATTCGGCGGCCATTCGTCTGGCGCCGGAAATGGCCCACGCCTATGCCGAACGGGGCGTCTGCCTGGTTCGTCTGCGCCGGGATGCGGACGCATTCAACGATTTCCAGCGGGCCCTGTGGTTGAAGCCCAAGCTGGCGATTGCTTTGAACGGGCGCGGTGGCGTCTATTTCCGCCGCAAGCAATATCGTCAGGCGCTGGCCGACTACGACGCGGCCATCAGGAACAATCCCCGTCTGGCGCAGGCCTATCTGAATCGCGCCCTCGCCAGAGAAGCCGCCGGCGATTTCCGCGGAGCCGCCGCCGACCGGCAACGCGGTGCGGAGTTGCGCCAGCGGTAGCGCGTTGGGGCGGGGGCGGAACCGCGGTTTCCGAGTGCCGAGGGCTTTGTTCGGAAATAACCGTTCCAACCGCTCCCTAACTAACCCTGCGAAGCCGGAACCAAAGAGGGACGGCATCCATTTGACGCGGAGGAAGACGCGGAGAAAAGCAAACGCCAGAACAACCGGGAGGGAAGAAGCTGGATTCTCGTTTTCCTCGGGTGGCGCGCGGAGGGAGCGGAGGTCGCGGAGGAGAAATCCTGCCAATTCCGGCAAAAACCCGACAAGGTAGCTACTTACGGTCGCGGCTCCGATGCGCGTTCAGAGCCGCGACCGGGGTACCCCCTTGGGGTCGGGAGCGGTTGCCGCAACTAAGCAGCTCGCGATAGAGGGCGGATTGGGCGCGGGCGATGGCGTCCCAACTGTAATCGCGCTCCACGCGGGCGCGGGCGGCGGCTTCTATGCGGGCACGCTCGGCGGGAGAGGCCAGCAGGCTTTCGATGGCGCCGGCCATTTCACGGGCGGTGCGCACCAGAACGAAATCGTCGCCGGGCGCGAGATCGAGGCCGTTGACGCCGGCCGGCGTGCTGACCACCACTTTGCCCATGGCCATGGCCTCCAGCACCTTGATGTTGGTGCCGGCGGACGCCACCAGTGGCGCGACGACGAGAGCGGCGCGCTGATAGGCGGGGCGAACGTCGGCGACGAAACCATCGAGCGCGATGCCGGGCTGTGCGAGATCGCGATCGACGGGGAACTGTTGGTGGCACGCGCCGGCGATGATGTGCAGCGTGACGTCATGGAGGAGCGGCCACACTTCGCGCAGGAAGAATTCCACCGCCATGACGTTGGGGCGGTGGGCGAAGCTGCCGATGAAGAGGATGCGGCGGGCGTCGGGCACGTCGGCGGCGGGGCGGAAGCGGTCGAGATCGACGCCGTTGGCGAGGGTGACGGCGGGCGTCGAGGTCACCATGCGGCGGTCCTGCTCGCTCATGGTGACGACGCGATCCACGGTGCGCCAGGCGGCGGTTTCGAACTTGCGCCAGAGGTCGAGCTCGCGGCGCAGCTCCCAACGGTCGTCGAGACGGAGAAGCTGCTGGTAGAGGTCGAAGGTGACGTCGTGTTCCACCAGGATGGTGCGCGCCGGGGCGCAATCGGCGGCATATTGCGCCAGTTGGGTGAACTCCAGTTGGGCGATGGCGGGGCGCCACTTGCGAACGGTCTGCTGGAGGGCGGCGCGGAACGACGGGGAATCGAACTCTTCCACCGCTTCGGGACGTCCGGTGAAGGGCAGGTCGTGGCTGCCGGCGCGGCGGACGAGCACCACCTCGGCGCAGAGGTCGAGGATCTCGGGGGGCGGCGGCGCGGCGTGTTCGGTGAAGGCGACCAGCACGAGGTCGCTCTCGGTGGCGGCGCGGCGCATGAGGTTGTACATGCGCACGGCGCCGCCGTGGGAGAGCGGGAAGGGAAGGTAGGGGCTGGCTACGAGAACGCGCGGTCTGCCGGTGGCGGCGCGCCCCGGAAAGACGCTGACGCTGCCATCGGTGAGGGCCAGGAAGAGGTTTTCGGAATAAGATGCCGGCGCGCGGGGTCCGCCGCGGAGGGCCATGCCGGCGGCGCGAGAAAGCGGCCCTTTGATGAGGAACAAGCGGCGGATGGCCTGCGTCCAGAGGCGGCGGAACACTTTCGGGTCGCTCGGGGCGCGGGCGGCGAAGCGCAGATAGTTGACATCCAGGATGTGGGCGAGCTGGTCTTCGGTGTAGAAGCGCGTGGTGGTGGCGCGATGGCGGTGTTCGACCACGGCGCCGGCCACGTACACGCTGGGCCAGCCGCGCTGCCAGGCGCGATAGCCGAGGTCGAGATCTTCCACGTAGGCGGGGTCGTAGACCTCATCGACATGGCCGAGGGCGCGCAATTTGGCGGTGTCGTAGAGCGAGCAGCCACCGCTGCCATAGAGCACGTAGCTTCCGTCTTCGCCGGGCAGGGGCTCGTCGCAGCGCACGGGGAAGTCTTCAGGCGTGGATTGCGCGAATACCGTCTTGCCGGTCTCCTCGCGGCGGACGCCGGTGGGAAAGCGGATCTGTGCGGTGGCGCAGAAGAGGTTGGGGACGTCGTGGAAGGCGCGCTGGAGGGCGGCGAAGAAGCCGGGCGCGAGCAGCATGTCGTTATTGAGCAGGCAGACGTGCGCGCAGCGGGCGCGTTCGATGCCGCGGTTGACGGCGCGGGCGAAGGAGAGCGGGGCGGGGGAGTGGACGACCTCGATTTGCGGGTAGATGGAGGCGAGCCAGGCGGCGGTATCGTCGGTGCTGCCGTTATCGACGACGACGATCTGCTCGGGGGCTTGGGCGAGCAGCCCGGGGAGTTGGACTTCGAGCAGGTCTTTGCCGGTGCGGGACGGGATGACGACGGTGACGCCATCGGGTTGACAGACGAAAGCGTCTGTCCCACGTGTGGGGCAGGCGGACCCAGAGGGTACCCCGCCTGCCAACCGAGGGCGCAGCATTCCCGCCAATTTGGCGGCGGCGTAGCTTGCCAGGAGGGGCCAATCGGCCTTGCGGGCGGCGCGGACGGTCCAACGCAGCAGGTTGACGGCCCGCCATGCGATGTGGCGGGCGATGGCGGGTATCGACGCCGGCCGCAGCATGAAGTGGTTGAGGTTTTCGTTGAAGGCGAGGAACCCGCGCGGGGAAAGCACGAGCGCCAGCAGGCGCATGCGGCGGAAAGGGACGTTGGGGACCAGCATGACGCCGGCGAGGCGGATGGAGTGGCCGCGCAACTCCTCGCGGCAGCGGCGCAGGTTCTCGGCGAAGGAGCGGTTGACGCGGAAGCGGATCCACTTGAGGCCGGCGTCTTCGGGCGGAAAATCGGAGACCACCCAGAGGGGCAGTTCGGGATAGAGGGCGCGCAGGTGCTCGATGAGGCGCCGGTTGAGGTCGGCGGTGCCGCTTAAGAAGGCGATCTTGATCTTCGGGGTCAAGTTCAAATCAGCAGGTGGCGGTGCGCCTGGGCGCCGCCCGCGCGGCTGGTCTCCCACAATTCCAGGGCCTGAGTGGCGAAGGCGGCCGAGACCGGATTGACGAACGGCAGGAACTCGGCGTTCTTGCGCCCGAACCAGTATCCCCCATTCACGGGCGTGCCGCGCAGGTCGGAAGCGGCCACCTGGAAGGCGGCCAGGCGGGCGGCTTCGAATTCGGCGGCGGGGCGGTCGAGGGGCACGGCGCCGAGCCAATCGGCGTAAAGGCGGACGCGCAGCAATTGGGCGTAAACATCGGAGCGCTCGAATTCGGGGGCGATGGCGCGCAGGTGGAAGGCGGCGAGCCCGATGCCGTCGCGCAGGGCGGCGGCGCAGCGCGCAACGGTAGCGCGCGGCAGCAGTCCTTCCAGGAAATAGCAGAAAGCGTGCAGGCGGTCCATGACTTTGGGGCGCTCGGGATGGCCGGGCAGGAAATCGGCGTAAGTGCGCAGGGAGGAATCGAGGACGCGCTCGTAGGGCTCGATGAAGCGGGTTTCGCCGGTGGCCTCGAAGAGATCCCACCAAGCCATGGCGGATTTCAACTGGTAGCAGGTGGCGGAGCGCGACCAGCGGAGCGGATCGCGATCGACGGGGGTCTTGGAGGGGAGGGCGAGGATGGGATGGAAATCGCCGGCGGGGCTGGAGAAATCGCGCGCCATGGATTCGCCCGTGGCCACGGCGGCGTCCAGAAAGCTCTGCTCGCCCGTGGCTCGCCAAACGGCGAGCAGGCCGCGCACGACGATGCCGCAATCGAAGAAGTAGGTGAAGGTGGCGGGAGCGATTTCGAACGGCATGGTCTGCGATGCGGGGTCCCAGGCGTGGGTGAGGAAGCGGGCGGCAGCGAGCGCGCCCTCGAGATAGCGGGGGTCCCGGGTGACGGAGCGCAGATAGACGAAGGCGCTGGCGGCATAGCCGGTGATCTCGGTGGAGACAGGGAGATGGCGGCGCACATCGGCAAGATAGTAGCGGGCCACGCCGCCGTCAGGTTGTTGAATTCCGGAATGGAGGAACCACTCTCCGGTCCGCGAGAGATGTGAGGACAAGCCGTTAGTTTAACATCCAGATGCCGGCGGCCAAGGTGAGAATGGTCAGCGGCACGCCGGCGCGCGCATATTCACGGAAGGAGATTTCCACTTCGGCGCGGGCGCGCTGCACCACGATCAGATTGGCCACGGAACCGAGCAGGGTGAGGTTGCCGGCCAGGGTGGAGGACATGGCAAGCGCGAGCCAGGCGCGCGCCGGGTGGGCCAGGTGGGGGACGAAAGTCTTGAAGACCAGCACGGCGGGGACATTGCTCACCAGGTTGGAAAGCAGCGCGGCGAAGATGCTGAGGGGGCCGGTGCGATCGAGGTGGAAGCGGCCGGCGGCGGCGAAGAGGTCGGCGGACACGGGCGTCTTCTCCAGGCCGGCGATGACGATGAAGAGGCCGATGAAGAGGACCAGCAGGCTCCAATCGATCTCGCGGTAGATCTTCTCGGGTTTGACGCGGCGGGTGAGCAGCAGAAGCGCGCCGGCGACGACGGCCACCTTGGGGACGGGCCACCCGGCGAAGAAGAAGACGATCATGGCGGCGGATACGGCGAGCGATTTCCCCAGCAGCGGGCGATTCACGCGCACCGGGCGATGCTGCACCTGGAGCGGCACGCGCAGGCGGAATTCCGCGCGGTAGACGAGAGCGATGACGGCGATGGTGAGGACGAGTCCGGCGGCGGCCACGGGCGCTAGCTGAGCGGCGAAGGTGCGGTAGGGGATGAGGGAGAAACTGCCGATCATCATGTTCTGCGGATTGCCGGTGATGGTGGCCACACTGCCGATGTTGGAGGACATGGCGACGGCCAGCAGGTAGGGGATGGGCTTGCGGCCCAGGCGGCGGGTGATGTCGAGCACCAGCGGGGTGAGGACCAGGCACATGGTGTCGTTCACGAAGAAGGCGGAGAACACGCCGGAGACGAGTACGATGCCGGAGAGCAGGACGAGCGGCCCGTGTGCGTGATCGACGACCCACGCGGCGACGGTGGCGAAGAAACCCGAGAGGCGGAGGTTGGCCACCACGATCATCATGCCGAAGAGGAGGATGATGGTGTCGTAATTGATGGCGGCGTAGGCTTCCTCCACGGTGAGGACGTTGAAGGCGAGCATAAGGCTGGCACCGACGATCGCCGCGCCGGTGCGGTCCACGCGGAGGAACGGGATGCGGCCGACGGCGAGCGTGAGGTAGGTGGCGGCGAAGATGAGGATGGCGGCTAGCAAGCCCCATTTTCGCATTGCGCGCATGGATTCGACGCCGGCCTATACAATGGGAATAGCGGCTCTGCTCGCGGGGCCTGTTTCGGGGAGCATGGAAATGACGGAAGAGGAAAAAGAAAAGGCAAAAGCGGCGGCGGCGGCCGGGGTCGGCGCCGGAGTGGGCACCGCCGGCGGCGCGTCGGTTGGTGTGCTGGAACTGGCCGCGCAAGGGGCCGTGACCGGGTTATCCGCCGGTCTCGTGATCGGCCTGGGCGCGCTGGCCGGCGCGGCGCTTGGCCTGGCCGGTTACGGCGTCTACCGCAGCATCAAGAAGAAGCAGAAAAGTTGACGGCGGCCAGCGGATCGGCTCACTTCTTTGTCGCCGACCAGGTAGCCTGCATGTCGAAGCCTTCGAAAGGGTGATTTTGACGCGGAGACGCGGAGGCGCGGAGGAAGACGCGGAGGCACAGGGGGAGAGGCAAAAGCCGCGAGCGCGGAGCCAGCGGAGATCTCAGGGTTGCGCAGCGAGGCTTGGACTGGCCGGTGGTCTCAATCGCCCGGGCGGCGACGGCGGATCAGCCACGGCTCGATGGCGCCGGGATTCTCCAGGATTTCGGCTTCGAGTTCCTCGAACTGGGTGTCGATGACCACGCGCTCGATGGCGGCTCCGAGGGACGTATCACCGGTCTCGGCGCGTTTTTGCTCGATGAGGGCCAGAACTGCCTCGGCGAGCTTCAATCTGTCTACCGCGTTGCTCATAGCCCTTGCCTCCTGACCAGTTAGACGAAAAAAAAAGGAGGAAGTTGCAAGGATTTGATGGCGCGATGCCGGCTGCGTGAGGGAGCGTCAAAGCGACCGGCAGGTGATGCGGAAGGTATAAGCGTAACGGCAAGGCCGCTTGCCCGGCGGCTGGATCACCAGCGCGCCGCTTTCCTGTTTCCACCGGACAGGCTCGTTGAGCCCGAGCATCTCCACCTTGCCGACCTCCTTGCCGGCGAGCGAAGTGAGGCGCACCTCTTCTTCGGGCCATTCCAGGGCGATGGCGTAAAGAACATTTCCTTTGCGGGTGAAACGGATGTCGCCGTCTTTGTAGGTTTCCCAGTAGTGGGAACCGTAGATGGCTTCGCCGTTGATCTTCAACCACTCGCCGACACCTTCGAGCACCTTCACGGCGTAGTCCGGAATGGTGCCGTCGGCTTTGGGACCGATGTTGATGAGCAGGTTCCCGTTCTTGCTGACCACGTCCACCAGGTAGTCGACCAGTTGATTGGTGGTCATGGTGTCGCCGGGTTTGAGGTTGCGATTGTAACCCCAGGAGAAAGGGTCGAGTGAATCGCAGGTCTCCCACTTATCGGTGCGGATTCTGTTCATGCGGGCGCGTTCGGGGGTGGCGAAATCGCCGAGCGGCTTGCCGTCGAGGTCCGTGCCCCAACGGTCGTTGGCCAGCACCTCCGCGGGCTGTTCGGAGTGGTTGTAGAAATACGCCAGCACCTGTTTGCTGCCCCAATAATCGGCGGGAAGAGTTTTGCCGCGCGCGTCTTTGATGGGGCCGTCGGTGACATCGCCCCACAGGATGCTGGGGTGATAAAGGTCCACCAGCTCCTTGATGGAACCGTTCATGTAGTCCACCCAATCGCGCCCCGGGTAGCGCTGGTCCCAGAAGGTGTAGGTGGTGTTGTGATAGAAGCCCATCTTCATGCCGGCGGCGCGGACGGCCTTACTGAGGTCGCCCGCGAGATCGCGCTTGGGGCCCACTTCCATGGCGTTGCGATGGGTGAATTTGCTGGGCCACATGGCGTACTCGTCGCCGTGTTTGGCGGTGAAAACGACGTATTGGGCGCCGGCCTCGCGGAAGAGCTTGGCCCACGCTTCGGGGTTGAACTTCTCGGCCTTGAACATGGGGAGGAAGTCGTCGTAGGGGAAGTCGGCGCCCCAGTTCTTTTTGTGGTATTCGACGGCGTCGGCGCGCGTCTTTTCGAGAAACAGCTCTTGGGGCAGGTCGCCGCGAGTGGCGGTGAAGGGCGGGCCGCCGAAGAGGAAGCCATAGTTGGCTTTGGGGCTGATGAACTCCACATACGACTCGTGGTAGGCCGGGACGGCGTAAGGTCCCCAATGAATGAAGACGCCGAATTTGGCGTCCTCGTACCATTGCGGCGCCTTATGGGTGCGCAGGGATTCGGTGGTGGGTTGGTACGGCGCTTGAGCCAGAGCCGCGGTCACGCCGAGCAGGGCGACGAGGACATTTCTGTGGCCGGACATAGATGCTTTGTAGCATACCAACCGTTCACCAGGGCTGCGAGCGCGCCACGCCGATGCCGCGGGTTTCGGCGGGATATTTTCCGGAAACGGCGCAGTAGAAGTGGTAGAGCGCGCCCTGATGATAGATGACGGAAGGTTTGTGGGCGTAGGTGGAATCGACAGCGCCGGGCGGGCCCACGTCGATGAGGATTTCGTCGAGCTTGGTGAAGTGGAAGGGGTCGCGGCCCAGGGCGAGGAAGTCGCGCGCTTTGCCCTGGCGATCGAGGCCGTAGTAGTACATGGCCCACTCTTTGCCGTGGAGCAGCACGCAGGGGTCGCTGGCAAAACGCTCGTCCCCGCTGCCGGGGCCGCCGTTAGGCAGGATGGGATTGCCGGGGTAGCGCGTCCAGGTTTTCAGGTCGCGGGAAGTGGCGACGCCGGTCTGCTCGCGCCAACTGCGTCCGGCGGTTTTGGCGTTATAGAAGAGGTAGTACGTGCCGTGGTGTTCGAGGAGACAGGGCTTGTAGAGGCCGCCTTTTTCCCAGTCGGCGCCCTCTTCGGGCTGGAGGCAGATATCGCCGAGTTCCCAGTGGAGCAGGTCGCTGCTCCAGCAGAGGCCGATGACGGCGGGGCCTTCCTCCAGGCCGGCGTTGGGGTAGGCGTGGAATGCGCCGAGGAAGCGGCCGCGCACCGGGCGCAATTCGCCGGCGGATTGCAATTGGTTCCGGCGCACGATCCAGTTCATGGCGATGTTGTAGCGGGTGATGGGCGACGCGGGGTCGCGCTTAAGGATGCAGCCCTCCTTGCGCCATTCGGTGAGATTGGACGAGGAGGCAAGACCGGTCTGGTAGCCGGTCCCGTCCCAGCCGATGTACGTCATGTAGAACCGGCCGTTGTGATGGAAGACGAACGGGCAATCGACGGTTTTGCAATCGAAGGCGCCGGGCTCGGTGGAGGCTTGCAGCACGAGTTTGCCGTACTTGTACGGCGTGCGGTACGGGCCTGGTCCGGCGGCGAAGGCAGGGGCCGCGAGGAGGGCGAGAATCTCTCGGCGCGTCCCCATATCCGGAGTGTATCGCTTATGCGAAGCTACAACCATGACCTTGTCACGCATGACCCGACGAATGTTTCTGGGAACCGCCGGTTCGCTCGCGGCCTTACGGCGCGGGCAGGCCGCGCCGGCGCGAACCAGGTTGCGGGAACTGGCCTATTCGCAGGTGAAACTGACGGGCGGACCGCTGGGCGCGCAGTATGAACGGATGCGCGCGGCTTATCTGAAGCTGGACGAGGACCGGATCCTCAAGGTCTACCGCCAGCGCGTGGGGATGCCCGCGCCGGGCGCCGATATGGGCGGCTGGTATGATGCCGAGGGTTTTGTTCCGGGCCACCTGATCGGGCAGTTCATATCCGGGCTGTCGCGCATCTATGCCACCACCGGGGACAAGCGGGCGGCCGACAAGGCTCGTCGCCTGGTGGAAGGATACGCGGCGACTTTTGCGAAGGACGGCAATCCGTTCGCCAGTCCCAAGGCATCGACCACATGGCCCTGCTACATTCTGGACAAATACGAAATCGGCCTGCTGGACGCTTTCACGCTGGCGGGAGTGGCGCAAGCCAAGGACCTGTTGCCGCGGGTGATCGATGGCGCGATCCGCTTCATTCCGGACCATACCTACGACCGCACGCCGAACAGTCCCAAGCAGGCGCCTTACGACGAGCCGTATATTCTGCCGGAGAATCTCTTCAAGACGCATGAGCTGACGGGCGACCCGCGGTTTCTCGCCATGGCGAAGAAGTATCTGCTGGACGAGGAGTTTTTCAACCCGCTGGCGGCAGGGCGCGACATTCTTCCGGGGAAGCACGGGTATAGCCACGCGATCGCGCTCAGCTCCGGGGCCAAGGCTTACGAGGTGCTGGGCGACGGCAAGTATCTGCGCGCCATGCAAAACGCGTGGGACATGCTGGAGGAGACGCAGGAGTACGCTTCGGGCGCCTGGGCGCCGAAGGAGGCTTTCGTGCATCCGCATTCGGGCGAACTGGCTGCCAGCCTGGAGACGACACACGAGCATTTTGAAACGCCCTGCGGCTACTACGCGCATTCCAAGCTGGCGCGCTACCTGCTCGGCTTTACCGGCGAGGCGCGCTACGGCGACGGGTTGGAGCGCGTGCTGCTGAATACCATTCTGGGCGCGATCGACCCGACGGAGGATGGCGAATACTTCTACTACTCGGATTATCACGACCATGCCAGGAAGGGCTTTTATCAACGCAAGTGGCCGTGCTGCGCGGGAACGCTGGTGCAGTCGGTAGCGGATTACCCGATCGATCTGTACTTGGCGGAAGGGCAGGGAATCGCGGTCAATCTGTATGCCTCGTCGGAAGCACGCTGGCAAGCCGGCAACGTGCCGGTGAAGCTGACGCAGCGGACCGCGTATCCGGAAGGCGAGACCGTGGAATTGACGGTGGATCCGGCGACCCCGGCGGAATTCGCGGTGTCGCTGCGCATTCCGGGCTGGCTGGAACATCCGGCGCGCGTTGCGGTGAACGGGAAAGCGGCGGACGTGCAGGCGGAGCGCGGCACGTTTGCCCGCATCGCGCGCAAATGGAAGCGCGGCGACACCATCGCGCTGACGCTGCCGTTTTCCTTCCGCACGGTGGCGATCGACGACAGGAATCCGGACGTGGTGGCGGTGATGCGCGGGCCGGTGATGATGAGCGCGATCGATCCGCCGGCGCAACTGGCGGCCACCGGGGCGGCGCTCAGCGGCATGCGGCCGGTGGCCGGCGAAGCGCTGCACTTCGAGTGCGACACGCAGTCGGGCAAGGTGCGGCTGAAGCCTTTCTACCAGGTGACCAACGAAGTGTACAGCACGTACTTCAAGAGAGTTAAGGAATAGCTTGGCCAACCGCTCCCGACCGGGCGAAGCGGCGGAGGCGCGGAGGAAGAATGCCCCCACGAATGGGGGCATGGCAGCCCTGGAGGGCTACTCTACGGCGCCCGCGGGGCTAATGAGTCATGGCGTAGAGCACGTAGTTGACACCGATGCGAATTCCCAGGGCGGCATACTTTTCGGGGTAGTAGGGATCGTCGGCCCACTCCCAGGAATCGCCCACGTCGGATTGAAAGGTCATGGCCACCATGAGGCGTCCACGGTCGTCATAGATGCCGCGCCAATGGTCGGGACAGCCCTCGCACTTATAGCTGACGCCCCTCATCACGGAACCATGGCTGGCCACCTGGTAACGGTCGTCGAGATCGTAGACGGTGTGAAAAATCGCCTCTTTGTTTTCCAGTTCCACTACCGGGCGGTCGGGGAAGACCTTCTTCATGCTGTCCATGAAAATCTCCCACTCGGCGGGGCCCCAAAAATCGTCGGCCATGAAGAAGCCGCCGCGCAGCAGGTATTCGCGCAGGGTTTTCGCCTGGGAATCGGTCAACTGCCAGTGGCCGGGCTGCACGGCATAGAGCCAGGGCCAGTCGCCGGCGCCGCCTTCGTCGAGATTGACGGGCTGTTCGACGGAGCGGACGTGGAGGCGCGTCAAACGGCGCAGGGCCTGCACGAAGTGGCGGTCGGCGCGGGGATAGTCCTGGGTCCACATGGTGTTCCCCTGGGTCCACAGGCCGAATCCGCCGCCGCCGCGGAAGCCGAAGCCGCGTCCGCCGCGTCCGAAGGGGGACTGGGGATACATCAGGCGGGCAAAGGCCCACTCGGTCTTTTCTTGAAAGTCGGGCGGAAGCGGGATGTCTCCCAGGCGGTATTCGACGCCGGGAAATTCGCGGAAGGGCAACTGGAAGCCATACAGCATGCCGAAGAGGGCAAGGCTCGCACCCAGCGCCTTGGGAAAACTCATGGTTTCACGCCTTCCGTGAGCATATCACCGGCGGCACGATGGGCGCTCAATGCCACGCGCTTTTCGCGAACCTGTGAATCCTGCAAGAAGCTGTGGGGCAAGAAGCTGTGGGCGGATCGCTGATCCGCCAAAGGCGTTAAAATACGCACTCGGCGGGTCCCCGCTGCTGCATGGGCGGTGGGCCGTCTCTCGCCGGGAACCGGTCAATCCTCGGCTAGTCTAGGGCATCTCTACGGGAAGGCGGCTATCGAGCCGAGTGGCGCCCACGGCCCGCCGACACGACCCATTTTCAGGTAACGGCGTTTGAACGAAGCCGCTGGCGCGGCGGACGCTACGCGTGGTGGTCATGGTGGCAGTGACGCTGTAGCAGTAGTATTTTGTGGGTCACAAGGAGGTCCCTGTGACCCAACTACGCAAAA
>JBEKDV010000098.1:0-20575 GCA_050014175.1 Candidatus Solibacter sp. | reverse complement strand
TCACGCTGGAGCCCAGCTTTTGCAGGATCGGCAGGACCTTGTCGAAGATCTCCTGCTTGGCGCCAGCCATGATGGCCAGCGTGCCGTCGACGGCCTTCGGTTCGCCGCCGGAGACCGGGGCGTCCAGGAACTCGACTCCTTTTTCCGCGCAGGCGGCCGCCACCTTCTGAGAGACCATCGGGCTGATGGAACTCATGTCCACCACGATGGTGCCCGCCTTGGCGCCTTCCAGCACTCCGCCCGGCCCCAGGATGGCCTGTTCCACTTCCGGGCCGTCGGGCAGCATGGTGATGACCACCTCCGAACGGCCGGCGACGTCGCTGCACGATGTGCCGCGCGCCGCGCCATCGGCAATGACGCCCTCGGCGAGAGCGGGCACGACGTCGTAAACCACGAGGTTGTGGCCGGCCTTCATGAGGTTTCGCGACATGGGCCTGCCCATGATGCCTAATCCGATAAATCCAATTTGAGACATTGATTTTCCTTCCGTATTAATACACTAACGTATTTCGAGGCCGTCGCTCCCCGGGTGCGCGACCTGGCGGACGTTAGGTTCGGTGCGCTTCTTCGGAATCCCTTTCGGATGGCAATCCGCGCATTTCACGAAATGGATGTTGTGGCCGCTCGCCATATTGGCGAAAGTGGTGTCCATCTTCTCCACGTCCAGGCCGCAGTTGGACAGGCGCGGATGGCAGTTGGCGCACGAAGCGCGCGTCTGCTGCCCGTGCTTCAGGTGGCACGCCAGACAGCTCAGCCCCTCGTGCACGCCCACCGGCGTGCGGTCGTCGCCCGAGCCCACCAGCGCGCCGGCCAGCGGGGCATGGCACTGATAGCAGAGTGCCTGGCGCGTATCGGGGCTGATTTTCACCGCGCGCGCCCCATCCCGCATCACCGGCAGCGGCAACAACTCCACGGCGAAATGTTTCTGCTCCCGGCGGTCGAACAGTCCCACCGACGGCCGCAAAAGCTCCTGTTTCGCGGACGGTTTCGCGGCCGATTTCGCCGCCGGGTCCGCATCCAGGTAACGCGCCTTGGGCAATAATTCCCCTTCGCGATGCACCTGGTGGCAGCTCAGGCACGGGATCGCCGGCTGCTCCGCCAGTTCAGGCCGCAGCAGACGCCACGGACCCTTGGCATCCAGCGGCGCCACCAGGTCGCGGATGCCGCCCTCGAAATGCATGCCGTGGCAGCGCAGGCAATCGTCCATCAGCAGCCGCTGCCGGTTGTGCTTTTCGTCCAAAAACAGCGTACGGTAGGTGGCGCTGTGCGCCCCGGTTTGCCACTGCGCGAACTCCTGCCGGTGGCACGCGCGGCAGCGCTCCATCAGGCGCGGAATATCGCGCGTGCCCAAACGCACCGGGTCGCGGAATCCCTGCCGCACATGCTGCACCAGGCGCCGCAGATTCCCCAAATGGAAACCCGGGTCGAGCGTGGTGATCTCGCCGTGGCACTCGCCGCAGGTTACGTCGCGATGGCTGGACGCGTGCCAGGCATCGTAGTTCTTGCGGATCTCGTGGCAGCGCGCGCAACTGGCGCCGGCGTGGTACTCGTAATAGAGGCTGCCCGCCGGCAGCACGAGCACGATGGCGGCGGCGACGGCCAGCAGCACGCCGCGCAGAATCTTGCGCTTCATACGCCGCTCCCCTTCCGCAACTTCACGATGCGCTCCGCCGCGCGGTAGGCATTCGCCATGATGGTCAGCACCGGGTTGAACCCGCCATTGGTCACGTGCACGCTGCCATCGATCACGTACAGATTGTCCTGATCGTGCACGCGGCAGTATTTATCCACCACCGAAACCCGCGGATCGTCGCCCATGCGGCAAGTGCCCGCCTGATGCTGTCCTCCGCTGGTGCCCTTCCCCGCCAGTTTCTTCCAGGTGCGGATGGCGCCCGCCTCCTTTAGCCACGCCTCGGCCTTCCCGGCCATTTGGAGGGACGTCTCCATGGTCTTCGGGTGCTTGCCGCCGGAGAGGCGCGCCACCGGAAGCCCCCAAAAGTCCTTCACCTTGGCGTCCACCTGGACGCGCGATTCGGCGATGGGAATCTCCTGCGTCGGCCCCTGCACGGCGATGCTGCGGCGGTACCACTGGCGCATGAAATCCTTGTGCCCTTGTCCCCACTGCGGCACGCCGGGCAGCCCCGCGCTCACAAACTGGTACGGCAGGCGGATGAACTCGTTGGCCAGCATGGCGCCGCCGATGAGGCCGGGGTTGCCGTGATTGTAGTCGCAGATGGCGATGCTCGCGCCCGGCCCGATATCGTCGTAGGTATCGAAATCGAAGAGCCCCCACGCTCCCGTGTACGTGTGCCCCTGCAAGTTGCGCCCCACCTGGTCGCTTCCATTGCCCAAACCCGCCGGATGCATCCTGCTCTTGGAATTCAGCAGCAGGCGCGCCGATTCCACCGCCGCCGAGGAGACAATCACGATATCGGCGGTCTGCTCGCGCAGCCGGTCGTCCGCATCGTAATACGCCACGCCGGTGACGCGTCCGCGCGCGTCGGTGGTGACCTCGCGCGCCATGCACCCGGTGCGCAGCTCGCAATTCCCGGTGGCCAGAGCCGCCGGAATCGCCGTATTCTGCGTGCCGCATTTGGCGTTCACCTCGCAGGCGAACCCCACGCACCAGCGGCACTGCATGCAGGGCGGCCGCCCGCCGTAGGGCACGGAGTTGCGCAGCATGGGGATGTCGAACGGGTGCAGGCCCAGCCGTTGGGCGGCGGGCTTGAGGATGGTGTGTTCCCGCCCCACCGGCAGCGGCGGCATGGGCAGCGGCTTGCGGCGCGGAGCGTGAAACGGGTCCGCCGACACGTCGCCTGAAACGCCGATTTCGTACTCCGCCTTCTCGTAGTACGGCTCCATGTCCGCGTAGGAGATCGGCCAGTCGCTCAGCGCGCTGCCCTCCGGCACGCCGTACGTGCTCGCCATGCGGAAGTCTTTTTCCTGATAGCGCCACGCCTGCGCGCCGTAAGTGAAGGTGCCGCCGCCTACGCACCCCGCATTGTTGCTGTAGCCGCCTTCGCTGGGCAGCACCACGCGCTCCTGCCCGTTGAGCTCCACCACCACGCGCGGATTGCGCTCTTCGTCCGGCCCCGAAACATTGCCCAGCACGCTCGTCCGCTGATTGCGCAGATCGTCTTTCCGGCAGTCGTTCGCCGTGTACCACTTGCCGCGCTCCAGCAGCACCACGCTGAGTCCACCCGCCGCCAGTTCCTTGGCCGCGATGCCGCCCCCGGCGCCCGCTCCCACGATCACCGCATTCACGTGTTTGAGTGCCATCGCCTAGGCCCCCTGCTTCGGAAATTCGTAGCGGTTGCGCCCGCGGATGGGAATCACCGGCACGCCGAGCATGCGCCAGCTCACGGCATCGCGATTGCCGCCGTGACGCGGGTCGCCGTAATAACCCTGCATGGTGTGCGCGATGACGGTGTTGAAGAAGCGCCTGGCACCGCCATCGAGCGATTCCAGCAGCGCCGTCTGCCGCTGCGCATCGAGCGCGGCGAAGTTCGTGCCGCTCTTGCCGACCGAAGCCCGGTCGATCTCCATCAGCCCGTTACGGTAGGCGGATTGCTGCCGGCGGTAGGGGCCCATCAGTTGGCGGTCGATGAAGTTCACCACCCCCGCCCACGCCGCCCCGGGCGTCTGGTCGGTGGGGATGATGCGCTCGCAAATCGCTTCCAGCGTCCGGCCTTCCGCCGCCGTCAGGAAGCGCCACGGCCCGTTATCCCGGCCACACGAGACAAGCCCGCCACATGCCGTGGCCGTGCAGGCGATGCGCAGAAACCTGCGCCGCCGCAGTGAGTGAGTTTTGACGTAGTTCAAAGCAAGACCATAGCGCCCCTCAATTCAGATTTCCACCCCCTGTTGACGTCACTTCCCCGGCAGCGCGAACGCCACGTACATTCCCCCCGATGGCGCGCGCGATTTGCCTCCGCCCGCCGCAATCGCCACGAACTGCCGTCCGCCCACCTCGTACGTTGCCGGCGTGGCGTTCCCCGCGAACGGCAGCGTCGTTTCCCACAGCAGTTTGCCGGTATCCTTATCGAACGCGCGCAGTTTCTTATCGAAGCTGGTGGCGCCGATGAAGACCAGCCCCCCAGCCGTCACAATCGGGCCTCCGTAATTTTCGCTGCCCGTATCCTTCATGCCCTTTTCCGCCAGCTCGGGATACTCCCCCAGCGGGATCTTCCACGCATACTCGCCGGTGCTCAGGTCGATCGCGTTCAGCGTCCCCCATGGCGGCGCGATTGCCGGATATCCCTCGGGGTCCACGAACTTGTTATACCCCGTGAAGCGGTACTTCATGGCATCGCTGCTGGGGATCGGCGACGCCGCTTTGCTCTCCATCTCCTTGTCTTCCCCGCCGATCACGAACTCGACAAGCGCGTCCACGGCCTGCCGCGACAGATTGGGGAATGCCGGCATGCGTCCCGCGCCCTGCCGAACCACCGCGCTCACTTCGGCAGCCTTTCGCCGGCGGGCCAGATCGGTCAGCGACGGGATCTGCGGCGGCGCGCCGGCGCGGTTGTCGCGATGGCACACGGCGCACTGCGTGAGATACACCCGCCGGCCCGACATCCCGCTGCCGGTTTCCGCCAGGCGGGAAGTCCAGGCCATCTCGGTGGAATTGACGTAGAGCAGTCCGCTCTCCGGGTCGAACGCCGAACCGCCCCACTCGGCGCCGCCATCGAAGCCGGGGAAGATGATGGTGTCCTTGCCCACGCTGGGCGGCACGAACTGCCCGGCGCTGATGAATTTCCGAAACTGCGCGAGCGCCCACTGGTGCGCTTCCGGCGTGCGATTGGTCAGCATGCTCTCCGTCAGCGTCTGCCGCGCGAAAGGCGCCGGCCGCGTGGGCAGCGGTTGCGTCTCCGCGGCCACCTCTCCCGGCACCGTGCTCGCCGGGTACTTCCGCGACTCGATGGGGAACAGCGGCTCACCGTTGGTCCGGTCGAACAGGAAAACATAGCCGTGCTTGGTGGTCTGCGCCACCGCGTCCACCAGCCGGCCGTTCCGCCGGATGGTCACCAGGCTTGGCGGCGAAGGAAAATCGCGATCCCAAAGATCGTGCTTCACCGCCTGAAAGTGCCAGATGCGCTTGCCGGTGTTGGCGTCGAGAGCCAGCAGCGTATTGGCAAAGAGGTCGTCGCCCACCCGGTTGGCGCCGTAGAAATCGGCCGCCGCGCTGCCTGTGGGCGCATACACGATGCCGCGCTTCTCATCCACCGCCATCCCCGCCCAGTTGTTCGCCGAACCGATATAGGTCCAGGCATCCTTCGGCCAGGTGTCATAACCGAACTCGCCGGGATGCGGAATCGTGCGGAAGCTCCAGCGCAGCTTGCCGCTCCGCGCATCGTACGCCCGGATATCGCCCGGCGACGCGGGCAGGCTCTCCGCCGTCCGGCCACCGACAATCAGCAGGTCCTTGTAGACGATTCCCGGGGTGGTGAGCACCACCGATTGCTGCGCCGGATCGCGCCCCAAATCGCCGCGCAGATCGATCCGCCCCTCGCTGCCGAAGCCCGCGACCGGTTTGCCGGTGCGCGCATCCAGCGCGTACACGAAACTGCCGGCCGCGGCGAAGATCCGCCCCTCGCCGCCCTCCGTCCAGTAGGTGACGCCGCGATTCGGCCCGCGGAGGTCGAGGCCGGAATCGAACTTCCAGAGCAGTTTCCCGGTGGCCGCATCGAGCGCGATCGCCTGGTGCTTCGGCGTGAGGGCGTAGAGCACCCCGCCAACGACAATGGGGCTGGTCTGCAATCCGCCCGGGCCATCCTGCGCATCGTAGGACCAAGCCATCGTCAGTTGGCTCACGTTGGCGCGATTGATCTGCTTGAGGGTCGAGTAGCGGATGTCTTCCGGCCCACCTCCGTAAGCAGGCCATTCGCGCGGATCAGGGTCGGCCGCGTAGAGCAAGGGCACGGCGAAAAGAGCGGCGAGAATCCGCCACGGGAAAACGGGCAAGGCATGGGACATGCAGCCCATGATACGGCACACGGGACTCGCGTGTGGGGAGGTTCCTACCGGTCGATCCTGGTCGTCATCTTGTCCAGCACTGCCCGATCGAGTTCCACGCCCAGCCCGGGTTTCGCCGAAGCGTACACGTAGCCGTCCTTGGCGACGCGAAACTTGTCTTTCACGTACGGGCGGTCGCTCGATCCCTGCGGCACCGTCATCTCGAACCAGACATTGTTGGGCATCGCCAGCTCGCAGTGGAAGTGGACGGCGTGGTCGTAGGCCTCGCCCCAGTTGTGCGGCGCGCACTCCATGCCGAAGCATTCCGCCAGCCGCGCGATCTTCATGCCGCCGGTGATGCCGCCCACGTTGTCCACGATGAAGCGCACCACGTCCATCGCTCCCCGCCGTATGTACTCGGCAAAATTGTATGGCGAGAAAATAAACTCGCCGATGTGAATCGGAATGTCCAGCGCCTGGTTCAACTGCACCAGCCCATCGATATCGTCCGTCGGAATCGGATCTTCGTAGCAGATGAAGTCCAGTTCCTGCAGCGCGCGGCCCACCTTGAAGGCTTCCTCACGGGTGTAGACGCCCACCGGATCGTTCAACAGGGTGAAATTGTCGCCGGCCGCCTTCCGCACCGCTTTGGCCACTTCGATGTCCAATTTGTAATCGTGCCCGCCGTTGGGCGAGGGCGGATGGATCTTGTACGCGGTGAATCCCTGCGACTGAATCAGCTTGACCTCGGTCACGAACTCCTCGATGGTGGCGTGATGCTGCGTGCTGGCATATGCCTTGACCTTGTCGCGATAGGCGCCCAGGATTCGATAGACCGGCAGGTTCACCGCCTTGCCCAGCGCGTCCCACAGGCAGTTATCGATGGCCGACGCGTAGGAAAGTTGACCCAGCCGGCGCAGCTCCGGCGTCCATTGCGAAGTCAGCGCCGGCAGATCGAGCACGCTCTTGCCGAGCAGCGCGCGCTTGGCGTAATCCAGCCAGCCCAGGTTGCTCCAGTTGGGGTGCCAGTAACGCGCGGCCAGCGAGTAGTTGCCCTCGATCCCGCTATTGGTGACGATGCCGGCAAGCTGCGTCCCGCCGCCGCGGCCCGTGTTGATGTTGTAGACCCGGACCTCCTTGATCGTCAGGTCCGGCAGGTCGGCGGGCTTGACGCCGGCGCCCTGCGCGGCCGCGAGGCCCGGATTGGCCAGCGCGGAAACCGCGGCCGCCGATGCGCCGAGAAATCCACGGCGCGAGCTCGTCTTCGACATGGTTACCTCCTTGCTCTGTTCCGTACGCTTCCAGGAAATCCCATTCTCGTACACCGCCGTCCCCCCCGCACCCGGTCAGCCGCTTTTGCCATAGTAGAAGACATGCCACTCCGCGTCATGGCCTCGCGCCACTCCGCCTTCTACACCCCGCTGCTTTGCTGCCTCCACATGCTGAAATCCGAGGGGCACGACGTGCTCTATAGCGTGCTCGGGCCAGGCCAGCGCAGCTATGCCCTCATCCGGGATGGCGAAGTCGACATCATGCAGTCGGCGGTGTCGTCGAACTGGAACGCGCTGGAACGCGGCCTCGAACCGCTCCCCGTGCACTTCG
The DNA here is from genome assembly GCA_050014175.1 of Candidatus Solibacter sp. Classification (GTDB taxonomy): domain Bacteria; phylum Acidobacteriota; class Terriglobia; order Bryobacterales; family Bryobacteraceae; genus Solibacter. The sequence goes on along the minus strand of JBEKDV010000098.1, from coordinate 13,018 downwards.
CGCAGATCAACCAGCGGGACGGTTTCTTCCTGGTGGGCCGCCTGCCGGACACCGCGTTCGACTGGAAGAAACTTGAAGGCCGGACCCTGCTGGCGGACCACGGCGCGCAGCCGCTGGCCATGTTGAAATACGCCGTCCAGCACAACGGAGTCGACTGGAAGAAGATCAAGGTGATTGATGCCGGAACACCCGAAGCCATGGCATCCGCCTTCCAAGGCGGCAAGGGCGACTATGTGCACCTGCAAGCGCCCGTGGTTGCCGGCGAGATCGTCGCCTCGGTGGGAGCGTCCGTGCCCGCGGTGGCGTTCAGCAGCCTCTGCTGCGCCCGCGAATTCCGGAAGACCGAAACCTACCGGGTTTTCCTCGACGCCTACGCCCGGGCCAGACAGTGGGTTCGGACCGCTCCCGCCGAAGAGGTCGCCGCCGCCGAAGCCTCCTTTTTCCCGTCGATCGCTCCCCCGGCGCTGATCGCCGCGGTCAGGCTCTACCAGGCGCTGGGCTGCTGGGAAGGAGGTCTCGAAATACCGCGCGAACTGTACGAACAGGCGCTCAACGTCTTTCAAGCCACCGGCGGAATCGCCTGGCGTCATCGCTACGAAGAAGTCGTGGGGTAAGATTGATGCGAGGAATGCGACGCAAGGATTCAACTCCGCGATTTGTGGTTTGCATAAATAACTCCGATTACGAGGCGTCCCTGGAACTGCACAAAATTTACCCGGTCGTCCCGGACCTCGATGCGGCGCAGGATGGGGACCTTCGCATCGTTGACGAGAGTGGCGAAGACTACCTATACGCCGCCAGCCGCTTCGTCGCAATCGAAGTTCCCAAAGCGCTGGAGCGCGCCATGCTCAAGAAGGCTTCCTGAAACGGAATGAAGCCCCCACACCCTTCACTTCTTCGCGCTTTCCTGGAATGCCGCGTCCGATTCCGCCCCTTTGCGCGGCTTCCAATCCAGCGAATAATACTCGCCGCGGTCGCGCGCCCAGGGGTCGAACGCATTCACCACGTGCTGCAACTCCGGCGCCAGTTCCGGCATGGCGCGCAATAGCAGGCGCTTCAGCGGCAACACCTGCTGGCGATGGCCGTTGGGCGTGCCTTCCTCCATTTGCACCGGACCGGGACCGTTATTCTTCACCCAATCCAGCCCCAGCGTGGTGTAAAACTCCGGGCGGAAACTCGAGGTGAAAAAGCGGTCGCTGAAGAGACGCCGCGAGGCATTCAGAATGAACACCACGAACTGCGTCTCCGAGATCGCGTAACCGTGCGGACGCGTCGATTCGGCCAGCCAGCCCACCACCGTATCGACGTCCTCCACGTTGTCCACCAGGCTGCCGTTGGGGTGGCCCAGGCAATCGTCGATGGGCTTCCCGTTGGCATCGAGTTGCGCGTCGGTGATGACCTTGGATGCGTCGCAGGTGTGCTGCCCGTAGATCTCGCGCAGCAATTTCACCAGGTCCTTCTGTTCCCGGGTAGGGGCATGCGCGTCGATAAAATCGTCGAACCCGCTCAACTGGCGCAGGCCGTACTGGCGGCGGAATTCGTTGAAACGCGGAACCCCGCGCTCGCGGTCGCGGATCAAATCCAACGCCGCCACGTCGATCTGCTGGGTGGCGCTCTCCAGGCGTCCCATCTTCAGGTTTTGCAGGAAGCGCGGGTGATTTTCGAGCGCCAGCAATCCCAGTCGCTGCCGCCCCATGCTCAGCGCCCAATTGCCCAGGCCGCGCGAGCGCATCACCTCGGTGGCCTTGCCTTGGAAAGTCTCGATCACCGGAATTTTGTTCTGAATCCGGTTCGCGTCTTTCCGCAGATCGCGGTATTCGATCAGGTCGGGCACCAGCGCGTGCAGGCGGTAGACCGTGATGAACTCCTCCGGGAAGTTGAACGGCGATCCGAAATGATTCACGCCTCCGTTGACGTGGTCCGGATTGCGTATGTCCCAGATATCCTTCTTATTGGGGTCCAGGATGGCGAACACGGGGTCGTCGGCATAGACCTGGCTGCCCAGTCCGAATATGCCCGGCCCGGAAGCGAACACGGAATACCACTGGCCAGCCTTTTTGACATCGGTGGACTTGCCGAAATCCCGCGTCACGATCTGCCCTAGCGCATCGGCCACCGCTTTGCTGTCGCCCAGCGGACCGCCCAACAGGCCGCTCCAATTGGCGTTCATACCGCGATACAGCGGCTCGTTATAGAGCAGTTGCGGGGTCCACTCGGTGGTGTGGATTTTGGCGATCTCGGCGGCCACCACCAGTCGGGCCGCCTCGAACAATTCGTCGGGCGTGACGTCCCGGTAACGGATGACCGCGTCCGGCCTGCCCGGATTGCGCAGGCCCGAATCGGCTTCCGGCGTCTGCGCGGCCACGCGGCGAAACTCGGCGACGAAGGCATTGTGCTCGCGCGCGAACAGGTTGCTGTAGAAGCTGATGCCGATGGTCCAGTTATCGGGAAACGCGGTGGCCTCCTGCCCCGCCCACTCGGGGTTAATCGGGTCGGCGGGTTCGAAGGTGGGCAGCAGGCCGCCGGGCATCGCCAGCCTGGCGCGGTCCGCCGGGTCGCGCTTGACGCGCTTGCGGGAGCGGTCGTCGTAGCCGTAAATCTGCGAGGCGTCCCACCACGCGGTCACGTTGTTGGCGTAGGTCTTGGGCGCGCGCTCCAGATACTCCTTACCTTCCTGCGTGAACTTGCCGGGCTCGCCCGATTCCCCCACCAGCGCCTTGTCGATGCGGTCGCCCGCGCGGCAGCCCAACTGCGCCTCGCCGCAGCCCACGCTCATGTACTCTTTGGCGTTGTGACCTTCATCGAGATGGCTGAACCAGTCATGCGTCATGAACTGAATCCAGAAGGCGGCGAGGACGTTGAAGAAGGGAGCCTTCTTGTAGTCGCAGTTGGCGTCTTTGGAAAAGCCGGGCAGGCCGTAGCCATCGTTGCACGCGGCCGGGTTGGATTGCGCGCGCGTGAAGAGCTTGCGCGAAATCGCCTGCGGGTCCGGCTTGAGCAGCGCAAGGCGGTCGCCGTGCCGGTTGCGGGTGAGCTGGGTGCGGCCCAGGTCGGGGAAAAGCGTGTCGAATTCGACATTGCGCCCGAAAAGCTGCCCGGTGGACCCCATCAGCGGGTTCCGTATGTCGTTGCAAATGCCGGTGAGGGTGCGTCCGCGAATCAGTTCGCCGTGGCACACCTGTTCGCCCGCGCCGCCCACGTCGCGATAATTGGGATGCGTGGGAGGCAGGCGCAATTCCGCCCAGAACTTGAGCGCCGGGCCAGGCACCCCCTTGCGGCCGGTGACGTACTGCCGGTAGGTCTTGTTGTTGTCGAAGAGATTAAACTTGATCAGCTCGATGCGTTGGTATTCGAGATCGAGCAGCGCGCCATCGATGCCGCGTCCGGTCGGGCTCAGATGGTTCGCCTGGGGGTTGACCTGGGTGACGAACTCCGGCGCTTTGGATTTGGCGTCGCCGGTGCCCCAGTAATTGCTCCAATCCACCCACGGCGTGACGCGGAACTGCGCCGCCACGTCGCCGCCGCGGCAGACTGCTGTGGCGTTTTCGACCTTGCCCTGGAAGCGCAATTCGCGCGTGGAAGCGATGGGGCGAATCCCCGAATCGATCATCTGGGCGCAGTTGCGCAGCGATTCGACTTCCGCCTTGACGGCCTTATCGCGGTCGCGCTGGCAGCTTACGGCCAGCAACATGGTGATAAATACTACCCTCTTGCGCATCCCTATCCTCGAAACGACAATGCGGCATTATGCTTCGGGCGGGAGGGGAAATGCAAGAAGAAAAATGCCGGGGACCGGCGGCGCAGCCCGGAGTGGGAACTGTGGGCCGGAGTATCATGAACTTTGCGGTTCGATAGCCGATGACATGCGTTTGAATTTCCTGTGTTGCCTGTTGGCCGCTGCCTGCGCCGTCCCGGCCGCGACCATTGAGCGGCGCGGCGCCAGCCCGTGGCCCACCCGCAACCACCTGCGCTTCGCCTCGACGCTGGACGCGCCGCGCGGCACACCAGTCCTGGCGCAGGAAAACTTGCCCGCCGGATTCAATCCGGATTCGGTGCGCGTCATCGGGCCTCTCTCGGACGGCATTCTCCCTTCGAAGGTCGATTGGCGCGTCCCCGAAGCCACCGTCAGTTGGGTGTCCGCCGGCCCGGGCACTTATCGCGTGTACTTCGACCTCGCCGCCGACGGGGAGACCGAGCGCCTCGCCGCCCCCGCCATGGTGGGGACCGGAGACCGCATCACCTACGGCCGCGCCGGCGTGAAAGGACGCCTCTCGGTGGGATTGGGGGCGCATCCCGTGGCGCTCGATTTCGACGGCGACGGCAATACCGATCTCATCGTGGGTTGCCCCGACCATCCCTACAACGGCACCTACCTTTTCCGCAATCTCGGTTCCAATGCCCAGCCGCTGTTCGACCGCGCCGAGTGGCTGGGTCCCGGCACCAAAGACCTGGTAGCCGCCGATTTTAATGGCGATGGCAAGATCGACCTGGTGGTGAGCGGCGGTTACTACAGCGATGTCCGCAAAAACCGCCTCTCCCGGTTCGTCAAGGTCCCACTCACGCAGAACTACTGGGTGGGCCGCGACGATCTCTGGTATCCCGTGGATTGGGACGGCGACGGCAAGATCGACCTCCTCGTGGGCGTGAGCGATTGGCGCGACTACGGGTGGGACGACGCCTTCAACGAGAAGGGCGAGTGGACCCGCGGGCCGCTGCACGGCTACGTCTACTTCCATCGCAACCTGGGCAGCAACGCCGAACCGCGCTACGCCGAAGGCGTGTTGGTGGAAGCCGGCGGCAAGCCTATCGATCAATACGGCAGCCCCGTGCCCAATCCGGTGGATTGGCTCGGCCAGGGACGATTCGACCTGATCGCCGCCAACTTCATCGATAGCATCACCCTGTTTCGCAATACCGGCACGCGCACGGCGCCGCGTTTGAGCGCGGGCCAACTGTTCGCCGTACATCGCCAGCCGCTCCACATGGACCTGTGCATGATCCAGCCGCGCGTGGTCTCCTGGCACCCCGATGGCCGGCCCTCGCTGATCGTGGGCGAAGAGGACGGCCGCGTGGCGCTCGTGGAGAACCTCTCCCCGCGCGGCCAGGAACCGGATTTTGCGCCCCCGAGCTACTTCCAACAGGTGGACCCGTTCCTCAAAAGCGGCGCTCTCTCCCGCCCCGTAGTGGTGGACTGGAATGGCGACGGCAAGCTCGATCTGCTGGCCGGCAATTCCGCCGGTTACATACAGTTCTTCGAGAACACCGGCAGCGCCGTCGCGCCCGTCTTCGAAGATCGCGGCTACCTGCGGGCCGGCGGTGAGACCATTCGCATCATGGCGGGCCCCAGCGGCTCGGTGCAGGGTCCGGCGGAAGCCAAGTGGGGCTACACCAACATCTCGGTGGCCGATTGGGACCTCGACGGCAAGCCCGACATCCTGGTCAACGACATCACCGGCGCCGTCAAGTGGTATCGCAACACCGGCACCGCGCGCGCCCCCGAGTTGGCCGCCGCGCAGCCCATCGAAGTGGAATGGCCCGCGCGGCCGCCCAAGCCCGACTGGGTGTGGTGGGAACCCAAAGGCAAACAACTCGTCACCCAGTGGCGCACCACGCCCAAAGTAGTGGATTGGGACGGCGATGGCTTGCCCGACCTGGTGATGCTCGATTCCCGCGGCTACCTCTCGCTGTTTCGCCGGCAGCGCAGGAACGGAACGCTGGTCCTGCTCCCCCCGGAGAGAATCTTCCTGGAGCCTGACGGACGCTTTCTCAATCTGTCGCAGGGACGCGGCGGAGCCAGCGGCCGGCGCAAAATCGAACTGGCGGATTGGGACGGCGATGGCCTCCTGGATCTGATCACCGATTCCCCGGAGGGTCCCATCTGGTACCAAAACATCGGCACCCGTGAGCGGCCCGTCATGAAGCTGCGCGGGCGCTTGCTGCGGCGGAAATTCGAGGGTCACAACGCGACGCCGTACGTCGTGGATTGGAATGGCGACGGCAAGCCCGATCTCCTCCTCGGCGCGGAAGACGGATTCTTCTACTTTTTTGATCGCCGGTTCATCGATCGGAGTCTTTGATTCAAGTGCGGTGCGAGTTGCGCCCCTAGATCCTGACGCCGCACATTTCCGCGAAGCGCACTTCGGTGGCCTTGACGCGTCCCGCCACCACACGGAGAATTCTGTGGAAAAATTCCGCACCTAGCGCGGGGTCGCTCATGCAGTAGGCTTTCAGCGTGGCCCCGTCAATCTGCAAGGCGGTGGTATACTCGCGCGCCCGAACCTGGAACAGCGTGTCCTGATCGTCCAACAAGGCGCTCCAGCCAAACACATCGCCTGGGCCCAATGCCTGCAGCGCCATCACGTACTGCCCCCCGCGCAGCTCCACCACGACACTGCCGGTCAGCAAAAGGAAGAAGGATGTCGAGCGTGCCCCATCGACCAGAACGACTTCGTTCTCTTTAAACGACACCGGGTGCGAAATTCCAGCCAAATGGTCGATCTGCGCCTCGGTGAGCCCCTGGGTGAAAGTGTGTTCTCTGAGGACCTGTTTCTGTGGCATATACCCCAATTCCTGTGTGAAATCCCACACCGCGACACTGCTAACCCGTTTAAAATGCCGAAATATTCCACGCTATGGTCTGGAAAGTGCAATTGGCGTGCCAAGATCTACCACTTGGTTTTTCCAAAGCTGGAAAATTAAGTGACTTTGGGCACTGGTGCCTGCCGCGTCGGTGGGTTAGTGCTCGATCGGGAATCCGAACGAGTACAACGTGCCATCGTGGGTACCCAGATAAATCTGCCCGGCGCCGCCCGCCAGGCCGCCGCCGTGCGTGAACGAGGTGATGGTCTTCCCGCTATTCCACAATTCCTTGCCCGTGGCCGCATCCAACGCGTACACCATCGCGGGCGCCGAGCCCTTGGCCCGTTGCGCCGCCGTCGGCTTGCCGTCCTTCGCCCGCATTTCCCCGCTGGATACCGCAAACACCACGCCGTTGATCGCTAGCGGAGTCAACGGAGATACCAGGTCGCGCGATACCCAGCCGGGCTCCAGCGCCGCCGCACCGTTCTGCTCCACCACTTTCCACGCCACAATCGCGCCGTTGGTGACCGCGCCATTCGACGCGGGCAAATTTGCGTCCGCCGGCACCGGTCCCGCCGTGGGCGCGAGAATCCAGCGCGTGCCGGCCGCATCCTGCCAGGTGGCCAGAGCGCCCGGAATGAAATCGCCCGCCGTCGAGTACGGCGCGCTGTTCGCGGCCGCCCCGCCCATCGCCGCGCTATCCACCAGGTGGATGCGCCCGTCCTTGGTGGTGGCCGCCAGCCACGTCTTCTCATGGTACGGGAAAATCACCGGAGTGGAAGTCAGCTCCTGACCCGCGCGGTACACATCCTTCACCTTCAGCGTCTTTGCCTCCAGCGCTACCAGGTCGCCGCCGGTGGTCGAGACGTACACGGTTCCGTCTCCCCCGAACGACGGACCCGCGGACCCGGCCACCTCGCCGCTCTCCGGTTTCCAACTGCCGACCGCCTTGGACGCGATATCCAGGGCCCAGATCCCGTTGGGAACGCCTCCGCAGCCGCCCACCGTGGCCACGTAAGCCACGTTGTCCACGATGATCAGCCCTTGCGCGTTGGCGTTGGGCGGCAGAAAGCGAACCGGCGGATTCGGTTCGTCGCCGTTGGAAACGTAATTGGTGTGAAACATGCCGTCGCTGGACAGGGAATTGACCACCACGGCCGCCCGCTGGCCGCGGCCACCCGCGCCCGGTCCGCGTCCGCCCGCGCCGCCTCTGCCGGCGGCCGCTGCCGCCCGCGCGTTGAGTTCCGCCAGCGTGACCGCGCCCTCGCCCGGTTCACCCACTCCGCTCTTGGCCGGCGTGCCGCGCCCGCCGCCGCCGCGCCCCGCCGGCATCGCCGCGGCAAACGCCGCGCCAATCGAGCGCGCCGTCCCCGTAGTCATGCCTCCCGGACAAGTCAGCGACCCGTCCGCCGCCGCTTTGGAGCCGAAGTTCTTCTGCCAGTCGATGCGCCCCAGATCCGTATCCACCGCGTACACGTTATCCCCGCTGCCCGTCACAAACGCGAAGGACCGGAAGCCGTGAATTCCGATATAGCGGTCCATCAGCGTGGGCGAAAACAGCGCGTTGAGCTGTCTCGCCTCGTTGTTCAGCTTCATCTTCCAAAACAGCGCGAAGCCCGGCTTCGACAGACTTGCCACCGAGATCTTCGGGTCCGCCGCCACCGACGACGAGCGATGGGCATCGCCGCCAGAGGTGCTCCATTCCGCGGCGCCTCGCCCGAATTGGGCGTGGGCCACGCCCAGGCAGACAAAAGCGCCGGCAAAAGATGCCGTCAGTCTTCTACGCATCGCACCAAATCCTTTCATTTCCCCAGCGCCTCCGCGACCGCTTTCTCCGCCAGCGGAGCCATCGCGCCGTAGCCGGCGTCGTTGGGAAGCAGACCGTCGTTGGTCAGCTCCTTCTTGAAATTCCGGCCGTCGGCCAGGGCGGAGTAGTAATTCAGATAGACCGCGCCGCTCGCTGCCGCGAAATCCTTGATCCAGCCGTTCAGGCTGATGATCTTTCCCTGCGGCCTGAGCCCGGTCTGCTTCGTATAGCAATCGCAAACCGGCGTTACCGAGGCCAGCACCACGCGGATCCCATTCGCCTTGGCGATATCCATCATCGAGAGGAAGTTCTCCGCCGTCACGCCCTCGCTGGCCACCAGCAGATCGTTGATGCCCGCCTCGATCACCACCACCCTGGGTTTCAGCGCCACCACGTCCTGACGGAAGCGCACCAGCATCTGCGCCGAGGTCTGCCGCGCAATCCCGCGGTTCACGTACGCCTTGCCGGGAAAGAATTTGGCCGCGCCCTGGCCCCACAGGTCGGTGACATCGTCTCCCAGGAAGACCACCCGGTCCTCGCCGGGCTTGGGCGGTCCCAGTTCCGCATCCTCGCTGCCGTAGCGGATCAGGCCGCCGAAATCGTTCAGCGCATGTCTCTGCGCGGCCAGTCTCTCCTCCAGCGCCCGCACCCTGGCGGCGAGGTCGGAACCCTGCGCCGCGGCAATGCCGGCCAAAAGGACCAGGCCCGCTGGCCATCGGATCGGTAGTGCTTTCATGGCCGGCTACTTCTTGATCCCGTAGCAGTACAGGTTGCCGTCGAACGTGGCAATATAGACCCGGCCGTTGGCAAGGGACAGTCCGCTCCAGTGATTCCAGCTCTTGATCTCGTCCCCGCTGGACCACAGCTCTTTTCCCGTCTGCGCGTCCAACGCGTACAGCACCGCGTGCGTCGAACCGGGGATGCGCCTCTCCGCGGTGTCGTCCAGGCCCACGTCGGGAACCGACTGGTCGGTGTCCTCTCCATTGCCGTAGGCGAAAACTACCCCGTTGGCGATCACCGGCGGCTCCGCGTGGTTCATATCGCGCGAGATCCATGCCGGCGTCAACTGCACCTTGCCGTTCTTCTCTTCCACCTTGAACGCCACGATGGCGCCGTAAGTCACCTTGCCGTATTCTATCGGCGCCTTGAACGCCGAGTGCTTCGGCCCCCAGATCGGCGTCAGCACCCAGCGCGTGCCCTTGGAGTCTTCCCAACTCGCCATCGATCCCCATATGCCCGCCGACGAGTAGTTAACCTCTTCGTTGCACAATAGCGGAGTGCGCTCTAACGGCGTGCGATGATCGTCGCCGCCAATCGACGCCGTGTCCATCAGGTACACGCGGCACTCCTTGCCCGCGTCCACCATCAGTTCCCTGCCCTTGTAGTTGAAGATGGCCGGCGTCACCTGCATGTCCAGATCGCGCTTCACCAGCCACTCCGCATTCGACGGGCCGTAGTAGTCTTCCAGCAGCAGCATCTTCGTCTTCGGATCGGGCTTCAGGCCGACAATCCCGTTGCCGTAAATGCCGTTCTCCGGATCCCACTTGCCGTCCCCCGTACCCGTGTACATGGTGCCGTTGGCGCTGATCGCCGGACCCGTCCGTCCCCACATGCCGCCGCCCGCCGGACCCCACGTGCCCACCTTCTTGCTGGCCAGGTCGTAAACGTACGCCACGTTGGGGTTGCCCCCGCAGCCCTGCGCCGTGTGCGTGTAGATCATGTTGCTAAACAGATTCAGCGCATACGGCTTGCCGTTGGGCGGCATGAATTTGGAGGGCTGCGCCACCTCCTCGCCGTCGGCCACGTTCAACTGATGCAGCATGCCGTCCCAACTCGCCGCGTAGACGGTGTATTTGCCCGGCGTGTCCGTGGGCCCGATCACGGGCGTCGCCGTGATGCCCCCCGGACAGAGGATCCCGCCGCCCCGTCCGCCCGTGGCCGGAGCCGTCCACGTGCTCACGAAGTGCTTCTTCCAGATCAGTTGGCCGGTCTCCACATCGATCCCGTAGAGATTGTCGGAAACGCCCGTCTCCACGGCGATCTGCCTGGGCCCCGCCGGCGTGTTGACGCTGCCCACGATCAGCGGCGGAAACAGCGAGTGCATCTGTCGCGGTTCGTTATCCAGCTTCAGCTTCCACAGAAGCTTCATCCCCTTGACGGTGTCCGTGCCAAGGATTTTTTCGTCCTTCTGCCAAGCCGTGCGCTGCACGTTGCCGCCGTCGGTGAGCCAGTCCGCCCCCCAACTCAGCACGCAGCCCGCCGCCAGGGCAACAACCGGTGTTGTTCGCATTCCCATCCTCATAAACTGGAACAGTCTGGTGCCTGGAATCCCTCGGAAATCCCGCCAGCGGCCCGCCTGCGCGGCGTGAAGTTGCAGGTGACAGACGCCTCCATCCACGCCCCCTTGAAACGCATCAATGCCCTGGTAGTGGGTTCAGCGTATAACCGATGCCTCCCCGTGTCAAGACATTTGCCCATGAATTTCCTTCCCGCCTTGACACGCGATTCCCGAAGCTAGTACGCTACAAGCACTCATTCGGCTCATGTCCCCCCAAGTCGAAAACACCAGTCTTCACGCGGGTTCCGTGATCGATCTCGCGTCCGCCGCCGGGTTCGTCCGCCGCGCGCCCTGCCGGGTACCCGGGAAATCCGCCGGCTCCGGCAGCCCGCATTCCATGAGACCGCTGCTCCTCCTCGCCGCCGCGCTGCTCACTGCCGCCTGCGGCAAGCCCCCTGCCGCGGGAAAGGTTGAGGAGAAGAAGGCCGCCGCGCCCCTTCCAGTGGAATATTTCCACGTGGACGCCGCCACCGCCGGTGCCGTCGCCGGAACCATCGCCTTCGCCGGCCCCAAGCCCGCCCGGCAAGCCATCTCCATGGCCGCCGATGAAGGCTGCCAGACGGCCCACGCCGGCAAGCCCGCCTACGACGAAGCCCTGCTGGTGGGCAAGAACGGCCGCCTCGCCAACGCCTTCGTCTATATTCAGTCCGGCCTCGAAGGCAAGAAATTCGAGCCCAACACCGAGGCCGTGGTCCTCGATCAGCGCGGCTGCATGTTCGTGCCCCGCGTCATCGGCATTCGCCCCGGCCAAATCCTCGACCTCAACAACGGCGACGCCGTCGCCCACAACGTCCATCCCCTTCCCCTCAACAATCGCGAATGGAACCAGGAGCAGGCGCCCCAGGCGCCCACCGTGCAACACCGCTTCGCCCGCCCGGAAATCATGATCCCCGTCAAATGCAACATCCACGCCTGGATGCACTCCTACATCGGCGTCGTGGATCATCCCTACTTCGCCGTCACCGGCCCCGATGGCACGTTCCAGTGGAAGAACGTCCCGCCCGGCGATTACACCGTCGCCGTCTGGCACGAGAAGCTCGGCAAACTGGAGCAGCCCCTCCACGTTGCCCCTTCCGCCAACGCGGCTGTAAACTTCACCTATCGCTGAGATTCCATCATGAAAAAACTCCTCGTGTCCGCCGCCCCGCTTTTCCTCGCGCTGCTCACCTCCTGCGCGCCCGGCGGCCCGTCCTACCGCGTCTACATCAGCAATGAAGCCTCCGGCGACCTGACCGTTATCGATCCGGAGAAAATGGCCGCCATGGCCACCGTCCCCATCGGCAAACGCGCCCGCGGCATCCACGCTTCCGCCGATGGCAAGCAGGTTTTCGTCGCGCTCAGCGGTTCCCCCTTCGCCCCTCCCGGAGTCGATGAGAGCACCCTGCCTCCGCCCGACAAGACCGCCGACGGCATCGGCGTCTTCGATGTGGCGCAAAACAAGTTCCTGCGCAAAGTCCCCGGCGGCAGCGATCCCGAACAATTCGCCGTCGGCAAGGATGGTCTGCTCTACGTCTCCAACGAGGATGCCGCCGGCCTCAGCTTCGTCGACCCCGTCCAGGGCACCGTCCTCTCCACCGTCCCCACCGGCGAAGAACCCGAAGGCGTCACCCTCACCCCCGATGCCAGATTCGTCTACGTGACATCCGAGGACAAGGGTACCGTCACCGTGGTCGATACCGCCACCCGCCAGGCCGTCAAGACCATCGCCGTGGGCCGCCGCCCGCGCGGCATCGCTTTCCTCCCCGATGGATCGCGCGCCTACGTCACCAATGAGAACGACGCCACCTTGAGCGTCATCGACACCGCCAGGCTCGCCGTCGTGCAGACCATTTCCGTGGGCGCCGGATTGAAACCCATGGGCATGGCCATGTCGCGCGACGGTTCCAGGCTCTACGTCACCACCGGCCGCGGCAAGAAGGTGGTCGTCCTCGCCACGGCCGCAGGCACCGTCGAAGCCTCCTTCGAAGTGGGCGACCGCCCCTGGGGCATCGCCCTTTCCCCCGACGAAAAGCTCCTCTTCACCGCCAACGGCCCCTCCAACGACGTCTCCATCGTGGACGTGGCCACCCGCACCGTGCTCAAAAAGGTAAAGGTAGGCGAAAAACCCTGGGGCGTCCTCGTGCTAACCCGCTAGCTGGGACAGGCCTCCTGGCCTGTTGGGATGGGCGTTCCGCCCGCGAAACTTCATGAAAAATGGTGGACCCGGCAAGGTGGGGCAGGCGCTTTCTAGGAACTTGCAAAATAAACTGTCCGGAGATCTTGGCAGGCCCCGGACGGGTTCGGGGCGCGGGTTT
>JBEKDV010000097.1:0-28858 GCA_050014175.1 Candidatus Solibacter sp. | reverse complement strand
AGAACGGGTTGCCCCGCTTCACGCCCGATTGGCTACATGTCGAATGGGCAATTTACATGGTGAGTTCCTTTCATCTCACAAGATCAGCCAGGCTTGGCCTGGCGCACCCGATGAACGCGGATGAACACGGATAACACAAAAACGCTTGATCGGCGTTCATCTGCGCTAGGTTCATCGGCGGCTGAATACGTTTGCTAGTCGCGGAAAACCAGCGTCTTGGAATCGCGCGGGGTGGGGAAGGTGCGCGAAATGTGGTCGTGCCAGGCCAAGCTTTCCTCATCGGCCAGCGACCACAGCAAACCGAGCAGCGTGCAGCGGCTCAGACACGAGGCGCCGAAGCGCACCAGGATCTGCCGGCGCTCCGGCGGGAAACCGTCGAACGTGGTCAGCCGCAGTTGCGTCCACCGCATCCCGGCAGTTTCCACGCCCGCCCAGGCGAACAGGAAGCCGTAGGTGAACCCGGTCAGCAGGAGCATCCCGCCAAACATCGTTACGTTGCTCTTGGTGAGATCGAACTGGCCGCCCAGCGCGTAGAACCCGAGCAGGAAGAGTCCATAGCCGAGCAGCACCATGCTCCAGTCGAGCGCGGCGGCCACGGCACGGTGGAGCGTGGTGGCCACCGGCGCTTCGCAGTAGATCACGGCTTCCACGGTGGTGCCCAACTGGCGCGGTTTGGCCGGCGCGGGCGGCAGGAAATCCAGCATTCCCTGCCCTTCCGGCACGTGTTTGGCGCGCCGTGCGGGGGACTTCTGCGAGGGCGGCTTGTCCGCCGCCTCGGCGCGCGCGCGGGGTTTGATTTCCGGGCGCGGCGGCATGGCGATCACATTGGATGCCTGGAACAACGAGGCCTGCACCGCCTGCGAGAAGTTGGGCGCCTCGCGCGGCGCTTGCTCCGGCCGTGCCCGTTCCACCAACTGCATACGCGGCGACGGCTGCAGTTGCGTAGCCAGCGCGCCGTTCACTCCCGGCATCGCAAAGCCGCCGATCAGCGTGTCATCGGGCTTCCGCCCACAGCGCGTACAGCGGTGTTCGCCATCTCCATTCCGCGTGCCACAATACCCACAGGTCATGTTCGATTCCGCCACCGCGCCAGGCCCACCATCCGCAACTTTTGCCGCACGAAGTGTGTTAGCTTCTTCAGTTGAGGCTTTGCCTGAAACGCTCTCTCATCCTTAGTACCATAAAGCCCATCCCTTGTCACGCAAAATCTTCGAGTATTAGGTGTCATTTTTTCCTTAGCCTATTGCTTGGACTGATTTTAGCCGCAAACGCATTGGGTCAGGTGAATCCCGGATCATCGGCCCAGGAACCGCCGCCTGCCATCCCGCCCAAATCGCTTGCCTTCGGGGATTGGAACTTCCGCTGGCAGACCCAGGACATCGTCGGTCACGTCCACAAACTGCGCGGTTCGCCCGGCGCGCAGGCGGAAATCGAGAGCTCGCAGATGATTTTCCGCGCCGACGAGATCGATTTCGACCAGGATTCCGGCGACGTGCGCGCCAGCGGCCACGTTTTCTTCCACAATTTCGAACGCAATATGAAAATGTGGGCCGACCACATCACCTACAACACCGACGAGGAGACCGGCAAGTTCTACGACGTGATTGGCGAAACCCGTCCCCGCGTCATCGCCAAGCCCGGCATGCTCACCACCAACAACCCCTTCCATTTTGAGGGCGTATGGGCCGAGCGCATCGGCGAGAAGTACATTCTGCACAACGGCTTCATCACCAACTGCAAGACGCCGCGGCCGTGGTGGCGTTTGCGGGGCAAGACCTTCGATATCATACCCGACAACCGCGCCATCGCCCACAACAGCATGTTTCTCTTGCGCAAGATGCCGCTCTTCTACACGCCCTTCTTCTACCACTCCCTCGAAAAGGAGCCACGCAAGAGCGGTTTCCTGCTGCCGATGATCGGGCACAGTTCCAGCCGCGGCTGGATGCTCCACACCGGCTACTTCTGGGCCATCAACCGCAGCTACGATCTCACCTATCGCGCGCAATATTACACCGTGCGCGGCCTGGTGCACCACGTCGATTTCCGCGGCAAGCCGCGTCCCGGCACCGATTACGACATCATCGCCTACGGCGTGCAGGATAAGGGCGACCCGAACTCCGGCAACCCTCCGCAGAAGTACAGTGGAATCAGCCTGCTGGCCGTGGGCCAGAGCGATCTCGGCAATGGCTGGACGGCGCGCGCCAACATCAACTACATCACCTCGTTCCGTTTCCGCCAGAACTGGAGCGAATCCTACAACGACATCGTCGGTTCGGAAATTCATTCCGTCGGCTACATCAACAAGAACTGGGACAGCTTCACGGTCAACACGATTTTTGCGCGCCTGCAGAATTTTCAAACTTCCGAAATCGAAATCACCGATCCCGGCGCTTCGGCGCCCCATTACGTGGCCAACGCGGTCACCATCCGCAAACTGCCCGAAGAGGAGTTCACCAGCCGCGACCGGCGCATCTGGGACCAACTGCCGTTCTATTTCTCCTTCGAGTCCTCATCCGGTTTGCTCTTCCGCTCCTATCCCATCTTCAATAGCGACAACTCCGCGCTGGTCGATAATTTCCAGACGGGCGAGTTCATGAACCGCTCCCTCTTTGCGCCGCGCGTTACCGGCGCGTTCGAATGGGCCGGCATGCATTTCGTGCCGAGCTTCGGCATTGAGGAGGCCTACTACGGCGAAGCCCAGACGCCCTATCTGGACCGCTACCACGTGGTGGGCACCAACATCGTGCGCAGCTCACGCGATTTTTCGCTCGATCTGATTTTCCCGTCGCTGGCGCGCGTCTTCAACAAGAAGACCATCTTCGGCGACAAACTCAAACACGTCATCGAACCGCGCGCCACCTACCGCTACGTCACCGGCATCGGCACGGACTACAACCGTTTCATCCGCTTCGACGAAAACGATCTGGTGAGCAACACCAACGAGCTGCTGCTCTCCATCGCCAATCGCGTTTACGCCAAGCGCGGCGATTCCGTGGAGGAGATCTTCACCTGGGAGGTGTCCCAGAAGCGCTACTTCGACCCCACCTTCGGCGGCGCGCTGGTTCCCGGCGTGCGCAACGTCATCGACCCCACCGCCGATCTCACCGCTTACGCTTTCCTGGTGGGACCGCGCAGCACTTCGCCCGTGGTCAGCTCCATACGAATCAGTCCCATCCGCGGTCTGGGGGTGCGCTGGCAGGCCGATTACGATCCGCGCCTGGGCCGCATCGTGGACAGCAGTTTCACCCTGGACTATCGTTACGCCAAGTACTTCGTGTCGGCCGGCAATAACATGGTGAAGACGGACCCGGCGATCACCGCCGCCGCCAACCAGTTCCGCATGCGCGCCGGCTTCGGCGATCCCAACCATCGGGGCTTCAACGCCGGCGTGGAAGCCATCTACGATTACCTGCAGCACGCCATCCAGTACACGACGTCGCAGGTCACGTACAACACCGATTGCTGCGGGCTGAGCGTGCAGTACCACAGCTTCAACCTCGGCAACAACATCGGCTCGCGCAGCGAGTTCCGCGTGGCCTTCACCGTGGCCAATATCGCCACCCCGCTGGGCAATCTAAAGAAACAGGACCGCATGTTCTGATTTGCCGGGATCGCCCGGAGCTTGCCAGATGCGTCTTCAACGCGGCCTGCGCCGGCAGCGCTCAGTGAACGATCTGAATCGTGGTGGTGCGGCGATCGGCGGCATTGCCCACCGCGTAGCCGGCAGCGGTGACCGCCGCCAGCACGCCGATCCCGGCGGCGCCGGCGGCCCCGCTGTACTGGTCGTTGAACAGGCCGCCCTGCACGCCTGCCGCGATGCACATGCCGCCCGCCGCTCCGGCCACAAACCCGAGCGCGGTGCCGACCACCCGGTACCTGAAGCTCTTTCCCTGCACGTCCAACACGTGCAGCGTGGCTCGCGGCACGCGCATCGTACCCTTGGGATACGCCGCCGGACTGGTGCTCTTGGACACCTCAATCACCAGCGCATCGGCCTCGACTCCGCGCACCTTACCGGCGACGGCGCCGCCGTCGTACAAGGCGATGGACACGTGCTTCCCCACCAACTGCGGGAGCTCTTCCCAGATCAACCGGCGGGGCGAAACCGCGCCCGCGGCCGGGGTAACCCACAGCAGAAGCACCGCCGCGGCAAGCGGCGGCAGACGTAGAGACATAGGGCCTCCTGTCACTGCCATTACGCGCCGATTGTGCTTCCGTGTCAAGCCTCGCAGCCTGGCGGCGCGATCAGATCAGCTCGAACAGCAGTTGCCCCGTGCTCACCGCCTCGCCGGGCTTCACCCGAATCGTCTTCAGTACGCCATCCACCGCCGGGCCGATCTGGATTTCCATCTTCATGGCCTCGATTACCAGCACCGGCTCGTTCTTGCGGATCGCCTGGCCGCTGACCGCCAGCACCGCCGTAACCCGCCCGGCTATGGGCGAGCGGCAAAACGTATCCTCCAGCAATTTCAAGTGCGGGCGGGGCCGCGTCACGCTCTCCGGGATGGATACCTCGCCTGGCTGCCAGTCGCGATGACCGTTGTGCGCGTCCTCCAGGAACTCGACCGTCACCTCGTAGCTTTTCTTTTCGATGTCAATCCGGAGTTTCATCTGTTGTCGAGCTCCCGTTGGAGTGCCGCCCGGTCCAGCGGCTCCAAAATGTCCGAATTCCGTACTGCAACGCCACCACGTGCACGCGCAACGGCGCCCCCGCGGGCACTTCCACAATCTCGCGGACGACGGCGCGTTCCCCCAAAACCGCTTTGACCGTCGCCGCCACGATCGCCTGGTGGACCGCCGGTATGCGTTTTCCGCCGCTCATAACGGGATCAACCCGTGCTTCTTTTGCGGGCGCCAGTCGCGCTTGCTGGAAAGCGTATCCAGCGCCTCGGCCAGGTAGCCCCGCGTCTGCGCCGGTTCGATGATGTCGTCCACCAGCCGGTACCCGGCGGCCACATAAGGTGTGTAAAACGTTTCGCGGTACTCCTGGATCAGCTCCTGCCGCTTCGCCTCGGAATTCTCCGCCTCCACCAGCTCGCGGTGGAACACAATCTCCACCGCCGCCTCCGCGCCCATCACCGCAATCTCCGCCGACGGCCACGCCAGCGTGCAGTCCGCGCCCAGATCCTTGGCGCACATGGCGATGTAGCCGCCGCCGTATGCCTTGCGCAGAATCACCGTGATCTTGGGCACCGTGGCCGCCGAATACGCGAACAGCAGTTTGGCCCCGTGCCGGATGATGCCGCCGTATTCCTGGTCCACTCCGGGCAGAAAACCCGGTATATCCACAAACGTCACCAGCGGAATATTGAACGCGTTGCAGAAACGCACGAACCCCGCGCCCTTGTCCGACGCGTCGATATCCAGCGCCCCCGCCAACACCTTCGGCTGGTTGGCCACAATGCCCACGGTGGCCCCGCGAATCCGTCCGAACCCCACCACGATGTTGCGCGCGAACTCGGCGTGCACCTCCAGGAAATCGGCGCGGTCCACGATCAGCGAAATCACGTCGCGCACGTCGTACCCGGTCTTGGCCTCCAGCGGCACCACATCGTTGAGGCGCGGTTCGTACATCCGGCTTTCATCGGGTTCCAGGTGCGGCGGGTCCTCCTTATTGTTGGAGGGCAGAAACGAAAGCAGGCGTTTACAGATCTCGGCGGCCTCCACGTCGTTCTCCGCCACGAAGTGCACCACCCCGCTCTTGTTCATCTGCGCGCGCACGCCGCCCAGCTCCTGCGCCGACACCATCTCTCCCGTCACCTGTTTGATCACCGTGGGCCCGGTGATGAAGATCAGCCCGTCGCGCGTCTGGATGATGAAATCGGTGAGCGCCGGACTGTACGCCGCGCCGCCCGCGCAGGGTCCGCAAATCAGCGAAATCTGCGGCACCAGCCCCGACAGCATCACGTTCTGATGAAAAATCCGCGCATACCCCGCCAGGCTGGCCACCCCTTCCTGCACGCGCGCACCGCCGGAGTCGTTGATGAATACGAACGGCGTCCCCGTCTTCATCGACGCTTTCATGGTGTCGGCGATCTTGTTGGCATGCACCTCGCCCGCCGAGCCCCCGGCCACGGTGAAATCCTGGCTCGCCAGATGCACCGGCCGCCCGCCGATCCGCCCCCGCCCGGTGACTACTCCATCGGCGGGCAAATCCTTATCGCCCATGCCGAAGAACTTGGCGTTGTGCTTGGCGAACAGTCCCGCCTCCTGAAAGGAATCGCGATCCAGTAACAGGGTCACGCGCTCCCGCGCCGTCAGTTTCCCGCTCTTGTGCTGCTTGGCGGCGCGCTCCGGCCCGCCCCCCAGTTTGAGCCGGTCCCGGGTCTGCCCGAGCTCCGCAGTCTTGTCCGTTGTCATTGGTGTGTCCCCGCCGGGGAGACCGTTTTGTAATTAAATAGTATTATATCCGAATGCCTGTTGTGACCGTAGCGTAGCCTTTCAGGCCGGGTGCCCTCTGGGCGGCCCCCATTCCTGGGGGCATGCTTTCCTCAAGGCGTCTTCTCGTTTGGTTCCGGATTCGCCGGCTCAGGGAGTAGCTTCCGCGCTGCCGCGCCCCATCAGACCCGGCCCGGTTCCGGATGCACCCACGGCTGCCGGTACGGACGGCGCAGCAGCCGGTTGGCTTCGTCGTCCCCCACTACCCCCCCGGCGGCGACATCCCAGGCCAGGGTACGCCCTAATTGCAGCGCCACGTTGCCCAGGATGCAACAGGCCGTGGAGATATACCCCTGCTCGATATCCGCCACCGGTTTGCCGCGCGTGGCGATGTTGGCCAGAAAGTCCTTCATGTGCGCCCGGATCGCCGGCGCGCAGTGTTTCTCCAGCCGCGGCTCCGTATTGTCCTCCGGGTACTTGTCCAATTCGTAGGTCACGTCCTTGTGGATCGCCTGTCCCTGCCCCACCGGCGTGAAGTCGTAGCTGAAGACGCCCGCCTTCAACGTCCCCTTGTCGCCGTAGAGGGTCGCGCCCCAGGGGTATTTCGGATCGGGCGCCGCGCCGCCCCAGTAGCGGTGCTGCCACACCACCTTGAGCTGGTCGTAATCGAAGATCACCGTCTGCGTATCGGGAATATTCGCCTTCCGTCCCGTCTTCACCAGGATGCCGCCCGACGAGCTGATCCGCCTGGGCCACCCCAGGTCCAGAAACCAGCGCGTCATGTCGAACATGTGGATGCCCATATCGCCCAGGGTTCCATTGCCGTACTCCATGTATTGCCGCCAGCCCTGCGGATGCTTGCCGCGGATGAAGGGCCGCATGGGCGCCGGACCGGTCCACATTTCGTAATCCAGGCTGGCCGGCGGCGGCATCTCCGGCGGATCCTGGCCGCCGCCCCCGCTGTAGGAGTAAATCTCCACCAGGCCCACCTTGCCCAGTTTGCCCTCGCGGATGACCTGGTCGCGCGCTTCCACCAGGTGCGGCGTGCTGCGCCGCTGCGTGCCCACCTGCACCACCCGCCCGTACTTGCGCGCCGCCGCCAGCATGCTCTGCCCTTCGACCACGTCCACAGAGATCGGCTTCTGCACCCAGACGTCGGCGCCGGATTGCACCGCCGCGATCATGGCCAGCGCGTGCCAGTGGTCCGGCGTGTCCACCAGGCAGATGTCCAGATCTTTCTCCTTGAGCATCTCGCGATAATCGCCATATAGACGAGGCGTCTTCTTCGAGACCTGGCGCGCGGCCACCATCTCCGCCGCCTGCGAGAGCATCTGCTTATCCACGTCGCACATCGAAACCACCTCGACGGGCGACACCTGGATCAGACGGAACAGATCGCACTTGCCATACCACCCCGGACCGATGATGCCGACGCGCTTCGGCTTCTGGTCCGCCAGTTGTTCCGCCAGCGCTTTGGCGGACAGACCCAGACCGGCCACACCGGCGCTCAGGAATTCACGGCGATTCATAGTTTTTTCCTCTCCCGCTTGCGAGTTTCGTTCAGCCTCGCGCCAAAGTCAAGGCGGCGCACGGAAGCCATGTCAAACCCTGTGGTTTTCCTTTGCGGTCTTGGCGCCTTGGCGAGAAACTGTGTTCTCTTTTATCGCGCGATCCCCGTCACCACCGTGTGCGGGCTTCTGGGCACCGGGTGTGCCTGGATCCGGCCGAAGCCCGTTTCCCGGTGCATGGCTTCCAGTTCCCTGAATGTATAGGCGTCGCCAGCCGCCGTCGAAATCAGCATGGTGAGGCTGAAACCCGCTGCCATGGGCGGCGAGACGCGGTCTTCGTTGGGCACGAATTCCAGCGTGGCCGAAACGCCCCCCGGCCCGTGCCCGGCGGCGATATCCAACCCAGTTCACGAGGCATTCCCCCCAATCCGGTTAAGCACCCGTCACGCTTCGCCAACGCGCGCTCGATGCGGCGGTCGGGAACCAGCCACACCAGCGCGACGCACGTATACAAGCCGCTGGCAATCCACGGGCTGGCGAACGCCAGCGGGATGGCGGCGACATACACCGCCGGCGAGAGCTTGCCTTTCCAATCGCGGCCCAGAGCCGACGCGAGCAGCGAATTGCGTCCCTCCCGGGCGACGATCGCGCACTGCAAGACGTAGTAGGCGATCGCCGCCATCAAAAGCAAGCCACCGTAAAACGCCGTGGGCATGGCTGCGACGTGGTTCTCTCCCATCCATGCCGTGCAGAACGGAAAAAGCGAGAGCCAGAACAGCAGGTGCAGATTCGCCCACAAAATGCCGGCGCTCACATGTTTCGCCGAATGGAAAAGGTGGCGATGGTTGTTCCAATAAATGCCGACGTAGATGAAGCTCAGCACGTAGCTCGCGAAAACCGGCAGCACAGGCCGCAGCGCCTCGAGATCCGCGCCGCGCGGCACTTTCAGCTCCAGCACCATGATGGTGATGATGATTGCGAGCACGCCGTCGCTGAACGCTTCGAGCCGATTGCTGTGCATCCAGCGATCATAACGGCACACCCGGCAGCCGCGCAATTGGCAATTGGCCTTCCCCCGCGCCCCCTTCCCCCGCCCGTATAATAGTTCCCTGAGGTTTTCTCGCTAATGCCCCGACTTTCACTCGCCGCCCTCTGTCTCCTCGCCTCGCTCCACGCCCAACAACCCGGACGCGGCCCCGGCGCTGCCGCCGCGCAACCGCCCGCCCGCATCCCTCCCATCGAGGAGCGCACCACCGGCATGCGCAAGCTCGACGGCTTCTTCCCCGTCTATTGGGAAGAGCGCACCGGCAATCTGTGGCTGGAAATCCCCCGCCTCGATACCCCCGTCCTTTACGCCACCGGCCTCGCCGCCGGACTCGGCTCCAACGATATCGGCCTCGACCGCGGCCAGGAAGGCGGCGGCAAGATCGTCTCCTTCGAGCGCGTCGGACCGCGCGTCCTCATGGTCCAGGGCAACGAAAACTTCCGCTCCTCCAGCCCCAATCCCGCCGAACGCCGCTCCGTCGAGGACTCCTTCGCGAAGAGCGTCCTCTGGGGCTTCACCGTCGCCGCCGAAACCGATGGCCGCATCCTCGTCGACGCCACCGATTTCTTCCTCCGCGACGGCCACGGCGCCGGCAACGCGCTCGGCGCCGGACCCGCCGCCTACCGCGTCGACCGCACGCGCAGCGCCGTGTACCTGCCGCGCACCAAGGCCTTCCCCAAGAACACCGAGATCGAAGTCACCCTCACCTTCGCCAACGAAACCGCCGGCGGCCGCGGCGGCGGTTTCGCCTCGCCCAACCAGGGACCGCCCCCCATCGTTGTCGCCACCCCCACCGCCGCGGGCGCTCCCGCCGGACGTGGCGGGCGCGGCGGCGGACTCTTCTCCGGCACCGTCTCCAGCGTCACCCCCACCGCCGAAGCCGTCACCCTACGCGAACACTATTCCCTCGTCGAACTCCCCGACGATAACTACACCCCGCGCTACGACGACCCGCGCGCCGGCTACGGCGGCCTCGCCTACGTCGATTACTCCACCCCCATCGGCGAGCCCATGGTCAAGCGCTACCTCCGCCGCCACCGCCTCGAAAAGAAGGACCCTAACGCCGCCGTCAGCGAGGCGGTCAAGCCCATTCAGTATTGGGTGGATCCCGGCGCGCCCGAAGACGTCCGCCGCGCCCTCGTCGAAGGCGCCAGTTGGTGGAACCAGGCCTTCGAAGCCGCCGGCTTCCGTAACGCCTTCCAGGTCGCTGTCCTCCCCAATGGCGCCGACCCCATGGACATCCGCTACAACATGATCAACTGGGTCCACCGCTCCACCCGCGGCTGGAGCATGGGCGGCACCGTCAGTGACCCGCGCACCGGCGAGATCATCAAGGCCACCGTCACCCTCGGCTCCCTACGCGACCGCCAGGATTACCTCATCTTCGAGGGCCTGCTTTCCCCCTACGACACCGGCAACGAGAAACCCGGCATCCTCTACCAGACGGCCCTCGCCCGCATACGCCAGCTCGCCGCCCACGAAGTCGGCCACACCCTCGGCCTCGGCCACAATTACTACGACAGCTCCCTGGGATGGATCTCCGTGATGGATTATCCCCACCCCGCGGAGAAACTGCGCGCCGATGGCTCCATCGATATCTCCGAAGCCTACCCCGCGCGAATCGGCGAATGGGACAAGGTGGCCATCGACTATGGCTACCGCGTGCTACCCCAGGGCGACGAGCCCGCCGAGCTTGCCCGGATCCTCAACGACGCCTGGGCCAAAGACCTGCGCTACATGACCAACCAGGACACCGACCTCCACCCGAAAGTCGATCAATGGTCCAACGGCGTCAATCAGGCCGACGAGCTCAACCGCCTTATGAAGGTGCGCCGCGCCGCCCTCAATCGCCTCGGAGAGCACACCATCCGCACCGGCGCTCCCATGGCCACCATCGAAGAACCGCTCGTCCCCATCTTTATGTATCACCGCTACGCCGTGGAATCCGCCGCCTCCATGGTGGCCGGCCAGGATTACATCTACGCCATGCGCGGCGATGGCCGCACCGCCGTCAAGTGGGAGACCGCCGCCAACCAGCGCAAGGCCCTGGACGCGCTCGCTGCCACCCTGAAACCCGCCGAACTTGCCGTGCCCAAACAGGCGCTCGACGCCATCCCCGCGCGTCCGCCAGGCTTCGGCCGCCATCGCGAGCTTTTCCCGCGCACCACCGGCGACGCCTTCGATCCGCTCAGCCCCGCCACCATCGCCGCCGATGTCACCATCGGCTTCACCCTGCAACTCGACCGCGCCGCCCGCATGGTGGCGCAGCACGCCGTCGATCCCACGCTCCCCGGATTGGAGGAAGTCATCGACCGCCTGGCCAAGGCCACCTTCGACGCCCCGGCTGCCACCCCCTACGAAGCCGAGATCCGCCGCGCCGAAGAACGCGTCTTCGTGGACCGCGTCACCTGGCTCGCCACCGGCTCCACCAACGGCCAGGTGCGCGCCATGGCCGCCTTCAAGCTCGATAAACTGGCCGCCCGCCTGCGCGCCGCCGTGGTGCTAGGCGAAAGCGAGCAGGCGCAGCACCGCCAGCTCGCCGCCGACATCAAGCGTTTCCTGGAGCGCCCCGCCGATACCCAGCGCGTCATGCCCGCCCCCGACGCCCCGCCCGGCGCACCCATCGGCGAGGCCCCGATGGACTGGCTCGCCCCCGCGCCCTGGCGGTAGTTCCGTGCAAGGCGATCGGGTATGCTGGATACGTGGGCGCCATGCCAGGCACAATCCGCAGGCACATGCAGTTTGCCGAGTTCGAGCGCTTGCCCGACCATCCGGGCAAGCGCGAGCTGCTCAGGGGGGAGCTGATAGAATTGCCGCCAGCCAAGCAGAGGCACAACCAGATCGCCGAGAGGATCTACCTCCGCCTGAGAGAGATTCTGCCCGGGGCCGGTAATCGCTCGTTGGGTGAGGTACACCACGAGATGGGCTACCTCTGCGAGGACGGCAGTTGGCTTCAACCGGACGTGAGTATCACTCATGCCGGCCAGGCGGTTGAGGAGTACTACCTCGGCTCACCCGCGCTGGCGGTAGAGATCGTGTCCGAGAGCAACACCGCGGACGAGATCGCCGGCAAAGTGGAGACGTATCTGACCAACGGCGCATCCGAGGTATGGATTCTGTACCCCAACCGAGGACAGCTCTGGCAACATACCCATGACGGACACGCCGAGAAACATTCCATCAAGCTGGCTTCCAGCCTGCTAGGCGGAACCGTGTTGGACCTCGCCCAACTATTAGCCTGATCGGCCCAAGCCTCGAATACCGGATTTGGCCGGGCGGCCGCCCAGCCCCCTCCCTCAGAGCTTCAATTCCCGTCCCTTCTGGAATACCGGCTTAACGAACTTGTTGGCCTCCGCGCTGTTGGTGAAGCGCTGCGCCTTGGCGTCCCAATCCAGCTTCCCGGGAAC
The DNA here is from genome assembly GCA_050014175.1 of Candidatus Solibacter sp. Taxonomy (GTDB): domain Bacteria; phylum Acidobacteriota; class Terriglobia; order Bryobacterales; family Bryobacteraceae; genus Solibacter. The sequence continues at coordinate 16,520 of JBEKDV010000097.1, read as the reverse complement.
GTGCAGCGCAATCGCCACCAGCGCCAGCCACTCCGCGTAAGGAGCCGTGATGCTGAAGTCGGAACAGCCCGGGTCGCCGCCCTTGCAGGCGCGTATCCAATCCAGCATGTGGCCCGGAGAGCGCGTCAGCAGTTGCGGCGGCAGCACGTATTCCGCCCACCGCGCCGCCGGTAGCAGCCAGACTCCTTCCCCGCGCGACGAGGTCGCCATGATCCCCTTGGTGCCGATGAACACGCTCCCGTTCCCCAGCAGAATCCCGGGCTGCGACGGACCCATGGGCTCGCCAAACACCTGCACCCCCGGACCGCCCGCTCCCTGCCGCGGGCGTGGAGCCGCCCCGGCCGCCGGAGGCGCCGCGCCGCGACCCCCAGGACCACCGCGGCCGCCCGGCCCACCTGGCCCGCCCCGGCCGGCGCCGCCGCCACCGCCGAAGCCCCGGCCGCCCATGGGACGGCCCTTGTCCGCCAGATTATTGGTCGGCGGCAGGATGGTCTCGTTCTCCATTCCCGGCACGTGATACAAATCCGGATCGGTGGAATGCGGTCCATCGTGGTAGAAGACCTTCACCGGCGGCATGCCGCCGCGCGCCGGGAAGTCCAACCGCACCGTAGCCCGGTCCGGATAGGTGATCTTGCTCTCCCCGGAAACGCTCACCCGCTCCAGGCTGGTGGGCGCGCCCAGTTGCAGCACGGTGTGCACCGGACCCGCCGTGTGCGTCGCCCAGTTGCCGATCTGCCCCGTGCCGAAATCCAGAAACCCGCGCCAGTTGTACGGCGTGTAATATGTGCTGTAAGGCCGCATGGCGGCGCCGCCCAGCCACGCCTGCCAGTCCAGCGTGCCAGGCACGCTCGTCTCCGGCGGCAGTTGCTGCATCCCCGTGGGATGCGAGCCCGGCGAGGTCGAAAAGTGCGCCTCGGTCACATCGCCGATCGCCCCAGACCACACCATCTCCGCCGCCACCCGGTTGCACTCGTGCGAGAAGCCCTGGTTGCCCATCTGCGTGGCCACTTTGTACTTGGCCGCCGCTTCCATGAGCAGGCGCGCTTCCCACGGCGTCCGCGTCAGCGGCTTCTCCACGTACACGTGCTTGCCGTGCTGCATGCACCCGAGCGCCACCGTGGCGTGCATGAAATCCGGAATGCCGATGGTGCAGGCGTCGATGTTCTTGCCTTCCTTCTCCAGCATCACGCGGAAATCTTTGTACTTCGGCTGCTTCTCGTACCTCTGGAAGTTGCCCGCCGCGCGCGCTTCATCCACATCGCACAGCGCCACGATGTTCTCCGTGCGCGCCGCATCGTTGAGGTCCGCGCCGCCCTGCCCCCCGCAGCCGATCGCGGCCACGTTGAGCTTATCGTAGAAGGGCTTGTACCCCAGCGCGCGCAGCGACGGCACGCTGCCGTAACCCGCCAGCGGAACGGCCCCCGCCAGGAGACTTCCGTAGAAAAAATGCCGTCTGGAAACATCGTCTTGTGACATGGTTCGCTATCCTCCCGCCAAGGCGCTCGCGGGGAATCCTCCGCGCTGCCCCTAACCCGTGGTATCTGACATCGCTTGAGAAGTCAAGCTTGCGACACAAACGACAGACGACGCAAATGTTGACAGACGACACAAACCGATCGTCTGTCCCACCATGAGTTAAACTTTGGGAAGATCTCATGGCGGAGAAACTACAAGGTATCTTCACGCCGACGCTCGTTCCCGTCGATGCGCACGGGCAGATCAACGAGACGGAGCTCCGCCGCTTCCTCTCCTGGCTGATCGCTAGCGGCGTCCATGGCCTCTACCCGAACGGCTCCACCGGCGAGTTCACGCGCTTCAACGAGGAAGAGCGCCGCCAGATCGTGCGCATCACCTGCGACGAAGCCCGCGGGCGCGTCCCCATCCTCGCCGGCGCGGCCGAAGCCAACGTCAAAGAGACCCTGGGCGCGTGCGAAGCCTACGCCGCCATGGGCGCGCGCGCCGTGGCCATCGTCTCCCCCATCTACTACCGCCTTTCGCCCGAATCGGTCTACGCCTACTTCGCCGAGATCGCGCGCCACACTCCCATCGATATCACCCTGTACAACATTCCCATGTTCGCCAGCCCTATCGATGTCCCCACCATTCGCCGCCTGGCGGCGGAGTTCCCGCGCGTCATCGGCATCAAGGATTCGTCCGGCGACCTGGCATTCATGATGCGCATGATCGCCGCCATCCGCCCCCTCCGCCCCGATTTCACCTTCCTCACCGGCTGGGAAGCCGTGCTCGCGCCCATGCTGATGGTGGGCTGCGATGGCGGCACCCACGCCTCCAGCAACGCCATCCCCGAAGTCACGCGCCGCATCTACGATCTCTGCCGCGCCGGAAAGTACCAGGAGGCCATGCAGTGGAACTACCGCATCCTGAGCCTCTTCGACACCATGCTCTACCCCTTCGAGTTCCCCGACGGCTTCCGCGCCGCCGCCGCCCTGCGCGGCTTCGATTTCGGCTCCGGGCGCCTCCCGCAGACCGGCGCGCAGAAGATCGACCGCGCCGAACTAGCCAAGGTGCTGCAATGCATCCTGGCCGATTTGGAACTGGTCGCCCGCCCGCCGGAAGGCTGCGCCCCGCGCACCGGCCAACCGGCCGCGGACAAGCTGGAGCAGGTGGTCTTTGAAGTCATGAACGAACTCCAGAAGCGGGGGATCTTCTGAACGGCGCTTTGGCCTTGATCGAGATCGGCAGTTGGGCGGCAGCCATGGTGGTGCTCGACGCCATGGAAAAGATGGCCGGCGTGCGCGTGCTGCAATCCGAGCTCAACGATCGCCCCGGCGTGTGCCTCAAGCTGCTCGGCTCCCTGGGCGACGTGCAGGCGGCCACCGCCGCCGCCGAAGCCACCGCCAGCGCCATGCAGGTCGCGGTAATCGCGCACGTCATCCCCGCCCCTTCACCCGCCGGCCAGGCGGCCTACGAAGCCGCCGCCGATTTCAATCCGCTTTTCGAGCAAGCCACCGTGCTGTACCCGGAGAAGAGAATGAACAACGTATCCCAGGCGCCTTTCGCCGTCGGCCTGATCGAAACCCAGGGCTTCACCGCCGTATTCGAAGCCATCGACACCGCCCTGAAAACCGCCGCAGTGGAAGTGCTGGCCCGCGAAAAACTGGGCGGCGGCTACATCACGGTCCTCATCAAGGGCGATGTCGCCGCCGTGCAGGCGGCCATCGACGCCGGCAAGGCGAAGGTGGAAGGCCTCGGCAAATTGATCGCCGCCCACGTCATCCCCAGCCCTAGCGAAGGCGTCCTCTCTTTATTGCCGAAGTAAGCGTTCACGGGAGTCGCGGTCGCGAATCAGAGCAGGTTGACGAATTGGCCCACTGACATCCCCGACGCGCGGATTAGAGCGCGCAGCGTGCCCGGGGCCAGTTCACGATGCATCGGTACGGACAGACTCGCCGGATGTCCTGACTTGATAAGAATGACGTGACTGCCGTGCTGGCGGTCTTTGAACCAGCCCGCCTTCTGGAAAGTCCGCACGGCCCGCTCCCCGGAAACCGAGGGCAGAGAGGCCATCTACGCAGAAACCTCAACTTCGCGAACATCAATGGCCGGCGGCATCCCGTGAGCCGCACGTGTCGCCAGGCAACCAGCGATGGCTTCGCGGATATTGTCGAGGGCCTCGGTCTCCGTCCGTCCCTGGGACACGCAGCCGGGAATCGCCGGGCACTCGGCTACCAGCATGCCGGTTTCGTCCCGCTCCAGCGTCACGAGAAGCTTCATACTTAGATGTTATCGGGATTCTGGCCTTTACGGCAACCCCGCTCGCCAAACCGCGGTTAGAACACTTGATACAATCACGGTCGATGCGCAAATCCATCTTCATTCTGGCGATTGCCGCTGCCGCGACGCTCACAGCCACGTCCGTCGATCAAAAGGACGTGGAATACACCCGTCCCGGCGGCAAGCCCGTGCTCCTCGACCTGCACGTCCCCGATGGCCCCGGACCGTTTCCCGCCGCCATCCTGGTTCACGGCGGAGGCTTCGACGAAGGCAGCCGGAGCACTAACGTCAAGCCGCTGTTCGACGTGCTGGCCAACGCCGGGTACGCCTGGTTCAGCATCGATTACCGCATGGCGCCCGAGTTCCGGCAACCGCAGGCCAGCGAGGACGTCGCCACCGCCATCAAGTGGGTGAAGGCCCACGCCGCCACCTACCACGTGGATGTGGCGCGGATCGCGCTCATCGGCGAATCGGCCGGCGGATTCCTGGTGAACTACGCCGGCACCCACGAGACGCCGGAAACCAGGGTCCGCGCCGTGGTGGACATCTACGGCCCGGTGGATTACGGCAAGCTGGCCCAAGAGCGGCGCGATCACCCCGAGCGGTTCAACATGGCCACCATCAACCGCCACGCGGCCAACGGCGGCGGCATCCATTTCTTCGGCGCCGAACAACTCGACGCGGCGGGATTGAAGAAGCTGCACGACGCCTCGCCGATTTTCGCGGTCCACCAGGGCATGGCGCCGTTCCTCTGCATTCACGGCACCAAGGACGATCAGGTATCGTTCGAACAATCCCCCGCCATGTGCCAGGCCATGAAAGCCGTGGGAGTGAGCTGCGAGCTAATTCCCATCGAAGGCGGCGGCCACGGCATGAGCGGCTGGAAGGCTCCGGAGCAGCAACACTGGAAGCCCGAAATGATCGCCTGGCTCCAGAAGACGATGCAGTAGGATTTTGCGAACGAATCCGCCGTCCGGACGTAGTTACTCATTTAGGGGACTACGCGCACATGCTGCAGGATCTGCGATTTGGATTCAAGCTTCTCCGGAAAGAGAAGGCCTTTACGATCACGGCGCTTTTGACGCTGGCGTTATGCATCGGCGCCAACACGGCGATTTTCACCGTGCTCCACACGGTGATTCTGGCGCCTCTACCGTTCCCCGAACCGGACCGCCTGGCAGGCATGGGCAACATTTATCCGGGCGTCGGCGTGACCAAGAGCACCAATAACGCGATACCGGATTACCTGGACCGGCGGCAGATGACGGATGTCTTCGACAGCGTGGCCGAATACACCAACGCGGGTTATGACGCGGGAGCGCAAGGGTCGCCGGTGCGGCTGACGGCGGACATGGTCACACCCTCCTACTTCCGCGTGCTGCGCGCCTCGCCCATGATGGGGCGGCTGTTCACCGAAGACGACGCGGTGTATCGGAAAAACCAATTCGCCATCTTGAGCTACGGTCTTTGGAAAGACATGTTCGGGCGCGACCCGGGCGTGTTGGGAAAAGATCTGCGCCTGAGCGGCGTGAACTATCGCGTGATCGGCGTCATGCCGGAAGCGTTCGGCCAACCGGGACGCGAGGCGCGGCTGTGGACCCCTCTGACCTGGGCGCCCGATCGGGCCACTGAGGATGGGCGCCACAACAACAACTGGGACATGGTGGCGCGGCTGAAGCCGGGAGTCACCGTAGCCGTGGCGCAGCAGCACATCGACGCGCTCAACCGGCACACTTTGGAGAACTCGGGAAAATTCCGAAAGCTGCTGGAGAACGCGCGCTTCGGCACCGTGGTGCAAGGGCTCAAGGAACAGTTGGTGGGCGACGTGCGGCCCACTTTGTACCTGTTGCAGTGCGCGGTGGCGTTCGTGCTGCTGATCGGCTGCGTGAACGTGGCCAACCTGATGCTGGTGCGCTCCAACATCCGCATGAAGGAACTGGCCATCCGCTACAGCCTGGGCGCGGGGCGGGCGCGGCTGGCGGGCCAACTGCTCGTCGAAGCCATGGCGCTGGCCTCCGTCGGCGGAATCTTCGGCGTGCTCACGGGGATGGCCGGCGTGCGACTGCTGGCGCTGATCGGCACCAGCGAATTGCCACGCGGCGCAGCCATACAGATGGACGGCACGGTGCTGGCCTTCAGTGCGGCGGTAGCGGTGCTGACGGGGCTGGTATTCGGCTCCGTGCCGGTGTATCACCTGGTGCGGCGCGATCTCAACGCGGTGTTCCGCTCCACGGAGAGGACCGGCACCACGGAGAAGCGCGCGTTGTGGACCCGGTCGGCGCTGGTGGTGTGCCAGGTGTCGCTGGCGTTCGTGCTGCTCATCGGCAGCGGACTGCTTACGCTGAGCTTCGCGCGCCTGCTGGCGGTGGACCCGGGCTTCCGCGCGGAGAATGTGCAGACGGCGCAATTCTCGCTGCCGCGCGTGCGCTACCAGGATGATGCGCAGGTGCGCAGTTTCGTGGGCGGTTTGCTGGAGCGGGTGCGCTCCATTCCAGGAGTTGCCGCGGCGGGGGCCACCGATGCGCTGCCCTTCGGCGGCAACAACAATTCGAGCGTGCTGGCGGTGGAGGGCTACAATCCGGCGACCGGCGAACTGCCCCCGGTGCCGCGCTGGAGCACGATCGACGCGGGCTACCTGGCGGCCATGAAGATTCCGTTGCGCACCGGGCGCTACTTCCGCGAAGGCGATGTGGCGGACACCCCAAAAGTGGCGATCATCGACGAATTCCTGGCGCGCAAATACTGGCCGAAGGGCAAAGCGGTTGGCGGGCACATCCGCCGCGGAATCTTGGGCACGGACACCACGTATACCGTGATCGGCGTGGTGGGCAGCGTGAAGTCGGAAGACCTGGCCGACCTCAGCCCGCGCGGGGAAGTATATTTCAACTACAAGCAGGTGCCGCAGCACACCATGCACGTGGTGGTGAAGACGGCGGCGGCCGATACCCAGGCGGTGGCCGCGGTGCGCGCCGCGCTGCGGATGGCCGACCCCGAGCTACCGTTGTTCGACGTGAAGACGATGCCCGAGCGGGTAACTCAGTCGGTGCGCGACCGCAAGGCGGCGATGGTGATCTGCCTGGTATTCGCCCTTCTCGCCCTGACGCTTTCGGCCATCGGCATCTACGGAGTGCTGGCCTATACCGTGACGCAGCGCACGCGCGAGTTCGGCATCCGCATGGCGCTGGGCGCCAGCGCCGCCGACGTGGTGGGGATGGTGATCCGCCACGGCGTGCGCCTCGCCGCCATCGGGCTGGCCTTCGGCGTGGCGGGCGCTTTCGCGGTCACGCGGCTGATGACCGCCCTGCTCTACGGAGTCCGGCCCACCGACCCGCTGGTGTTTGGCGGCGTGGCTGTGGCGCTCATGGCCGTGGCGTTGGCGGCGTCGGTGGTGCCTTCCCTGCGTATCGCGCGCATCCGGCCCGCCAACGCGCTCCGCTACGAATAACGCTGCCTACCGGTCCAGGCCGAATTTGGGGGCTTTGGAGCTGCCGGCCACCTTGATCTTCAAATAGGTTCCAGCGCCATCCTTGGAGAAGAAGGGATCGACCGGTTTGAGCAGCCAACGCTTCCAACCGGTCACCATCTGGGAGACCTTGGCCTGCAGTTTTAACGCGCCGTGAAAATCCAGCGCGTCGGCGTCCAGATCGTAGCTGCCGTCGAGGTCCACGTCCGCGCCGCTAACGCCAAAGGTAAGTTCATGGAAGGCGATCACGCCGTTATCGAGCCGGAACTGGCCCTTCATACGCGAAACTACCTCGTCGATCTCGCGGTTCTTCGGCTGTCCCTGCCCACGCCGGCTGAGGCTGTCGATCTGATCCTGAATGGTGGATTTCAGAAAGCGCGCTTCCGTAATGTCGAAGCGCCCATTCATAAGCAGCTTGTCCTTTACCCTTCCACTCAGCGGCGGAATCTCCAGCTTGGTCTTGAGATTGAGACTGCCTTCCATGAAGGGCTCGCCCTTCATGGCCAGCCGCAGCACGTCCGGCATGCGCCCCCGCGGCATATTCACATCGAGTTTGATGGTGCGGCGGCTGTCGCCTTCGTGTTTGAACACGGCGCCGCTGGTGGTGAATTGCGTGGCGCCGAGCGTGGCCAGAATCGGCTGGAGAATGGTATTTCCGTTGCCGCCGTCCACCAGGACCGCATACTTCGCCCGCAGCGGAACGCGGTTGCCGGAGCGCTTGAGCCGGAAATCCGGCACGTACGCTTCGCCGCGCGCGCGGATGGCATCCACTTCTCCCTCGAAGCTTCCGCGAGCCTGCAAAATGCCGGCGATGGCTCGGAACACGCCCAGGTCCGCGTGCTCGAACGTGTAGTCTCCCTCTAGCGGCGTATCGCCCGGTTCCCCCGAATGCCACGGACCGAAGGAGCCGGAGCTGTGGATTTCGCCCCGCGGCGAGGGGATCGCGAGCCTGCAATCGTACTTCATCGCCACGCCGGGCCCTTAGCCTGCTTCACTTCCAGCCGGTCGATGACCACCGAGGGATGGGACCCGGCCTCGCGGTCGCGCTCATCGCCGGCGCTCTTGCCCGATCTCGCTTCCGGGCGCTCTCCCTTCGGCGGAATGTTGATTTCCAGACCGGTGATGGTGACCACGGGAACATGCTGCACCGCATCGCCAAGGGCGCCCACGTCGATTCCGGTAGTGAACTTCCGTATGCCGAAAAGTACCGGAGCGTCGGGACGGTCTCGCATCCGCATGACGATGCCTTCGCCTTCCACGGTGGCCATGGCGCCGCGCCCTCGCGTCAACAGCATGTGCAGCGGCGAGAAACCCGGCAGGCGAACCCGGAGAGACGCAATCCGCACGTCGGCATGGAACCTGTCGCGCAGGTATTGCTCGGCCTGCTGCCGGATGTAGGGCTCGATGCGCCGGCTCAGCGTCGAGCCTGCGACAATCAGCCCGATCAGCACGGTGATCGCCGCCGCTCCCAAGCCGGCCGCCCATTTCACTCGACGCGACATTATTCACCAGCATGCCACGGCGCGCCGGTCTCTGGCGGCGTGCCGCACCCGCCGGATTACTTCAGCGCCCAGCGTCCGTCCTTGCGTTGATAGTCGCCCGCGCTCAGGACTTCGTTGCCCTTGCCGATCACGTAGCAGGTCGGGCCTGCAAACAGGCTGTTGATGCCGGGGACCGCGGCGGCATCGGTGGCCGTGTAGGCAACCGCGCCGAGTTTGGGATTCTGCGGGTTGGAAAACGTCGCGATGAGGCGCAGCGGGCCCGGGTCTTTGGCCGCTTCCAGGGCGGCCACCGCCGGAATCGCCGCCCGGTATTTCGCCAGCCACTTGTTGCCGGAGAGAGTCCCGTAGGCGATGACGCAATAGGCGGAGAGATCTCGCGCCAGGGCCTGCTCGTCGGTCACCACCTCGGCGCCCGAGTTAAACCGGTCGCGCAGGGTCTTCACGTAGTCGGCGATTTTCTGCTGCGCCCCGGCATCGCCTTCACCGGTCGGCACTACGTAGATCAGCTTGCCGGCGCTCAGTACGCTATTGATCGTGCCGGTAAGGGGAATGTCGTAGAAATCCGCCGGCAGGTCGCGCGCGGCAAGCTCGTCGAACACCGCCAGCAGCCGGGGAGCGAAAGCGGCAAACGTAGGGTACCGGTCGCGATTCTGTTCGTATTCCTTGAGCCTCTCGGCCAACGCCTCGACGTAGGCGAAAGAGCTGGCTTTCTCTTGATCGAGGGCACGCTGTCCGGCGGTGTCGCCCAGTTCGCGGAAGGCCAGGCGCACGGTGACCGCGCGGTCCACATGCTCGATCACCACGGTGCGCCAGTCCGAGTAAGCCATCCGCCGCATTTTGGCGGCGATGGGCGCCAGCAGTTTCTGGCTCTTCTCCAGCCCGGCGCCGAGACGAATCACTTCCGGGTTGACGAAGGAATGGCCGAACTCGTGCCATACCAGTTCGCGCAGGTTCTCGACCGTGCCGAATTGCGGCACACCGTAAGCGTTGCCCGTGACGCCCAGAATCCCGTAGATGTCGAATCTGCCGTCGGCACGCCGGTGGCGCGGGCCGAAGTTGCCCACCAGCAGAGGCGCGGGCACGATGGTGTACGAGGCCTGGGTGACGCCGTGGTAGTTTTCCAGATCGGCGGCATAGTCCCGGACGAGGTTCTTCCGGGTGGCTTCCTCCATCATGGCGTAGAAGCCGGCATGGGCGCGGAAGAAGGCATCGAAGCCGGAAACCCGGTAGAAGTCCCGCAGTTGTTCCAGCCAGGCGGCCAGGCTGGCGGCCCCACCGGCCCGGGCCGCGCCGCACTCTTCGTCGCTGCCTTCCTGCGTCAGTTCGGGCGGAGCGGAGAGGCAGACCATGGTGCCGGCCGGTCCGTCGAAGGTGTATCCGAATCGGGCCAGCTCGGCGAAGCGCTTCACGGCGGCGTGATTCTTGAAGGGCGCAAACCAGGCGTCCACATCGCGGCGGTAGGACGTGTCCTGTCTGGCCAGCAGGCCGGTCCAACCGTAGTCGGCCAGGATCTCGGTGACCGCCATGAGCTCGATGCGCGCGTCCACTTTGACGCTGATTCGTTGCGATTGCCCGCTGGCAGCGGCGGCCACCACGAGCGCGGCGAGGAACGTTTTCATCATTTGGATCGGCAATGGCCCGGGTGCGGCCCGAACCACTTACTCCTAAAGTAACGCGATCATGGGGTCAAGGGCGCGCACCCCAGCGTTCCGTGCGCACCACCCCGGAGCCCTCCCGGATCACCACCAGTTGCCCGGCAGCCACTTCCGCAATTCTCTCCACCGCCCCATTGGGCCAGCGAATCTCCAGGCTGGCCGCGGTCGCGGAGCCGAGCCCGAAATGCAGTCGGCGATCGTGCACGGAAAGATAAGAGGACTGCGCCAGCACCGCCTGCGCCTGCTTGCGCTCCCCATACGCCGCCACCACCTGGGCGCCGATCGCACTGCGGTTGGAAGCCACGCCGATCAACAGGACTTTCAGCCAGTGATTCGTCCCGCTAAGGTCATTGCGCAGCAGCGATGGCGGCTCGTTCAGATTCACGATCAGGATGTCGATGTCGCCGTCGTTATCGAAATCGCCGAACGCCACGCCCCGGCTGCAATGCGACTCGGCGATGCCGGGTCCCGCCAGGCCGCGCAGTTCTTCGAATTTGCCGTCTCCCAGATTCCGAAAAATCACGCTCGGCGTTTTATAGGGAGAGTCCGGCGACTTCCGCTCCACTTCGGGATAGACCATGCCGGTGGTGAAAAACAGGTCGGGAAGTCCGTCGTTGTCCAGGTCCACGATGCCCGCGCCCCAACACACGTACCGCGTTTCCACGCCCAGGCCGGCGCGGATCGTGACATCGCGGAAGTAGCCCTTCCCGTTGTTGCGGTAAAGCACGTTGGTGTCGCCGCGAAAATGCGTCTTGAAGATATCCAGACGACCGTCCGGGGCGAAGTCTCCAATGGCTAAGCCCATACCCGCCTGTTCCTGGCCGTCCTCGCTCAGCGACACGCCGGTTTCCAGGCCCTGCTCGGTGAAGGTGCCGTCACCGTTGTTGTGGAAAAGCAGGCTGGGCGAGGTATCGCAGGCCACGTAGATATCGGGCCAGCCGTCACCGTCTAAATCGGCCGCCGCCGCGGTCAGGGCATAGCCCGCCTTCACCGCCGAGATGCCGGACTGCCGGCTGACATCGGTGAAGGTGCCGTCGCCGTTGTTGTGGTAGAGGCGGCAACTTTCCTGCGGCAGGCCGCCCGGCCCGCAGTACACGGGCACGCCGAGATAGTTGCACCCGGGGTCTTTGCCGCGCACCGGAATCTTCTCCCGGTCGAACACCACGTAATGGCAAACGAAGAGATCCAGCTTGCCGTCGCGATCGTAGTCGATCCAGGTGCAACCGGTGCCGTAGCGGATTCCGGGGTGAATCAGGCCGGCCGTGGCGGTGACGTCGGTGAAACTGCCGTCGCCGTTGTTGTGCAACAGCAGATTCTGGCCCCAGCAGGTGATGAAGAGATCGTCGTAGCCATCGTTGTCGTAATCGGCCACCGTGATGCCGGTGGCCCACACGCTCTGTCCCAGTCCCGATTTCTCCGTGACGTCGGCAAAGGTGCCGTCGCGATTGTTGCGATACAGGCGGATGATGGCGCCGTTATCGTAGTCCAGGAAGGCCGCGCCACATCCCATCGATTCCACGACCCAGTCGTTGTGGTCCACCGGGCCGTAGATGACCGGCGAACGCAATCCCGCCGCCCGCGCCACGTTGACGAAACGCGCGTCCCAGGGGCGCCCCGATGGCTTGCCGAACGGCACCGCCGCGACCCCGCGCGACGCCATGCCGCTATATTGTTGGGCGCGGCCCGGAAGGCCGCTCAGGGCGAGCAGCGACAAGGCTTGCCGGCGGGTCATGAGCTATAGCATAGCGCGGAAGCGCCCCTGCATCATGACAGCAACCCGTATGATGCTACGATAGCAGCATGAGGACCACGGTCACTCTGGATCCCGACGTGGAAAGATTGCTCCGGGACGCGATGCGGGAGCGCGCCATCTCCTTCAAGGAAGCCCTCAACGAAGCCGCGCGCACCGGGCTTGGCGGCAGAGGGCGCAAGCGCGCCACGAAGTTCGCCCAGAAGTCGTACCGGATGGGCGAGGCACAGGAGTTCCGCTGGGACAAAGCGCTGGCGGTTGCCGACGCCATCGAGGACGAAGAACTCCGCCGAAAGCTCGCCTTGCGTAAATGATACTCGTCGATGCGAACCTGCTCATCTACGCGGTCAATGCGGACGCCCCGTTGAACCGCAAGGCGAAATCCTGGCTGGAATCGGCTCTGTCCGGACAGGAAACCGTCGGATTTTCGTGGAACGTGCTGCTGGCATTCCTCCGGCTCACGACCCGGCCAGGCCTGTTCCGGCACCCGCTGCCCGTCGATACCGCTTTTGTCCTGCTGGCGTCCTGGCTGGAGCAGCCCAACGCCACCGTCGTACATTCCGGTCCCCGCCACTTGCAGCTTGTCCGCGAATTGCTCCGGCCTCTGGGCACCGGCGGAAATCTCACATCCGACGCGCACCTGGCTGCCCTGGCCATCGAGCACGGCGCGGAACTCTGCTCCTCCGATACCGATTTTGCGCGATTCCCTGGCCTGAAGTGGCGCAACCCTCTCTCCTGAGTCCGGGTTCGGCAGGCTGAGCCTGCCCCGCCGCCGGCGGAGAGGGATAGAATCGTTGCATGATCTCCACGCGAAGAACTTTCCTGGCCGCGGCCGGTGTGCTGGCGGCGGGGCGCGCGGCCCGAGGCGCCGGACGTGCCGTCCGCCTGGGTGGCCCCATCTTCAAGAAGAGCGACGACCCGCGTGAGCTGGCGCGCGAGCATCGCCGCCTCGGCTACAGCGCGGCCTACTGCCCCGAGTCCAAGGCGGAGGACACCGCGCGCAACCGCGAAATCGTGGCAGCCTTCGCCGCCGAGAACGTCGTGCTCGCCGAAGTGGGCGCCTGGAAAAATATGATGGACCCCGATGCCGGCAAGCGCCGCGAGAACCGCCAGTATGTGGCGCAGCGCATGGCGCTCGCCGAGGCCGTGAGCGCCCGCTGCTGCGTGGATATCGCGGGCTCCTACAACGCCAGGTCCTGGTACGGACCGCACGCCAATAATCTCAGCCAGGAATTCTTCGACGCCACCGTGGAGAACTGCCGCAACGTCATCGACGCGGTGAAACCCAAACGCACCAAATTCACCATCGAAATGATGGGCTGGAGCGTGCCCGACGGTCCGGACAGCTATTTGAAGCTCATCAAGGCGGTGGACCGGCCGGCCTTCGGCGTCCATTTGGACGTGTGCAATGGCATCAACAGCCCGACGCGCTTCTACCACAATACGGAATTCATCGGCGAGTGTTTTCGCACGCTGGGCCCGTGGATTACCTCCTGCCACGCCAAGGATCTGGAGTGGAAGGTGGAGTTGAACGTGCACTTCGTCGAGGTGATTCCAGGCCGCGGCAGCGTCGATTACGCGGCCTACCTGCGGGCGCTCGCCAACCTGCCGGTGGACGCGCCCCTCATGCTCGAACACCTCAAGACGCCCGAGGAATACGACGAAGGCAGGCAATACATTCAAAAGGTCGCGGCGACCAACGGCGTGGAGTTTGCGTGATAGCGGTCGCGGCCCCAATCGGAGCAGCGACCGTTCTTGCCGGAATTGTAGCGTAGCCTTTCAGGCTGCCATGCCCGCTTTCCAGCGGGCATTCTTCCATCGACGCCCTCCCTGTTTGATTCCGGCTTCGCCACGTTAGGGAGCGGTTGAGCGGTTACCTCAATACCTAAAACTCCACGCGCGCCGAGAACGCCATCACGCGCGCCGGCAGCGTGCTGTTAAACACTCCAGCCGAGAGACTCGTCTGGTTGCCGCTGGCATCCCACGTCAGGCCCGTTCCCACGCCGTTGTACTCGGGATGGTTGATCACGTTGTAGGCCTGACACTGCAGTCGCAACCCTCTCCGTTCACTCTTGAATGGAATGAACTTCGACATGGTCGCATCGATGTTGGTGATCATCGGCAGGCTGAGAACTCCCGAGCCGCCGCCCAGGTTGCCGAGCACCGGCGTGGTGATCGTGCTCCCCAGGGCCGGAGGCGCAAAGGCCGACGGATTGTAGTACATGCCGGCCGGCACGTTCGCCATCGGGTTCCCCACCACGTTGACGCGCGCCGTCACGTCCGGAGTTCCCGTGTAGTCCGGCGCCGTCCCGTTCACGTTGGGTCCGCCCGGATTGAAGGGCGCGCCGCTCTGCATGGTGAAGATCCCCGACAGAGTCCAGTGGTCCGTCACTGCTCCCAGAATCTTGGAATGCAGCGCCTGTCCCAAGCCCGGAATCTGGTAGGAGAAGTTGACCTGCAGGTTCTGCCGCCGGTCGAAGCTCAGACGCCCGTAGTTCCACGATTCGTTGTTGGGCACGTCGGGGGTGAAGGTCGTCGTTCCCAATGCCTTGGAGAACGTATAGGCCGCGCCGAACATCAGGCCGCTGGAGAGCCGCTCCGCCAGCGACGCGGTCAGGGCGTGATAGTTGGTGTGCCCCAGATGGTTGTATCCGTTAATGGTGTTGAACCCCGGATACACCGTTCGCAGCAGCACGTCGGGCAGCGACTTGTTGCCGTTGGTGGCATCCGCATTGGCGCTGTTGAAAGGAGCACGCGTGCCAAGGGGAATCGGATTGATGTCGTAAGACAGTTGCTGGTTGTATCCCCAGTTGCCCGTATAGCCGACATCCACAACCGTGTTTCGGGTGATCGAGCGCTGCACGTTGATGCTGGCGTTCTGCGCGCGGTCGAACGGAATAGTGCTCGCCGGCCACATGTACAAGGTGGCGGGGCCGAACACCAGGTTGTTGCCGCTGGTGGAAATCTGCGAAAACGTCGTGTAGTTTACCTGCGGCGCGTAGACCAGGGGCGGCTGCCCCGACAGGTTATACACCTGGTTGCCGTCCAGGCGGTTGTAGAAGATTCCGAATCCGCCGCGCAGCGCCGTCTTGCCATCGCCGGTGATGTCATAGGCAAAACCGAAGCGGGGCGCCGGCACGATAGCCTTCTGGTTGAACGGCGCCAGGCTCACGCCGTTGGAACCCAAAACCTGGAAGCCGTCCGCCGGATTGCCCGAGTTGGGCACATAAAGCCCGATGTAGGCCACCGGAGCCACCGTGCCGGTGCCCGGATCGATGGCCACGCGTTTCCCCGCGCTCGTGCCAGGAATGTAGATGCGCGGCGCCGAGGCCTTCGTGTAGAGGCTCGGCACAAAATTGGAGAACGTCTTATTGATGTCTTCCTGCGGCGTCTGGTGGTAGAAGCGGACGCCGATATCCAGCGTCAGCCTGGAGGTCACCCGCCAGTTGTCCTGTAGATAGAACTCGAAGTTCCAGTACTTGGTATTGAACACCGCCCGCCCCGTGGCCTGGCTGTAACTGTCCACGTATCCCAGCAGCGCGTTCGCATATCCGTCGCCGGTATTTGTCACGCCGTTAAGCGCATCCGGGCTGAAGTTGAAGTTACCCCCATAAGCCGGAGTCGACGGCTGGATCTTGTGATTGTTCTCCAGGTACCCGCCGAACTTAAAGCTGTGTTTGCCCACCACCTTGCTTAAGTTATCGGTGTAGGTCCAGATGGGATTGAAGTTTTCATAGTTGCCGGCGGTAGTCCCGCTGCGCGTGTAACTCATCGAGTTGCTGGGCGGCGTGCCGAAGGAGAATTGCGGCAGCAGGTTGAAGTATCCGTTGGTCGGCGAAGCGCCGGTTGGATTGGTGGTGGGCACCGGAAACAGGGCCGGAACATTGGGCACCAGCGATCGGTCCTGGCTCTTACCGCCGTCCGTCGTATAGTATGACCACGTATTCCAGCTCTCCCCCACCGTGAATTCGTTGATCAACGTCGGCGAAAACGAATAGGTCACCGTTCCCGAATAGCCGTGGCCGGGATTGGGGTGGTCGATGGGCGCGATGCCGGCTTGCCCCAGCGTTCCACCTACGTCGCTGGAAAACTGCACGCCCTGGTACAGCGCAATCTGGTCGTCGTGATCGTTGATGTAGCGGAAGTAGCCGCTGAGCTTGGCCGTGGGGTTCACGTCCACCCTCAGCACGTCGTTGCGCCGCGGATGGGTGGCGCTGGCCGCTTCGAAATAGTTGACGATGTTGGCCTGCGAGCCCGTCCCCGCGAAATTCGGCAGGGGGAAGAAGTTGAGCATCTAGGAACTTGCAAAATAAACTGTCCGGAGATCTTGGCAGGCCCCGGACGGGTTCGGGGCGCGGGTTTCCGCCCCGAACCTGTTACTTAATCTACGCAGATATGCCAACCGCACGCTTTTC
>JBEKDV010000096.1:0-20637 GCA_050014175.1 Candidatus Solibacter sp. | reverse complement strand
TGCGAAAGCCGCTGACGAGGGTTTTCAGGAGAGCCGGATGCGGGAAATCTGCACGTCCGGTTCGACGAGGGGACAGTGGGTCGCGAGGACCGTCGCTCACTGTCCTACTCTACCGGCTGAATAGGTTTTCTCTGCGCTTCCCTCCGCGATCTCTGCGCCTCTCGGTTGAAGGCACTTCTGTCCTACACCGGCTTGCGCGTCTGCCACTTGCCGCGCGTGAAGTCGGGGAACTTCTGCGGCGCGCTGCCGTTGGCCACGCTCGCTTCGCTCAGCGGGATGGGAGCGCTCCACGCCGCCGCGTCGTAGACATCGATATCCGGCGGCAGTCCCAGCTTTATGCACTCCGCCAGCCGGTACGCCATCACGTAATCCATGCCGCCATGGCCGCCCAGTTCCTGCGCCATCTCGCCGATCTTCTTCCACAGCGCGGGCGCGTATTTCTCCTTGTACCCGTCGAGCGATTCGAAGGCCTCGCGCCGCGCCCCGTCGAAATACACGCGCGGCGGATAGTCGCGGAAAATGCCCTTGGTCCCCGCGATCAGGTTGATCCGGTCGTAGGGTTGCGGGCTGCTCACATTGTGCTCCAGTTCGATCACCCGGCCCTTCACGGTGCGGATCAGGCTGGCGTTGAAATCGCCCTCCTTGTAGACTTCCTTCTGCCGTGGATCGTCGGCGGCAAGCTTCTCCTTGCGGTAACTTTGCAGGCTGGCCGAGATGGAGCTCATCGAAACCAGCGTGTCGAAGCGGTCGCCGCGGTTGACGTCCATGTAGTGCGCCACCGGACCCAGTCCGTGGGTCGGATAGATGTTGCCGTCGCGGTTCATTTGCTCGGCGCGCCGCCAGAGCCCTTCGCCGCCGTTGGAGAACAGCTCGCTGCGCAGGTCGTGGTTGTAAGCGGCGCCGCCGTGCGTCAACTCGCCGAACAAGCCGGCGCGCACCATATTCAGCACCATCATTTCGTTGTAGCCGTAGCAGCAGTTTTCCAGTTGGATGCAATGCCGCTGGGTGGCCTCGCTGGTATTCACCATGTCCCAGCACTCTTCCATGGTGCGCGCCGCCGGCACTTCGATGGCCACGTGGTGCCCCTGCTTCATGGCGGCCACCGCCATGGGAACGTGCCAGATCCAGGGCGTGGCGACCACCACCAGGTCGATATCCTCGCGCTTCAGCAAGCCTTCGAAGGCGTGGTCGTCGGAGTGAAACAGGGCGATCGGCTGCGAGGCTTTGCCTGCCCGGTCCAGCTTCGCCTGCGTCCGCAGCACCTTGTCCTTGATGGTGTCGCAGAGCGCCGCGATCTGCACGCCGGGAACCACGCTGAAGTTATCCACCAGCGAATTGCCGCGCCCACCGGTACCGATGACGCCGATCCGGACAATCTCCTTGGGCTTGAACGGCACATCGGCCATGCTCTTGCCGCCGCCGGCCTGCGGCCGCGCCAGAGTGGCGCCGAGCGACGCCAGCCCCGCCAGTTTCAATAAGTCACGCCGTGAAGAACTTTCCATTGCCTCGCTCCTAACCTGTAGCGTAGCCTTTCAGGCTGCCATGCCGGCATTCCTGCCGGCATTCCTGCCGGCATTCTTCTTCTACTTCCACAATTTCCTGACCACCTGAATCACGATAATCCCGCTGACTGCGAAGATGCCGCCCAGAATCAGCGCATAAGTCGTTCGCCCGTACAGAACATTGCCCACTGTAAACAGCGCCGACCAGATCATGGTAACGCCCATCGTCCAGCCCGTCAGCGCCAGCGGGATATTGTCGCTTTCCACTTCGGCGACGCTGGCCATAGCCTGAATGTGCCGCCAGCCGGGGCCGAAAGGACGGGCCTTTTCGTAGAACTTGAGCAGCACCGCCGTGTCGGTCTGCGGGCCGAGGAAGGCCGCCGCGATCCAGGAGACGGTGGTGACGGCGATGCCCATCAATAACTGTACGGAAAAGCCGAATTCCACGCCATTCTTCTTGAGAATCAGGAAGACGATGGCGGTGCCGAAGGAACTGATCATGGCCACGATCTCGCACCACGCCGTGATGCGCCACCAGAACCAGCGCAGCAGATACAGCAGGCCGGTTCCCGCGCCCACCTGCAGCAGCAGATTGAAACTGTCCTTGGCGGTGGAGAGCAGAAAGACCATGCTCGACGATCCGACGAACAGCAGCACGGTGGCGCATCGCCCGGCCCTGACGTAGTGCTTCTCGGTGGCCTCGGTGTACACGAAGCGGCGGTAGAAATCGTGCACCAGGTAGGATGCGCCCCAGTTGAGGTGGGTGAGAATGGTCGATGAGTTGGCGGCGATCAGACCGCCCAGCATCAGTCCTACCCAGCCGGCCGGAAGGAAGCGCAACATCGCCGGGTAAGCGATATCGTGGCCCACCAGCGTCGGGTCCAGGTTCGGGAAGGCCTTCTGGATATCGCTCAGCTCGGGGTAAATAATCAGCGAGGCCAGCCCCACCAGAATCCACGGCCACGGCCGCAGGACGTAGTGGGCGACGTTAAAGAACAGCGTGCCGCCCAGCGAGTCCTTTTCGGATTTCGAGGCCAGCATGCGTTGCGCGATGTAGCTGCCGCCGCCGGGTTCCGCGCCCGGATACCAGGTGGCCCACCATTGCACCGTGAGGGGAATGATGAAGACGGCCACCGCCAGGTCCCAGTTATTGGTGAAATCGGGCACCATGCTGAGATAGTTCAGGCCGCCCGGGCCTCTTATCGCCGAGAGCTTGGCCACCAGGCCGCTCATCCCGCCGACCTGCGGCAGCGTGACCGCGAAATAGGCCGCCGCGATCACCGCCGACATCTTGATGAAGAACTGGATCATGTCGATGACCAGCACTCCCCACAATCCCGAGTAAGTGGCGAAGATCACGTTGAGCAATCCCACCGCCAGCAGCGTCTGCCAGCGCTCCAGGCCGAACAGAATCGCCGCGATCTTGCAGGCGGCCAGGTTGACCGTCGCCATGATGATGCAGTTGAAGAACAGTCCCAGGTACACCGCGCGGAAACCGCGCACCGCGCCGGCCGCCTTGCCGGAATAGCGCAGCTCGTAGAATTCCAGATCGGTGAGCACGCCGGAACGCCGCCACAGGCGGGCGAAGAAAAACACCGTGGATACTCCGGTGAGGGTGAAGGCCCACCACTGCCAGTTGCCGGCCACTCCCTGCGTGCGGACGAAGTTGGCAACCAGGTTTGGGGTATCGCTGGAGAAGGTGGTGGCCACCATGGAAATGCCGGCCAGCCACCAGGGGACGGAGCGGCCCGAGGCGAAGAACTCCGCCGTACTTTTTCCGGAGCGCTTTCCGAAGAACAGCGCGGGCACAAAACAGATGGAAACCGACAGGAACGCGATGATCCAGTCGAGAGTGTGAAGCTGCATAGGAACTATGAGTTTACAGCGCCGGGACCCGGTTCCGCATGGAGAATGTGATCGGCGCTTCCGGAATAGAAGCGATCCACCAGTCCGTCACGGACCTTGGAGAGGTCCCCGCGGCGGCAAAAGACGACGGCGCAACCGCCGAAACCGCCGCCGGTCAGGCGCGCACCCATTGCGCCGGAATCCATCGCGGCCTCCACCAGACGGTCCAGCGCCGGACAACTGATTTGCAGGCGGTCGCGCAGGCTGGCGTGGGAATCGAGCAGCAGCCGGCCGAAGCGGGCGGAGTCGTCGTCATGCATCGCCTCGACGGCGTGGCGCACGCGGAAGGCCTCGGTGACCACGTGCAGGAACGCCGGCGGAAGCTGTTTCGCCGCCGCTAGGTCGCAAAGCTCCTCCTCGGTGCTGCCCTGGATCGCCTCGGCATACGACGCGAAGCCCGTCGCGCGCAGGGCCACCGTGCCCGCCGTGCGGACCGCGTTGTAGCGCTCCCGCACGGCGCCCGATTTCTCGGCGACTTGCAGGCTGTCGGCCACCAGAAAGGCCCAGTCCGCGGGAATCGGAATGTGGTGGACCGCGAGCGGCGCGAACTCGATCAGCGATGCGCAACCCTCACGCGAAGCGAGCGATGCGGCGTGGTCCATACCGCCGCCCCGCGTGCCCACAAACTGTTCGCCATCGGGCAGAATCTCCATCAGCTCTTCGAAGGACGCCGCGCGCCGGTTGGCGCGCAATAGCGCCAGCGTCACGGCGACCAATAGCGCCGATGACGAGGAGAGTCCCGCCGCCGCCGGCAGGTCGCTAGAGATGGTGGCGTCGATGCCATTCATGACTCCCCACTTGCCGCCGATCGCCTGCGCGGCGGCGCGCAGGTAATTCTCCCAATCGCCGCGCGCCACGGGCGTGAGATCCGGCGTCCACGCAAATTCGCGGTGTCCGTAGGCCCCGCTGGTGGCACAAATCCGGTTGTCCGCGCGCGCCTGAAAATGCACGCGAATGGAGCGCTTGAGCGCCATGGGAAGCACGGGCAGGCCGTGGTAGTCGATATGTTCGCCGATCAGGTTGACGCGCCCGGGAGCCGAGACCATGGCCCCACGATAACACTCAGAGCCGCGGCATGACAGACCACGCAAGGCGATGGTCTGTCCTACCAAGTTAGTTGCTGGGTGAGGCGCCCGCGTTCTTGACGTACTTATCTAGCCAGGTCATTTTTTCCCAGAGGACGTGTTCGATGGTCTCCTTGCCGCGGTAGCCGTGGGCTTCGAAGGGGAGGAAGACGAGGCGGGCGATGCCGCCGTTGCCGCGGATGGCCTGGTACATGCGGTCGCTCTGTATGGGGAAGGTGCCGTCGTTATCGTCAGCTTCGCCGTGGATCAGGAGCATCGGCGTCTTGATCTTGTCGGCGTACATGAAGGGCGACATTTTGAGGTAGACATCGGGGGCCTGCCAGATGGTGCGGCGCTCGCTCTGGAAGCCGAACGGGGTGAGGGTGCGATTGTGCGCGCCGCTCTCGGCGATGCCGGCCTTGAAGAGATCGCAGTGGGCCAGCAGGTTGGCGGTCATAAAGGCGCCGTAGCTGTGGCCGCCCACGCCGACGCGGGCGGGGTCGGTCACACCCATGGCGGCGGCCTTATCGATGGCGGCTTTGGCGTCGTCCACGATCTGCTTGATGTAGGTGTCGTTGACGGTGTCGGGGTCGCCGACCACGGGCATGGCGGCGTTATCCAGCACGGCGAAACCATCGAGCACGTGGAAGAGCTGCGAGTAGCCGGTGACCTCGGTGAAGCGCTTGGAGGAACCGGAGACCTGGCCCGCGGTATCGGCATCGTTATACTCGCGCGGGTAAGCCCAGATGAGGGTGGGAAGGCGCGTGCCGGGCGTGTAATCGGGCGGCAGATAGAGATCGAAGGAAAGCGGCACGCCGTCGGCGCGCTGGTAGGTGACCAACTGCTTCTTGACCTTGCGGAAGATGGGCTGCGGATCGGGGAAGTTTGTCATGGCGGTCATTTTGCCGGCATTCCTGGCATCCACGGTGCGCACGTAGTAGTTGGGCGGCTCGGAGGGGCTTTCGCGGCGGGTGAGGAACGTCGTGCCGTGGTCGTCGAGCAGGGCCTCGACCACTTCGTAGTGGTCGTCATCGCACTGGAAGAGGCGCTCGGTGTTGCCGGTGACGATGTTGTAGCGGTCGAGGAAGGGGTGGTCGCCTTTGGGGCCGGCGCCGAGGCCGGTGAGGAAGATGTTGTCGCCGTCCTGGAGGATGACGCGGCCGCCGGAGGGGAGGGTTTTGAGCATGGGCGAGCCGGGATCCTTGTAGCGGTCCTGGGCGTTGCGGCTCCAAACGAGTTTGGGCGTCTGGCCGGGATCGTCGATTTCGATCCGGAAGGTACGGACGCGGCGAGTCTGGCGTTCGGAATCTTCGATGAAGGCGCGCCCGCCTTTCTCGAAGAACTGGAGGCCGCTGAAGCGCTGCTCGGTCTTGGCGATCTCGGCCGGTTCGCCGGTGAAGGGCGCTTTGAGAGCGAGCAGGCGGTCGCGGTTGGGGACTTTGTTCTTTAGGTCGCCTTTATCGAGCGCTTCCACCCAGAGGAGGGTGGCGGGGTCGGTGGGACGCCACTGGATGCTGCGCGGGCCAGTCATCACGCCGTTGATGGGGACGCGGTCTTCGAGCGGGAGGCTGGCGACTTTGTGGAGCACCTTGCCGGTGCGGTCCCAGATTTCGATTTCCTTGGGGAAGGCGCGCGCGTCGTGGAGGTAGGAGAAGGGGCGGTGGATGGTGGTGACGAGGATGTTTTTGCCATCGGGCGAGATGCGCGCGGATTCGATGATGCCGGGTTTGCCGATGGGGGTGGCCTTGCCGGTGGCGACATCGACGAGAGCGAGCTGGGAGGTGGCGTAATACTCGAAGAGATCTTCGTCGTGGGGGTTCTGGAGCATGTCCTCGTGGGTGACCACGGGAGAAGCGCCGCCGAGGCTTTCCTGGACGGCGGGTCCGGTGGGCACGAGGGGTTCGGCGGGGGCGGGGCCGCGGTTGGGCTTGACCATTTGGACGAGGAGGGATTTGCCGTCGGGCATCCACTGCACGTCGGAGGGACCGGCGCCGGCGCCGCCGCGTCCGCCGCCGGCGGCAACGGCGCCGCCCATGACGGCGTTGATGCGCACGCCTTCGATCTTGCGGGTCTTGCCGGTGGTGTCGCCGAGCCAGAGCTCGATGCCGCGCTCGGTGGTATTGGTGAAGGCGAAATGGGTGGCGTCGGGGCTCCAGCGTCCGAGGGTGAGCTTGGCATTGGGCGGGAGGTCGACCTTGATCTCGGTGCCTTCGGGAATTTTGCGCAGGCTGAGGGAGCTGTTGAAGGTAGTGTTGTGCAGCCCATTGGTTTTGGGATTGATGCGCATGCCGGCAATGCGCAACATGGGCTGGGCGAGTTCGGCGATGGGGGGGTAGCGGACGGGTTGGGCCTGCATGGCGAAATGGCGGGTAGGGCTGATGACCAAGGTGGGCGTGAGGGGTGAGTTGAGGACGTCCAGAACCGCTTTGGGGGGCTTGCGGTAGGGCTCCGCGCCGGAGAGGAAGAGAGCCGCGAGGACGAGCAAAATCGTAGCTTTTGTTGCCGGTTTCATAGGTTACGACGATGGTATGGAAAAGGCGGGGCGGAAGTCAAACGGCAGCGGGTGTGACCGGGCTTGACCGGACGCGGAAGTTGCCGCATACTGCGGCCATGCCGATCACTTTTACGCCACTAATCCCCATCAACATCGCTTCCATCTACCACGGTCCGCTGCCGCAGCGGCTGGCGCAGTGCACGCCGGATACGAAGGCGGCGATCGAGGCGGTGGCGCGCGATCTGGCGGGGATGGGATACGGAATCCGATTGAGCGATCTGTTCCGCTCGCACGATATGCAGGCGCAATCGCACGCCGATTTCGTGCAAGGGCGGAAGAAGGCGTTCAGTCCGCCGCCGGGCGGGAGTCTGCACGAGGCGGGGCGGGCCATGGATGTGGACCTGAGTTCGATCGGGGTGCCGCTGGCGCAGTTTTGGGAGATCGCCAAGGCGCACGGGTTCCACCCGATTATCGACACGCCGGACCCGAACCGGTCGGAGTCGTGGCACTTCGACTGTTGGGGGAGTCACGGGGCGGTGTATGAGTACGTGAAGGCGGGGAAGGCGGGGACGATGCTGGCGCCCTACACGCAGATGGCGCAGAGCGCGATTCTGGCGATCGGGGTAAAGGTGGACGTGCTGCCGGCGCAGGACGTGGCGTTTCTGCAATCGGGGCTGATCCGGCTGGGGTTCGATCCGGGGAGGATCGACGGGGTGATGGGGAATCGGACGAGCGCGGCACTGCAAGCGGCGGGGGCGAATATGGGGGACTCGGCGACGTGGCTGAGCGAGGCGTTGCAGGCGAAGTTTCCGGGGGAGTACGCGGTTTAGGTCCGGGGGGGCGCGGAAACGGGCCAGATCTGGCCGGTTTTGTGCGACCTGTTTTGTTGAAAATAAAACACTTAACTTCGATTTTGTGCGCAAAAGCGGGCCAGATCTGGCCGGTTTTGCCTTCCATCCGGGACAGGCGGGCGCTGGTTCTCCCCTGGTTTCATGATACGGCATGGGGGTGCGGGTTTTGGGGTGCCGCAGAAGAGGGTTGATGGGTAAGTGGCTTGGGCGGAATGGGTTACGGGGATCAGAAATATTTTATGTTGCGGTGACTCGGGCGGCGCGACTTGGCTTACGCACCGCCCGAACCCGTTTGTTTCATGACTACTTTCCGACGTCGGGCAGTGCCAGGACCGCGAGGACTTCCGTGCCGGACGTGGAGGCGGACTTCGCCCAGCGCTGCGCGACTTCCCGCTCGGCGGCGCCCGCCGTCAGGCCCCGGCCGGTGGTACTGCCGGCCGCCCAGATTTGGGACAGAAAGTAGCGGTCGCCATAGCGGCTGAAGACGAGGGTCGGATATTCGCGGATTTGCTTGCTGTCAATCGGCGAGGTGAGGCCGAACATCGACTGCTTGGTATCGACGCCGCGAATCAGCAAGGCGGGCTGACCGGCGCCGGCCGTCAGGTGGTATTTCCCGGCGGGGAACTGTTTGTTGTTCACCTGGAAGGCGAAGGGGACGTCCACGGTAATCGCCTGGCTGGCCTGGGCGAAGGCGGACGGAAGGGACACCGCGAGGCAGAGGCAGGCGGCGTGCAGGATGCGAACGATATGTTGTTTCATTTGATGACGTCCTTTCTTGGCGTCGTATGTTAATGCGGGAATGGCGGGCGGGAACGTTAAGGCGGCCGGCGATTATTTTCCGCGCCAGCGGAGGGTGGCGGGATGGTATGATCCCTGGCAGCATTAAAATCGGGTGCGTCTGAAGGGATGTGAGACTCATGCCCCCCTCGACAAGCGATGTAACGGGCTGGCTGATGGCGTGGCGAAGCGGCGACCAGACGGCGCTGGACAAGCTGGTGCCGGTGATTTATGAGGAATTGCACCGGCTGGCCCAGCGGCAGATGCGGCGAGAGCGTGGGCTGGCGAATCGCGGCCAGACGCTACAGACTTCGGCGCTGGTGAATGAAGTCTATCTGAGGCTGGTGGATGCGAGCGGCGTGCGCTGGGAGAATCGCGCGCACTTCCTGGCGATTGCAGCCAACCTGATGCGACGGATTCTGGTGGACGCCGCGCGCACCCGGGGTTACGCGAAGCGCGGGGGCGAACAGCGGCCGGTACTGCTGGAAGAAGCGGCCATGATCGCCACGCCGCGCGGGGCGGACATCGTGGCGCTGGACGATGCTCTGAGCGCGCTGGCGAAGATCGACGCGCGGAAGGCGCAGGTGGTGGAGCTACGCTTCTTTGGCGGACTGAGCGTGGAGGAAAGCGCGCACGTGCTGAACGTTTCGGCCGGCACCGTGCTGCGCGACTGGCGTCTGAGCAAGTCCTGGTTGCTGCGGGAACTCAACGGAGAGGACCGTAGTGCAAGCGGAAGCGTGGAGACCTGAGTAAAGGCACACCAGGTCAGGAGCCGTCAGGGGAGCCATCGTCGGACCGGCCGGGACGGGTCCCGGCTCCGGCCTCATCCTGGCTGCTCAGGGGATTGCCGGATTGGTCGAACAGATGGCAGCTATACTGCGTTCTGGCCGCTTTGACGACTGTGACCGTGGTATTGCTATCCTTAACTTCCGCAGGCAAGAAATACCGCGGGTTCATGGCGATTAAGAAGGTGCTCCCCGGAGGGGCGATGCCCAGTTGGAATGAGATGGTGTCTCCGGTAGCGACCGGCAATACATCGGTGTCCGGCCGAAAGCCTTCGCTGCCCCAATTTAACGTAAGTGTGTGGTGTGCCATTTTGTCCTTTCGTAGTCCTTATCGAGTCGCTTGTGTCCGAATCAGTTCTTGAAATCGAGAGTCCTGCTGTAGATCCTTCACGTCCGGCTGGCGGCTCAATTCACTAAGAACCCCCGGGGGCGCACGGCGGAGCACGCGGAGAGATTGTTCGCGTTGATGAAGCGACTCATACATGAGAACGGCCTCGCGCATCACAATGGCGTTCTCAGGCTCCATGGTGAGGGCCTGCGAGGCCTCAAACCGGGCCGCACCCGAATCTCCGAGGAGGGCGGATACCAGGGCGAGCAGTATGCGGGAGTCCGCTTGCTGCGGGTTGCGGGTCACTTCGTCACGGGCCATGTCCCTGGCCAAAAGGTAGGCCTTGGTTGCATCCCGGCTTCTTCCCAGGTGCCGGTACACATCTCCCAAGTCTCTATACCGGATGGCCGATGGAGTTTCGGAAGCGACGCTTTCCTCGAAGAAGCGGCCCGCTTCCGTGTACCGTTCCTCATCGTAGTACAAGCCGCCAAGATTCATTAACACCAGGGACGATCGGTGCAGGCGCAAGGCGCGCAGGAGGGACGCCTCGGCCTCCGGAAACCGGCCTTGTGCCATGAGCGCAACGCCCAGGTCCATATGGCCGGTGGACAGGTCCGGCGCGATGGCCGTGACACGGCGATAGAGATCTTCCGCTTCGCGAAACTCGGTCCGGTACCAATAGAGATTGCCAAGGCTGAGGTAATTCCCGTAATAGTTGGGCTGAGCTTTCATGGCGCGGCGATAGGTGGCAATGGCCTGATCGGTCCGGTTGGCTTTATCGTAGGCCCCGGCAAGCCTCCTCCAGGCTTCCGGATTGTTCGGATCGAGTTCCGTGGCGCGGGTGAAGGCGCGGAGCGCCGGCTCGTAGGAACCATGACTTTCCTGGAGCGCGCCGGAGACCAGCAAGACGGGTACGGAGTCGCGGTTGATGGCCTCGGCCCTGGCGACGTTCGCTGCCGCCATTTCGAGCCACTTGGGGCCTTCGCGCTTGTCGAATTTTTGAATTTGGGCATCGGCGAGTCCCGCATAGGGCAGGGCGGATCGCGGGTCGAGTTCGATGGCCTTCTCAAAATAGGGGATGGCTTTATCGGAGTTATAGTCGTCCTGGCGGAGCAGTTCCATGCCTTGAACGTAGTGGGGATAGGCTGCCTTGGCTATGGACTCCGTGGGCACGCGCGAGCGCAATTGGAAGGCGCCGGTGACGGTGGCCAGAATGGCTTTGGCGAGGGCCGCGGAATCGCCGGCAGCGTAGGTGCCATCGAGGGGCTGACCAAGGGTGCGGCCGCTGCTCAGATCGGTGAGGGTGGTAGCCGCCGAGATGGTAGCGCCGGAACGGCGCAATCGCGTTTCGAGCACGTGGGTGGCGCCGAGCGTACTCTTGGCGGCGAGCGGCGTTTGCACGCCGTTACGGCGCGCCTCGCGAGGAGAGATGACGGTGAAATTCCGGCGGGCGCCGGATAGCCGGTCGGCAACGTCGAGGCCAATCCCGCCGGCGCTGGGAACCGGATCGCCCTGCACGGAGAAGGGCAGAACGGCCAGCCGCACGGGCGGACCCGCGGGCTGGGTGCCCCACTGCCAGTATGCAAACGCAAGGGCCGCCACGGCGGCGGCGAGGGCGCTCCCCTTGAGGAGAAGGCGGCGCGGCTGGAGCGCGTGGCTCACAGCTTCGGCCGAGCTATAGCGGTCTTCGGGGCGAGGCGCGATCGAGCGAGCGACCAGCCCGCTCCAAGGCGGCGGAAGATCTTCGATGGCACGGTGCCAATCGGCGGCAACGATGACGGGTCCGGCGGGCTTTGGCGACTGGAGCATTGGCAGGCGGAAGCGCCTGCCCCACCTTTTGGCGGTAATGGTATCCGCCTGCGAATCGGGCTTTGGCGGGGGTATGGGGCGGCCGGCGGGTGTGGCGATTCGTTTGGGGGGATGGCCGGTCAACATGGCGTGAAAGAGAATGCCCAGGGCGTAAAGGTCGGAGGCGACGGTGGATGGTTCGCCCAGGAATAACTCAGGGGCCATGTAGTCCGGCGTGCCGCCACGGCCGCCCGTCATAGGGTCGCCACCGATGAGCTTCATGGTAGCGATTCCGAAATCCGTGATCACCACCCTGACGGGGCTGCGGGGCGCGCGCACGATGAGGATGTTGCCGGGCTTGAGGTCGCCATGAATGACGCCCTGGCGGTGCGCTTGGGCGAGTCCGGCGCAGATTTGCCGCGCGATCTCCCGCGCCTCATGTTTGGGCACCGGCCCATCGCGATCGATTTGTTGGGAGAGCGTCAGCCCGTCGATGAACTCCATCGACAGGAATTCCATTTCTCCCAGTGGGGTAGAGGTAACGTGCAGATCGTGCACCTTACAGACATTGAAATGACTGACCTCGCGGGCAGCGCGCACTTCGGGTGGCAGACGGTCGCCATAACCCGGTTTGGCGCATTTCAGGGCCACACGCTGGTTCAATTTTTCGTCCAAGGCTTCGTATACAAAGCCCATGCCGCCCGTACCGGCGGCGCGGAGGATACGGAACCTGCCGCCCAGCACGGTGCCCGGGACAAACGGGTCGAGGGGATCGGGCTGGGAATGGGCAGCGGCGAAAAGACTGGCGGTAGAATCGCCGATTAACTCGGCGGCGGGCCGATCCAAGACGCAATCGCGGGAAGTGTCCTGGGCGAGCAAGGACTCGATTTCACGCCGCAGCTCTTCGTCACCGCGGCAAACTTCGGTCAGAAAGGCGTGGCGCCGGCCAGGATCCCGCTGTTTCGCGGAATGAAAGATCTCCTCAATCTGGCGCCAGCGTTGCTGTTCCATTGCGCGGTCCCCATCCGTGGTGCCGTCTCAGAACCATCGGATCCGCGTGGTAGTTCACGACTCCGATTTGAGCCACGTCTTGGAATAGATGCCTGGAATTACCCCGTGGCGGGCACACCCTCTTAGCTGCCGCCCACATTACACCTATATCGGGTGGGTGTCAAATTGGGCGTTAGCGACACTTTGGGGCCGGCCGACTATTTGCCGTAGGTCAGGCCAAAACCGAAAACATATTTGTCGCTGACGCGGTTCTTGTAGGCGTAGTCGAAGGTCTCCGCGTACCCTGGAACGTCGGGAGCATTTTTGTCCACGGCCGCTTGATCCGCCGGTATGGTGAGAGGGAGTTTTCCGGCCGGCTTGAACCGGCCCCTCAGCACGTCGAGCAGCGCCTCGGCCTTGACGTCGAACGTGGCCAGGACCGCGGCGGCGCCGGGTTCCACCTCGTTGATGATCCAGGGATTGATGAAATTAATCACCAGTACGGTGGGCTTTGCCGCCTCGATCTGTTTCACCTTGGCGACGTCAACACCGGTGAGCGGGCTCAGCGCGATGTCGGCATAGTCGTGCTCGGGCCGCTGGTACACGGTGGGGCGCAACCATAGCAGGGCCACGTCGGCCTGGTCGATCGAGTCCACGATCTGCACCGACGGATCCTTGGCGAGCAGGGCCTTAAGTCCGGCGGTGCCGTTGACCGCGGCGGCGCCTCCCCGCCCGGCGAGCTCGCCGCGGCCGCCCCTTCTACCGGCGCCCTGCGAATTCGCCGCCTGTTGGTCCCCTGCCGCACCGGGACCAGGGGCGCCCCGCATGCCATCGAACTGGCCGCGGCCCCCCGCTCCACCACGGCCACCGAAGCCCGCGGGCTGACCGGCCATGACCTCCACGTAGAGCTTCCTGGCGCCCGTGATCGGCAGCAGTTTCCTATCGTTGCGCAGGAGGACGATGGACTTGCGGTGGGCTTCGTCGGCGCGCGCCGCGGAAGCCGGCGAACTGGCGATCTTCTGAGCCGCTTCGGGATCCGTGTAGGGGTTCTCGAACAGCCCCAAGAGGAAGATCTCCTTGAGCAGAGGCGCTACCGCCGGGGTGAGGTCCGATTCCTCCAGCAGGTGCTGGTGCACCGCGTCCAGGAGCCCCTGCGGATTGTTGCTGTCGGAAAAGAGGGCCACTCCGGCTTTCACCGCTTTCGCAAATCGCTGCGGTGTGGTGAGTTTTTCCACCCCGAAAGCATTGTTGGTGAGAACTCCGCTGTCGGTATTGACGTATCCTTTGAAGCCCATCCGTCCGCGAAGCAGCCTGGTGAGCAGTGTCATATTGTAAGCTCCGGCGACTTCTTCGAACTGCTGCTTGCCCGACTGCCACCATTCCTTGGGAAGCTGTTCCGCACTCCGGAGGTTGGAGGGGTTGTTGTAGTAGCACATAATCGAGCTGGTGCCGGCGTCCACGGCAGCCTGGAAAGGAGGCAACTGGTACTTGAAGAAGCTGCCGGGCGTGGGATACGCGGCCCACTGCCCCCAGTTGTTGTGAGGATCCAGGCCCTTGTCTACGGCCCCATCCCCCGGGAAATGCTTGATGGATTGCGCGACCGACTCCGGGCCGAGAGCCGGCCCCTGGAAACCCAGCACGATTTCCCGGGTGATCTCGGCATTCCATTTCGGGCTTTCCCCGAACGTGGTCTGGATACGGTACCAGCGGGGCTCGGTGGCGACATCCACCTGATATCCGTAACACTTCCGGATCCCCGAGGCGCGCCACTCCGCGCGCGCGGTGTCGGCGAACGCGCGGATCAGTTTCAAGTCATTCGTCGCCGCCAGCCCCAGCGTTCCGGGCCAACTGGAGAACTCGCCAACCGCCTCGGCTTCCTCGTACACCAGGTTGTCGCGAACGTGGTTTCGGGGGTTCGAGGCAAAGACAATCGGGATGCCCAATCGCGACTTTTCGGCGAGTTCCTGCGAGGTGTTCGCGCGTGCCGCCAATTCCCGTGCGGTGAGGTTATCGCGGAGGATGAGGTAGCGGATGTGGCGCTGGTTGAGGTAGTCGTCCAGGGAGCCGGCATTGAACGAAGTGATTTGCATCAGCCCCGCCTTCTCCTCCAGGGTCATCCTGGAGAGCAGGTCCGCCACACGGCTGTCGACCGGCAATCGCCAATCCTCGTAGGGGTCGAGCACGCCGTTGCGGTTCAGATCCTTGAACGAAAGATTGCCGACCTTCAGCAAGGGGGCGACCCGGGTGTCGATCTTCGGTTGCTTGGGCGCGGTGCCCGCCGCCTGCATTGACGCAATCGCGAGTGCTACGGCCAGCGCGAGCGCGACTGAAACTGAAGTGAACGATCTTCCGCCCGACATTTCCATTTCGCTCCTGAATCGCCATGGTAATCCCATTCCGGCTTGCGGTGCGGCAGCGGCGGGCACAACTGGCGCTCCGAAGCCCTCCGCCACCAGCAAACAGTACGCCGTCAATTGCAGCAGTTCACCCTCGTAAGGACCGGCGTCGGAAAGCACCCGCGATTTCCGTTCTACCGGGACCAGTTCGTCGGCTTCTCGGAGAACGTAGTCGGGCCTCCCGACAAGGCCATGGCGCTCAGAAATCAACACGCCGCTGCCCTCGACATCGGCGTACACAACGTCCCCCCTCAACGCCGAGCGCGCGTCCTCTTGTGACTTTGGCCGACCGGAGTGCGAGTCCGGCGGTGGGGAGAGCAGCACCGATGAACAACAGCCAGATCATCGAACTCCCCACCAGATGACAGCCGCGATCACAGCCATCCGGTGGGTCAGACCTTCCCAGAAACGACTTCCGGGGAGAGTGATGCGATCGATGGTGGTCACCTCCGCGGTGCGGCGTTCGATTCGGAAATGCGACTCATCGGATGACGACTTGAAAGCCTTCTTGCATGAAGTGGCGGTCGTTGGTCAGGACTTCCGAAATCCGGTGGCGCCGCATTGTCATCATGGATATGCAGTCCACAAGGCTATAGCCCTTGTCATAGCGCTGTTCATACAAATGCAAGCCCGCCAGAAACGACTCACGCGACTGCGGATAAACCGTCACGCGCCGGTCGTCAAGGATCTTGCGGACGGCCCGGGCAGCCACCTCCCGCAGATGCCTGCCGCACTGGGCCAAGCCGTCCAGAAGTTCGGTCAGCACCTCGTCAGTTGTAACCAGGCGGATATCCCCAAGCACGTCCCGAGCACGGATCACCTGCGCGCGGTACCGATCGTGTGGATGAAGTACTGCACCCCAGTAGAGCGTGTCCGCGAAGACCAGCCTCACTTCTTTTTCGGTGCGCCGTGGAGGTAGTGATCGAGGTTGGCGAAGTAGTCGGTGGGGACCTTCGCCCAAGCACTGGCCGGTACCGTAGTTCCAATCGCTGACAACTCAGTCTCCAGCGAGCCGGCAGCAAATTCCGCGGCAACGCGCGCGTGCGAGCCGTTCTTCCGCCTCGTCGCTTGTGCGTTTCGCAGTCTTTGCTTGGTTGCGGTAGCCAATCGTTCTCCTGCAGCCAGTATACTCTACTCCGGGAATCCGTCTGCCGATGTGTGGCCGACACAGCGCGTCCCCTGAGTGATGTGGTGCTCCCACGTTTCCCAGACGAGGACTTCGGGATAGTGTGGGTTCACCTTGGCTGAACGCGCGTTTCCCGTCCAGGTGGATCCGGCAAAGCCGTTACTACACGCTCTGCGGCCAGGCGGAATCTATCGATTGGGGACTGCCGCGTGCCGGAGTCCGATAGGGGACTAGTCGTCAACCTGAAGACGGGGGCTGCATCACAGGATACCCAACCCTCAATTCTCCGTCGGCCTCTTTTCAGCACGATCGATGACCAAGTGTTCAACCGGCGCTCTCGAATTTCTTAGGTCGAGGCCGTAAATTCTCAGGGAACGTACTACCGTTCCGGTTCCAGGATCCGAGGCGTATTCCGGGGGACGGGACGACTGAGCGTTTTCAGTGGAAGCAGATCCCGCGTCAGAAGCGTTCAGCCCAAACATCGACAACGGGATGTCGAGGACGATGTCATACTCCCCCTTTATACCAGTCATGTCCACAACGGGGCGGCTACCGCCGGCACCGAAATTCATCAGAAAGCGTGCCAGATCGGTCATTGTTATCCACTTCGCATCGAATCGGACCGACGAAGTGGGTTCATTGACCGTAAAACTGACGGCGACGTTCCCCATCATTCCGCCAAATGGACTAGCCTGCTTCTTCGTCACGGTCGCTTGACCGTTTTGCCCTGGACCCTCGCCGGCGCTATCACCGGAGTTCGCCGGCGCCCTCGAGGGCGATTCTTTTAGCCTAGGACCCCTCTGGCCCACGACCAGGGCTGCGACGAGCTCTTCCCTGGGTTCACGATGTAAGGTTAATTTGAAACGATCTTCCAGCAGCGATCGCAGCATAAGACGAGCATCTTCCGTCCGGGTGCCGGCCGGCATCTTAGCCACAATGTCGAAGCGGTCCATCATAAACCAATCGGGACAGACGATCTGGAAGGGCATTACCTGATACGCCTCGGTGACGAGTTGTCGCAGCGTCATGAAGGTGTATTCCGCGGTACTTCCGTGTATTTGCGCACCAACCTTGATCCGCCCCGACATCGCCAACTGCCCGAATTGGTTCGAATCGATCACCGTGTGCTTGATAGACGCCACCTCGAATTCCGGGCGGGGCGCCTGCTGCGCGTTACAGCCGAAAACCAGGAGGGCGCTGACCAGCAGAGCGTTAGTCAAGTCGATGAAGCGGGCCTTCATTTCCGGATTTCTACCTCCGGTTTAATTCGACACCGCATTCACTCGGGAAGTTCCAGGCCCATGCATACGTCGTAGGGAACGAAAGACACCCGATGAGGTGTGCTGACGGCCATTAGATAAACCCCGACGCCGTCGCGTCTACAAATCCAAGTTGACGGGATGTCGCCGATTCGTACACTGACCCCAAAAGGCCTTGTGGGGAACAGCTCCTGCCTTGTCGTGAGGGATCTACGTTTCCCGACGAGAACAATCCCGCGGCGACGGCCATTCATTAGCCAGGTAGCGACCGGGCGCTTGTTTTAACGCCAATGCTTGCCGACGGGCGGCTCCCCGTCCCGGATTACGGCGAGGGGATGGCCGAATCGGGCTTCCCGGTCAACTCGCGCAAAAGCCAGGACCGTGCGAGCCGCCAGTCGCGCATGACGGTATCCGGGGAGACCTGCAATACGGCGGCAGTCTCCTCCACGCTGAGACCGCCGAAGAATCGAAGCTCGATTACCCGAGCCTTGCGCGGATCTACCAGGGCCAGGGCATTGAGCGCGTCGTCGAGAGAGATCAATTCGTTTCCCCGGCGCCCCGACAGATCGGGGATCTCGTCCAGGTTGACGCGCGGCTGATTGCCCCCGCGTTTGGCCGAGGCGCGCGAGCGCGCGGCATCCAGCAGAATGTGGCGCATGATACGCGCCGATACGGCGAAGAAGTGGGCGCGGTGCTGCCAGTCCACATTGGTCACGTCGATGAGGCGCAGATAGGCTTCGTGGACCAAGGCCGTAGCCTGGATGGTGCGGCCGGGGCTCTCATTGCGCATGAAATGGCCGGCCATGCGGCGGAGTTCGCGATAGACCCGGGGCGTGAGTTGTTCCAAGGCGGCCGGTTCGCCATTGGCCCAAGCGCGGAGAAGTTGGGTGGTTTCCGATGTTTGGGGGTCAGGCATGAGATCTCGGCAGCCCGCATTATAGTCCGCCAGTCCGGGTTCCGCAAAAAAAAATCGACGCGGTTACAGTTTTTGCCTTCCGTTGGCGCCTCCAGGGCGAGCACGACGGAGGGACCAATGAGGATCACGGCGATTCAGATTATGGGGGTGCTGATGGCATGGATGGCGGGAACGGCAGCGGATGCAGGCGAACCCCAGCGGAAGGTGACGGTCGATTTGCGAGAGAGGGCGGTCGTTCCCCCGGAAGTTCGGAACCCGGCCAAGGCATTGGCCGGACGGATGTTCGCCGGCATTGGCATCACTTTGGACTGGGGGAAAAGGGAACCCGCCGGGAAATCGTGGGAGGCACCCATCATCATCGAACTGGCGACGGAGACGCCGGAGGATCGGATGCCCGGCGCATTGGCATATGCCCTACCCTACGAGGGAACTCACATTACCGTGTTCTACGATCGCATTGCAAAGGGGGCCTATCCCAGCACAGTGCTGGCCCATGTGATGGTTCACGAGATCACTCATCTTCTGCAGGGCATCTGCCGGCATTCGGAGACCGGGGTGATGAAGGCGCGGTGGACGGTCAGGGACATGATAGGGATGGGGATGACGCCACTTCCCTTCACTCGGGAGGACGTGGATCTGATCTACCTGGGACTGGCGAAGCGGACGGCCAGGGCGGGGGTGCTGGTGGCGGAGCGGTAAGGGCGTGCGAACCCAGCAGGGTGGCAGGTTCGAAAAACCACACCGAAGAGTTGGCAGGCGGACCGAGAGTTCTATGCCACGGATGGGTCCGTGGTGGAATGGGCTGGGAAACCCCAGAAGAATGCCCCCACGAATGGGGGCATGGCAGCCCGGAGGGCTACTCTACGGTGCATCGACGAAGAATCAACGAGTTGCCGGTGGGTTTCCGGAGAGGGTTTACCCCGCCTGCCCCACCTTGCCTGGTCCACCATTTTTCATGAAGTTTCGCAGGCGGAAGGCCCATCCCAACAGGCCAGGAGGCTGCCAGAGGACTGTCCCGCCTGATGTTCGGTTGCGGCGGGAAGAATCCCAGGTTCGAACAGTGCTTGCGGCCGGGTACGCCTGTGTATTGCTACGTTTGGCTGGAGCGGGGCGCGGCACGGCGATTGCAAGACTTGACGCTTATGCGGACTGCGATTCAGGACTTACGATTCGGCCTTCGAATGTCGCTCAAGAACCCGGGCTTCACGCTGGTGGCGGTAGTGACGCTGGCGGTGGGCATGGCGTGCAGCGCGACGGTTTTCAGTTGGATCGACACGGTGCTGGTGCGGCCGATTCCCGGGGTGGCGAACGGGCACGAGCTGTTGTCCCTGGAGAGCACGACGCCGAATGGCGAGTACATGACGAGTTCCTATCCCGATTACCAGGATTACCGGGACCATCTGAAACTCCTCGCCGGGCTCGCCATGATCAGGCCGGATCCGCTAAGCATCGGCGACGAGGACCATGCCGAGCGGGTCTGGGGGGAACTGGTGACGGGGAATTATTTTGCGGTGCTGGGCGCGCGGCCGGTTGCGGGAAGGTTCTTTTCGCCCGAGGAGTACGGCGATAAGCAGGGCGGGTATCCCGTGGCGGTGATCAGCTACAGCCTGTGGAAGCGGCGCTTCGGCGCCGACCCGGGGGCGATCGGCAGCACGATCCGTGTGAACCGGCAGCAACTGACCGTTATCGGCGTGGCAGCGCCGGAGTTCCGCGGTACGATGCCGGGGCTGGCGTTCGCGATGTGGGTTCCCCTGGTGATGGCGCCGCAACTGAACACGATGCCGGAGTGGATGCTGAGGGACCGTCATACGCGCAACCTGCTGGGGCTGGCGCGGCCGAAGCCGGGGGTGAGCGTGCAGCAGGCGAATGCGGAAGTGGCTGCTCTGGCGGCGCAACTGGCCAAGGAGCACAGTGACACGAGCGAAGGGGTCGGGGCCGCTCTGCTGCCGATCTGGAAGGCGCACTCGGGCGCGCAAGCCTTGCTGCTGGCTCCGCTACAGATCCTGATGGGGGTGTGCGCGGTGGTGCTGCTGATTGTCTGTGCGAATGTGGCCAACCTGCTATTGGCGCGGGCCACGGCGAGGCACAAGGAGTTCGGCGTGCGGTTGGCGTTGGGGGCGGGGCGCGGCCGGCTGGTGCGGCAGTTGCTGACGGAGAGCCTGCTGCTGGCTTTGCTGGGCGCGCTGGGGAGCGTGCCGCTAGGGATGTGGATGGCGCAGGCACTGGGATCGCTGGTTCCGTCCAGCGGATTGCCGGTGGCGCTGAATGTGGCAGTGAACTTGGATATCTTCGCGTTCACCATGCTGGTGTGCGTAGTGGTGTGCGTGGTGTCGGGGATTGCGCCGGCGCTCGAAACGGCGGGGGCCGACCTGAACGAGGCTCTCAAGGAGGGCGGCCGCGGCGGCTCGGGGGGCCGGAGTTCGCAGCGGCTGCGGGGCCTGCTGGTGGTTTCGGAG
>JBEKDV010000095.1:0-20864 GCA_050014175.1 Candidatus Solibacter sp. | reverse complement strand
GTGCCCCGATGCGGCGGAAGACCGGAGACTCCGCGAACTCCTGCGCCGGCAGGACAAGAACCGCGGGTTCCTGGTGGCGTTCGAAGGGCCCGATGGCTCCGGGAAAACTACGCAGCGCAAGCTGTTCAAGGCCTGGATGCGCAGCGTCGGCCATGAGGTGGTGACTTATAGGTGGAACTCCTCGCCGCTAATCTCGCCCATCTTGAAAGCCAGGAAGCTGGCGCATTCCCTAAGCCCGGAGGAGTATTGCCTGCTGAGCGCGGCGGCATTCCGGCACCAGTTGAGCACTGAAATCCTGCCCGCGCTTTGGTCCGGCAAGGTCGTGGTGGCCGACCGGTTCCTGTACACGGCGGTGGCGCGCGACACGGCGCGTGGCCTGGATTTGCACTGGGTGTTGAACGCTTACCTGCCGCTCTTCTGGCCCGACCAGGTCTTCTACTTTGTGCTGTCCGCCGAGGCTGCCGCCGAGCGCGGCCGGGCCAAGAAGCCGGGCTTTTACGCAGACGGGCAGGACGTAACCAATATCGCGAACCCGGGAAAAAGCCATTTGCAATTCCTGGGCCGTGTGATTCAGGAGTTCGACGCGCTATCTACGATCTTTCAGTTCCTAAACGTGGATGCGCGGCAATCGATTTACGAGCAGCACCGCGAAATCCGGCAGATGTTCATGACGGCCAAACGCAGGCCTTGGGCCGAGTGGAACAACGACGCGGTGCTGGAGTGGCTGAGTGCCAGGGCGGGAGCTCCGAATGGCGAAACCGGAAAAGAAGAACGGCAAGAAAGATCCCAAGAGGAAAAATAAGAAGAGCGCCGCGGAACCCGGGGCTCGCGGTCGCCTGGTCGCGCTGGACGGAACTAATGGCGTGTTGCTGCGCTCCGAAGCCGAGCGCCTGGCCCGCCTGTGCTGCGGCGCGTCCGACCCTGCCTGGAGCCTTTGGGACGCGTCCAACACGTTTTACGAGTTGCGCATGGTCAAGGCCAGAAACCTCACGCCCACCCCCAGAGCCTTGATGCTGTTATACGCCTCCGACCTGCTGTTCCGCCTGCGCTGGGAGATCGAGCCCACGCTCCAAGAAGGGCGCACCGTGGTGGCCGCGCCCTACGTGGAAAGCGCCATGGCATTCGGTGTCGCCGCCGGTCTGCCCAAGGAGTGGATCGAGGAGTTGTTCCGCTTCGCCCCCAAACCGGCCGCATCGTTTCGCTTGAAGGAAAAGAAAAAGAATAAGGAAAAAAGGAAAAACAGCGACGGCGAGCCGGGCTTTGTGGAGTTCTTCTGCGCCAACCTTGCCAAGCACTACCCGGGCTGGGAGATCGCCGACGTGCGCGGCGAAATGTCGAAATACCTGAAGAGTCTCGAAGAGCAGGATCGGATCCACGAGTTCGGCAACAAATCCTACCAGATCAAACGCGCGCTCACCTGAGCCCGGCGGGCGTTGGTGCCATCGGGGTACCCTTGCGACGCCACTCCCTGGCCAAGATTCGGAACCGGCCTCAGCACCAGGTTTGTGGCCTCGAACGCCACCGTGCTCACCGCCGTATTGGAGACGCGATTGAACACGTTGAAGGCTTCGAAATTCACGTGCAACTGGTGGCGCTCCGACAGCGCAAAGATCTTCGTCAGACGGGCATCGGTGCGGATCGTCTGATCGATCGGCAGGCCGCTCGCCGGATAGAACGGCACGCGGGGCGATCCGCCAAATCCGTTCACGGTGGAATTGAACGCGGCGCCGGGGAAGGGAACCCCCGAAACCAGGATGGTCGCGGTGGCGGGCTGGGTGGAGGCGAAGGTCGAGATCTGCGACAGGCGCCAGCCGGCGCCCAGCACGTGAGCGAGGCCGGCGGTCTTGGCGGTCCACTTCGGCTCCCAGGTGGAACTCACCACCAGGCGGTGCCGCTGGTCGAGTTGCGACGACGCTTTTTCTCCCCGATAGTCGCCGTTCATCAAGGTGCGCGGCCCGTCGCTGAAGAAGATGTTGTCCGCGCCCCCTCCCTGATTGAAGTCGATGGCATGCGACCAGGTGTAGGCCAGGAATCCCTCCAGGCCGCGCGAGAAATGTTTGCGCAATTGCACCACCAGCCCGTCGTAGTAGCTATTGCCTCCGGATTCCACGCTGTTCACACGCCCATATTTGGGATTGACGCGGTACGCCAGGCGGTAAGCGGGAGTAATGTATGTGCCGACCGCCTTGCCATTGGCATCGTCGATTTCGTAGGCGACGGTGGTTTCCGCCGGCCCGATGTTCAGATCGCGAACGGTAGTGAGGTGCAGCGCCCGGCTCCACAACCAGGCGGCGCTCACATTCCAGTCCCCGGAGATGGCGTGCTCGATGGCGAGATCCCCCTGATGGGTGTAAGGGTTTCGGTAGTCCTTGGATGGAATCGTCAAATCCACCGGCGAGGATGGCGGCGGAGTCTTTAGCGCGTTGGGAAACACCGGGCCGGTCAGCGGGTCCGCGAGGAAGCGTGCATCCAACTCAATGGACGGCTGGCCGATGCCGTTTTGCTGGAAGAACGTGGCGATCAGGCCGGTTGGGTAGCGCGCGTAGAAGATCCCGTACCCGCCGCGAACCACGGTGCGCGCGTGGTTGAAGGCCACCGCCCCTCCAACGCGGGGCGCCAGATTGGTTTTCGCGGAAGGAATGCGCCGGCTGTCCGGATAATCCGGGTTTGCCTGTTTGGGCTGCGGCAGCGCGGAGTATTCGTAGCGCAGCCCGTAGTGCAGGGTCACGCGCGAGTTGACGCGGAACTGGTCCTCGGTGAACAGGCTGTAATCGCGCACCGTTTCGTCGAAGATCGGGTTCCCGAATCGCTGCGTATACGTTTCCCAGTTGCGCGCACCGGTGGTGTTCCCGCTGAAGTCCTCGGCGAACGACGTAAAGTCGGCGTACTGGTAAGTGCCATTCCGGTTGGCAAGGTAGTTGGTGTAATCTTCGGTGTTGAGGAAGTCGAAGCCGAACATCCAGCTATGCCGTCCGGAGACTAGGGTCATGTTGTCGGACACCTGAAACCGGTTCTCGCTGGGATCGACGCGCGGCATGTCGACGCTGGAGCCGAGGTTGGCTTGCCCCTCCACGACGATTTGGGCCAGGCCGGTGGAGGGAATCAGGCTTGGGTTGAGGTTGTCGGCGTGACGATCTTTGAACCAGCCGAAGCGGAACTCGTTGATCCGCGCCCCGTCGGGAATGTACATCCACGCGAGCCTGCCATAGCGCGTGCGCACCGACGAGTTGCCGTTTGCGCCCACGCCCGTGCCGTCGTTGAGCGCCGCCTGCGTCTGAAATCCGTTGGGCGAAATCCAGCGTAAGTAGTTGAAACTGGCGCTGATGTGGTGGGTCTGCGAAGGCAGCCAGTCCAACCTGCCGAAAAGCAGCTCCGAATCGGCCGTCCGGTCCAGCACCTGAAACTGGCGGTTCAGGAACTGCAGCGCGGACGCGCACTGCGCCGCGGTGGCCGCGCACGAGCCGGTAAACGCTCCCGTGCTATCGAATAGCGGCGGCCGCGCCAGCGACGCCACCAGCGGAAAGTCGCGCCGGTGAACCTCGGTATTGAAAAAGTAGAACAGCTTGTCCTGTACCAACTTTCCCCCCAGGCTGCCTCCGGCCTGCTGGCGGCGTTCGGGAGGATTGACGTTGGCGTACGGATCCCGCGCGTCGAGCCCCCGATTGCGGAAGAACCAGTACGCCGTCCCGTAGGGAGCATTCGACCCACTGCGCGTCACCGTGTTGATGATTCCTCCGGTGGCGCGGCCGTACCCGGCGGAATAGCCGCCGGAGAGCACCTGGAACTCCAACACGGCGTCCTGCGAGATTTGCGTGAAGATGCGCGTCCGCCCGGCGTTCTCGTCGAAGAACTGGTTGGAGGTATCGTTCCCATCGGTGAGAAATACGTTGCCTCCGGCGACGCCGCGAAAAGACACCAGTCCCGAGACGCCGTCGGGGACCACCGCCGGGGTCAGCAGGACGTAGGTATCGACGCGGCGTCCGTTGATGGGCAGGTTGAGAATCTGCGATTGGCGGACCACCTGGGAGACTTCGGTCTTGGTCTGGTCGACCACGTTGGTGGTGGTGGCGCTCACCAGGACTCGGGTGGCTTCGGAGGAGATCCGCAGGGTGGGCTCGAGGTTGGTGACCTCGCCCACGAGAACCTCCAGATCTTCCTCCTCATAGACCGCGAATCCCGCCTTCTTCACGGTGACGGTGTACCCGGTGGCGGGGTCCAGCGCGATTACGGCAAAGATTCCGAGGGCATCGGTAGTGATGTCTCGCCGGATCCCCTGCTCCTCGTTGCGCACCTCGACTTGCGCGCCGGCGACCAGGGCGCCGGAGATATCGCGGACAGTTCCGGTGATGGACCCGGTTCCGCGGAGCGGCTGTGCCATAGCAGCCGCCGGTAAAAGCAGGCACCAGATTATCGACATCGCCAGGCGGTTCGGCAAATTCTCATCCTCCTCTTTGGCCGGCTTGCAGCCTTTCTCGCATGGCGTTGCCCTCCAGGCGCCCGCGTCACTTGACTGGCAGCGCTACCGGGGGCGCCGATTGGCCGCCAATGCCGATGGTGAGCGGCGAGCCGGGAACCGCGTTCGCGGGAATCTGCACGTTTACCTGGTACAGGCCAGTGAATCCCGGGGTCAAGCCGGAGAAAGACACGGTGGCGGGAATGTTGCCAAACGTGGCCGTCGCCTGCTGCGGCGTGGTGGGCTGCAGACTGGTCGAGGACGCCGGGCTTCCGGTAACCATCCCGCCGCTTACCGGCCCCAATCCGGTGGCGTAGACAACTACCGTTTCGTTCGCGGCGGCGGGACTGGTGGCCGACACCAGGCTGCCATCGACGTGAGTAATCGCGCCCAGAGTCGCAGAAACCATGAAAATACCCGGAGAATAGGTGTTCACGGTGGCTAACTGGATGTTGCTGGGCGCGCCGTTCACGATGATGCCAACGGGAGCGGCCCCGGTGGCTTCCCAGGGCACTTGCACGTTGAACTGGCCCGAAGACGCGAAAAACACCGGGGCGGCAAAACCGTTGATGTAGACCGTGGTGTTGCCGCCGCTTCCCAGGTTGGAGCCGTAAATGCTCGCCAGGCCGCCCGCGGCGGTGCCCGCGAAAACGGCTGCGTTCACCACGCCGCCGTTGGCCAGCGTCGGATAGTTGGAGGGCAACTGGTAGCCCTGAGTCGCGATGTCGGTCATCACAAACTGCGTCCGCGCCGCGGCAAAAGTCTCCACATACGCTGCCCCGGCGTCGAACATCGCGTTGGTGGACGGCACAAGGACGCCCGCATTGAGGTAAAGCTTATTCGGGTCGTCGTAAGCCGCCTGCTGGATCTGGTTGTACTCGCGCGTGGCTTCCTGTTGCATCCAGCCGCCCGCGCCTCCGGCCGACATGGCGGTCTTGACCAGTGCTTCGAAGTAGTACTTCTCGTAGGCGGGGACCGCCATCAGCCGCCGCATGAGCACGTTTTGGTTGGCGTTCTGCAGCACCGGCCGCTCGGTCCAATCGAAGGCGTTGTCTTTGTCCCAAGGGATTAATTGCGACAACTGCTGGTTCACGAACCGGTAGAAGTGAAAGTTATTCATTCCGAATACGTCGCCGAGAATGCAGTCGAAATCCGCCACGTAAGTTTCCACCGCGATGTGGGTGAGGAAGAGATTGAGATCGAGATAAGGCGCCATCGCCGAAAGGAAAGTGGCATCCGGCTCCTGATTGATGGTCTGGATCATCCCCTCCAACGTCACGGTGTCGGGCGCATTGCTGTGGGTTTCGGGGTCGAACGGCGTGGCCACGGTGGCCGATGCATACTTCGTAAGATCCGTTCCGAGGAATTCGAAATGATAACCGCCATTGGGTATACCCGCCCAGTCGCCCGGAACGTAATTGTATTCGTATCCGGTGTTCTCGTTGAAGATACGTGTCAGAAAAGTCGCGTCCGGGTACTCCACCAGCAGGTAAACGCCGATGTACTCCCCATTCACGTAGAAGCGCGCATGGACCTCACGGGAACATGGGATCCCCATGCGGCCGAACAACAGCATGGAAATCCGCTCGTGCAGCATGCTTGCATCCTGGGTATTGGGCTTGAGTTCGAGCGAGGACAGACCCAGGAAAGTCTGGCCCTTGACGATGGCATCGAAGGTCAGGTGCAACCCCGGTTTGATTGGGCTGCGGCTGCCGTGGCCGCGGTTATGCATCTGGAAATTGGTGGCCGAGGCGGTCAGACCGCCGGCGCCTGTCCACTGGAACGTGCCGACATTGAACGGCGTATCGGATTCGTAGGCGGCCTTTAGCGCCTGCCAATCCGCGTCCAGCATGGTGATGTTGACCTGGTGAAGAACGCTGCCGTTGAACAGGTCCGCCGTCGTCGGGGTCTGGGCCAGCGCGGCCGCCTGCGCTCCGAAGATCGCGACAAACAAGAGCTGCTTTTGGAATGCCACAGTGATACCCCCAACATTCTCGAATTACACCAGCTATCGGAGTGCCATTGTGATACGCCCCACATTCTGAGTCCAGGATAGGTCGGTTCCGTGGGCGGGTACCCCGGAATTGCTCCGTGAAGCGTGGATACTGGCCATGCGCGTGCTGTACGTTTCGCGTGCTATGAGTTATTGACCGAATTGACAGATAACGGAGGCCAGTCCCGTGGAATGGCTCTTGCGCGGCTTTCTTACCCTTCTCATTTCCGCCACTCTGCTTGGCGCCGAACACAACGGTCACGTTCGCTCCGGTAAGAAGCTCATTCCCGGCGCTACCGTGACCGCATCGCTCGGTAAATTGAAGTTGGAGACCACCACCGACGAGAATGGCATTTACATTTTCGATATTCCCGAGCAGGGTAAGTGGGTGTTTCAAGCCGAGATGTTCGGTTTCGTACCGGCCCGCGAAGAACTGACCCTGGTGGGCGCGGCCTCCGTCCTGGATTTCGACCTGCAACTCCAGTCCGCGAGTGTTGCCGAAACCGCGGCCACGGCGCCCGCCGCCGGATTCCAGACAGTGGATGTGAAGGAGCAGGCCGACAGCCACGCGCAGATCGAACAGCAGATGGAGGCAGCCGCGGCGCCTCCCGCTGCCCTGCCGATGGGCACTTCCGACGTCAACGAAGCCTTCCTGGTGAACGGAAGCCTCAGTGGCGGACTGCAATCCGTCCAGCAGGACAACTTCTTCGACCAGTTGGACAAGGATCAGTCGGTTGCCAAGAAAGAGAAGAAGGCCAAAGGCGACCTCGCGCCCGGCGAAAAACGCGCCAAAAAAGCCGCCAAAA
The DNA here is from genome assembly GCA_050014175.1 of Candidatus Solibacter sp. Lineage (GTDB taxonomy): Bacteria > Acidobacteriota > Terriglobia > Bryobacterales > Bryobacteraceae > Solibacter. Next base: position 13,612 of record JBEKDV010000095.1, on the reverse strand, counting down.
AGGCAAAAAAGAAGAAGTCCCTGAGCGACACGGTGAACAGCTTCGGCGCCAGCAAGCAGGCGAGCCAGATTAAGGGCAACGTCCTGTACACCTTTCGCGACTCGGCATTCGACGCCAGCCCTTATTCGCTGAGCGGCCAACCCCTGCACAAGCCGGAGTACCAGCAGAGCCGTATCGGCGCTGCCGCCGGCGGCCCGCTTCCGGGTAGCCCCCAGACCACCTTCTTCCTCAATTTTGGCGTCGTGCGCAGCGAGACGCCATACGCCAACTTCGATACCGTCCCTTCGGTGGATGAGAGGAGCGGTAACTTTTCCAAGCCCACGGTTGCCGGACCGCTCGTGCTCTACGATCCCATCAGCCATTTGCCGCTCGCCGGCAATATCGTGCCTGCCAATCGCATCGACCCGATCGCTACCCAGTTGCTCAGCTACATCCCGCTGCCCAACTTGCCCGGCGGCGTCCAGAACTACCAGATCGCCACCACGGTGCCCCTCCACACCACCGATTTCTCGGCCAAGCTCAACCACACTCTCAACGACAAGAACCGCTTCAGCCTGAGCTTCGCCCTGCAAAGCCGCAACGGAAACCAGGCGCAACTCTACGGCTTTCAAGACAAGCTGGAGGGGTTCGGCTGGCAATCCGAAGCCGGCTGGACGCATAACTTCGGGCCGCGCGCCATCAACGCCTTTCACTGGGCGTTCAGCCGCAACCGCGCGAACTACGTCCCATACTTCGCGAACGGTCCCGATGTGGCGGCCAAAATCGGCATTCAGGGTACTTCGCCGGACCCCCTCAACTACGGTCCCCCCAATCTCTCCTTCACCAACTTCGGCAATATGACGGACGGCACCCCGCTGGTGAAGCGCGACCAGATGTCCGCCCTGCGCGATGCCGTGACCGTGGTGCGCGGGGTGCACAGCGTGACCTTCGGCGGCGAATACCGGCGCGTGCAAAGCAATCCCATCACCGATACCTACGGCCGCGGCCTCTACGTGTTCAGCGGTCTATTGACCAGCGGCTTCGACAACAACGAACGCGTGCTGCCGGGCACGGGCTTCGATTTTGCGGATTTCCTCTTCGGTTTTCCGAACCAGGCCAAGGTTCGGTATGGAAACTCCGCCAATTACTTCCGCTCGGCGGGGTACAGCGCTTACGTGGTGGACGATTGGAAGGTCCGCTCCAACCTTTCGCTCAATCTGGGCCTGCGCTACGAGTATTTCTCGCCCTACACCGAGAAGTACGACCGCATGTCCAACCTGGATCTGGCCCCCGGCGTCACCGGCGCGGCGGTGGTCACCCCGGGACAAAGCGGGCCGTACACCGGCGCGTTCCCGCGGGCGCTGATCGATGGCGACCACAAGAATCTTTCTCCGCGGGCGGCGATTGCCTGGCGCCCCACCCCAAAGAGACACATTATCCTGCGCGCCGGATACAGCATCTTTTACAACGGCTCCATCTATGGGGAACTGCCCGGCCATCTCGCCTCCCAGCCGCCATTTGCGCAGAGCAGCTCGATGCTGGCCAGCCTGGACTATGCGCTGCGCCTGGCCACCGGTTTCACCAGTGCCAGCACCAAGCTGATCACCAACAGTTTTGCCATCGACCGGAATTACAAGGACGGCTACGCGCAGACCTGGAACTTCACCTTCGAGCAGAATCTCAGCAAGACCTGGGTGCTGGAGTTCAGCTACATCGGCACCAAGGGCACGCGGCTCGACGTGCAGCGCGCGCCCAACCGCGCGTCTCCCGGTTCGCCCCTGACCGCCGAGGACCGGCGTTTGATCGGCGACGCCGTCGGCTTCACCTACGAGACGTCCGACGGCAATTCGATCTTTCACGCCGGGCAGGCGCGGCTGACCCGCAAACTAAGCAAGGGGCTCTCCATCCAAGGGCTCTACACCTACTCCAAGTCGATCGACGATGCGTCGGTGCTGGGGGGCGGCGCCGCCGTAGTGGCGCAGAACGACAATGACCTGCGCGCCGAGCGCGGCCTTTCCACGTTCGATCAGCGCCAGTCGTTGACGGTGGGTTTCACGGAGCAATCGTCCGTGGGCAGGAAGGGACCGCTCGGCAGCCCCGCCCTTACCGGCATCCTGCGTTCGTGGATCCTGGCGGGAAACATCGTCGCCATGAGCGGTCTGCCCTACACGGCGCGGGTTCTGGGGAACCTGTCGGATTCCGGAGGCAGCGGCAATTTCGGGGCCAGTCGCGCCGACGCCACCGGCCTCAGTGTCTCTGGCGGAAGCGGATTCTTCAACAAAGCGGCATTCGCGCCACCGTCGCTGGGCGCATTCGGCGACGCGGGGCGCAACACCATTCCGGGGCCGTCGCGATTCTCCATGAATCTTTCGCTTTCGCGATCGTTCCACGCTACCGAGCGCCACCACATTGAAATCCGGATCGACGGCACCAACGTCACCAATACGGCGATTTACTCCAACTTCGGCACCGTGCTGAATGCCTTGAATTATGGCCTGCCCACCGTGGCGCTACCCATGCGCACTTTCAAGGCTACGTTGCGCTATAAGTTCTGACCAGGAGATCCAGCATGTACAGGCTCGCGGCAACCGTCTTCCTCACGTTCTGCCTGGCCGGGCAGCAACCGGAGATCACCACGTTCAAAACAACCACGAAGCTGGTGGTGGTGGATGTGTTCGTTCGCGGCAAGGATGGCAAGGCCATCGGCAGTCTGAAGAAGGAAGACTTCACGCTTCTGGAAAATGGCAAAGCGCAGGAGATCGCGGTGTTCGAGTTTCAACGCATCTCCGACGAAGCCGCGCAACCCGCCGTCCTGGCGGCGCCGGCTCCGGCTTCCTCATCCGCTCCCGCCGCCGCTCCCGCTCCCGCCATGGCCGCCCAAGCCAACGTCATCAATGTCCAATCGGCGGGCAAGGTCCAATACCAGGACAAGCGCTTATTGGTGCTGTTCTTCGATTTCTCTTCCATGCAGCCCCAGGAACAGATCCGGGCGCAGCAATCCGCGTTGAAGTTTCTGGCCGAGCAGATGACCCCGTCGGACATGGTGTCCATCATGACCCTCGGCGCCACCGTGCAAGTGGCCCAGGACTTCACCGCCGATCGCGACCGCCTGACCCGGGTGATCAAGAGTTTTCAGATCGGCCAAGCCAGCGAACTGGCCATCGAGGCGGATACCGGCGACCCCGACAGCGGCGAATATACCGGGGCCGCCTTTATCGCCGACGAAACCGAGTTCAACATCTTCAACACGGACCGCAAACTGGCGGGGCTGGAATCCGCCGTGCGCATGCTGGCGCCGCTGCCGGAGAAAAAGGCGCTGGTCTACTTCTCCGCCGGCATCCCGAAGACGGGCGTCGAGAACCACTCGCAGCTCGAATCCACCGTCAACGCCGCTGTCCGCGCCAACGTCTCTTTCTACCCCATCGATGCGCGCGGCCTGGTGGCGCTGGTTCCCGGCGGAGACGCCAGCAAGGCAGCCCCGCGCGGCACGCAGGTGTTCACCGGACAGGCCATCACCACGCAGAAGACCAAGTTCAACGACCAGCAGGAAACCCTGTTCACGCTCGCCGACGACACCGGCGGCAAGGCGCTGCTGGATTCCAACGACCTCACCCTGGGCATCCAGCAGGCCCACGAAGACCTCGGCAGCTACTATGTGCTCGGCTACTACGACACCAATCCAGTGACCGATGGCAAATTCCGCCGCGTGCAGGTCAACGTTGCCAGGCAGTACCAGGCGCGGCTTGACTACCGCAACGGGTATTACGCCGCCATGGCATTCAACAAATCGACCTCCACCGATAAGGAGCGGCAACTTCAGGAGGCACTGCTCACTGGCGATCCCGTTACGGATCTGCCACTGGCTCTGGAGATCAACTACTTCCGGCTGGTGGGCGACCATTACTTTGTGCCGGTCGCGGTCAAGATCGCCGGCAGCGGAATCGCCCTCTCGCGCCGCGGCGCCGGCGACACCACGGAATTCGACTTCGTCGGCCAGGTTACCGACGCCAAGGGACTGGTCAAGGGCAACGTGCGCGACACCATCAAAGTCAAAATCGGCGAGGGCGCCGCGCAGCTCGCCAGTAAGAACATCCAATACGACACGGGATTTACACTTTCGCCCGGCAAATACCGCCTCAAGTTTCTGGCGCGCGAAAACCAGGGCGGTAAGATGGGGACTTTCGAGACGGACTTCACCGTTCCCAACCTGAACGCCGATCAGAAGGACCTGCGCGTCAGTTCGGTCGTCTGGAGCGGACAGCGCCAGCCCATCGCCGAGGCCATCGGCGCGGGCGCCAATCAGAAGTTGCTGGCCGACCATCCGCTGGTCTACGAAGGACAGAAGCTGATTCCCAGCATCACCCGCGCCCTCACCACCAGGCAGAACCTGTACGTCTATTTCGAGGTCTACGATCCCGCGCGGCAGGCAGTCACCAAAAAGCCGCGCGTGGTGGCGGCCGTAAGTTTCTATCGCCAGGGCCGGAAGGCCTTCGAGTCGGCGCCGGTCGAGATCGGCACGCTCTCGACCACCCGTCAGGGCACGCTGCCGGTGCAGTTCCAGGTTCCACTGAATGTGCTGAAGCCGGGCCGGTATACCTGCCAGGTGAGCGTCATCGACGAAATCGCCAGGAAGTTCGAATTCCTGCGTGCCCCGCTGGTGGTTCTGCCGTAGAACTGTCCACCCAAGAAACGCTCCCTGACGGTCGCGGCTCGGTTTATAGCGGTGTACTCCAATCGGAGCCGCGACCGAGAGTACCTACGTTGTCGAATTCTTGCCGGAGTTGCCAGGATTTCTCCTCCGCGACCTCCGCTCCCTCCTCGCGCCACCCGAGGATAACGCGAATCCAGCTTCTTCCCTCCCGCTTGTTCTTGCGTTTGCTTTTCTCCGCGTCTTCCTCCGCGTCGCCGCGCCTCCGCGTCAAATGGATGCCGTCCCTCTTTGGTTCCGGCTTCGCCGGGTTAGGGAGCGGTCTTGTCACTGTATCAGGCGGCCCCTCGCCCTAACTCACGTTGGTTTTGGCTGTGCTGGCCCGTTCCTGCACCCGGAACTGGATCTCATGAAGCCTGGCGTATAGGCCGCCTCTCGCCAGCAGTTCCTCGTGCTTGCCGGCCTCCACGATCGCTCCGTCCTGAATCACGAAAATCCTGTCCGCCCGCTCGATCGTGGCCAGCCGGTGCGCGATCACAATCGACGTTCTGCCTTCCATCAGGCGGTCCATGGCATCGAAGAACAGCTTTTCCGACCTGGCATCCAGCCCCGCTGTCGGCTCGTCCAAAATCAGGATCGGAAGCTGGCGTATCAGCGCGCGCGCGATGGCGATCCGCTGCCGCTGCCCGCCGGAAAGCGTCACCCCGCGCTCGCCCACCAGGGTGTCGTAGCCGTCCGGCATCCTGTCGATGAACTCGGTCGCATTGGCCAATTCCGCCGCGCGCACGATCTCGTCCGCGGTCGCGCCGGTCTTGCCGTACGCGATGTTGCTCCCTATGGTCCCGTGGAACAGCAGCGTCTCCTGCAGCACGAAGCCGATCTGCTGACGCAGCGAGGTCTGCTGGAATTGCCTGATGTCGCTGCCGTCGATCTTCACCGCTCCCCGGGTCGGATCGTAGAATCGCGCCACCAGGGAAGCAATCGTCGATTTTCCGGCGCCGGTCGGACCCACGAACGCCGCCATCTCTCCTGGTGCGATGCGGAAACTCAGATCGTGCAGCACCGGCGTCTTGGGATCGTAGCTGAAGGCGACGTGGTCGAATTCGATGCTGCCCTGGAACGGCGGAGCGGGCAGGGCGCCCGGCCGGTCCTCCACGTCCCGCCTGGTCTGCATCACTTCTTGAATGCGTTCCCACGCCACCACTGCCTTGGTATAGGTATCGGTCATCTTCGAAAGCTCCTGCATCGGCTTGTACATCTTTCCCAAATACAGGACGAAAACGATCAGTGAGCCCATATCCAGGCTGCCGTCCAGAACCATGCGCGCGCCGAACCACAGAACCATACAGGTGCCGCCGGCCACGATCATTTCCACCATCGGCGAGAGTTTGGCCTTCAACCCGCGGGCGCGTAGCGCGATGCCTACACTCTCCATGCTGGCCACTTCATAGCGCCGCTGTTCGTAGTCTTCGCGCGCGAAGGCCCTCACCACGCGCACCGCGGAGATGACCTCGTGGGCGATGGAAACCATCTCGCCTTCTTTTTTGCGCACCGCCCGCGACGCTTCCTTGATCTTGCGCGTGTAGGTGAACACCACCGTGAACAGCAGCGGCATGATGGAAAGCGCAATCAGCGTGAACTGCCAATTGATGTAGAACATCACGCCGATCATCCCGAACAGGGTCAGCAGGCTGACCAGCGTGCTGAGCAGGCCCGACGCCAAAAAACTCTGCACCGAATCGATGTCGCCGGTCACGCGGCTGACCAGGTCGCCGGTCTGTTTGCGGTCGTAATACGCCAGCGAAAGCCGCTGAATCTGCGCATAGAGCGTCCGCCGCAGTTCGTGCAGCACCCCCTGCCCGACGGTGGTGGTCAGCGATTTCTCGGCATAAGAGCAGGCCGCGCCCAACAAGGCGATCCCCAGCACCGCCAGCGCGGCCAGCCGGAGGATGGCCAGCGGATCGTGCCCGGCAAGCCCCACCACCACTTTGTTCAGCCACCCACTGGTGGCGCGCGCCTTCAGAACCGTATCGATGATGACCTTCAGCGGCCAGGGTTGCAGCAGATCCGCCACGCTGCCACCGGCCACCACCAGTACGCCCAGCGACAGCGATTTTACGTGCGGGCGCAGCAGCCGCTGGATTGTCAGTCGGTTCTGTCCAGGGTCAGGCATGAGGCACGCACCGGTGTACTAATCCGATCGTGTGCGCGGCACCGCGCCCCATCCGGCGCCATCGCCGCGCGGGCATATCCCGGGGCGGCGGCATTATGGATTGCGGCCCTGCACTTGGATATTCTGAGAATTGCTGGCGATTCCGTTCACCGAGACACTCAGCGGATAGACCGTGGCCGGCAGATCCGGCGGGATAGCCACGTTCACCTGGTACACCCCGACAAAGCCCGGAGTGAGGCCGGCAAAACTGGGAGTAATTGGCGTAGTGGCGCCGATCTCAACCTGAACGGGCGCCAGAACACTCAGCAGCGGCGACACGGGAGCGGCCTGCCCGGCGCCGATCTTTCCATTCACCTGTCCCAGGCCCGTCATATAGATCACCAGCGTTTCTCCCGGCGAAACCGGCGCCGCGGCTGAAACCACCGTCCCGTTGGCGTGGGTAATCGCCGAGGGGAAAATAGCTGGGGCAACCGCGGCTATGTTGATCCCGGTCTCCGCAAACCCGGCGGGCGTCGTCACCCGCACCGTCGCCGACCCCAGCGCGTCCAGCGGTAAAACCGCATTGATTTGACCCGGAGAAGCGAAAGTCAAAGCCAGGGCGGTTCCGTTCAGCGTAACGGTGGCGCCGCCCAGGCTGGTAGGAAGCGGAAAACCGGAAGCCTGGTTGGTCCCCGATGCCAATCCCTGTCCGAATATGCTCACCAGTTCTCCCGATGCCAGAGATGGTGTGAAAGACGCCGCATTGACCACTGGATTGGACAGGACCAGAGATGGCGGCACGGTCAAGGTGACCGTGTCCAATGCGTTGCCGGCAGGATAGGCGTCATCCACTTCAATGGCATGGATAGTCAGTTTCGGACCGTCGACATTCACCCTCAGGTAATGCCAGACGGACGCCTCCTGGTCGAGAAAACTTTCGGGAACGACCGGGTGCAGGACCCCGCCGCCGCCGCCCGAAACCATATAGATCGTGCCGGCGGTTCCCGGTGGGACCGGAACGCCGCCGCGCATGGACTTGCTGCGCTGGTAATTGTGCTCGTGCCCGGCCAGCACCAGTTGCACGCCGTGCCGCTCCAGGATGGGGACAAACAGCGCGCGGGCGGCGATATCGATGGGGTCGTCGATATGATGTTGAATGGGATACGCCGTCTGGTGGAAGAAGACGATCTTCCAGAGTGCCTGCGACTGGGCGAGATCGTTGTCGAGCCAGACCAGCATGCGCGCCTGGGCGTCGGCAAACTGGGGGTCGAGCAGATTGGCGTCCAGGCCGGTGAAGTGCATATCGGCCCAGTCGAAGGAGTAGTATTTGCCTTGGTCCGGGACCGGCACGGTGGCGGTGGGCGGCGCATGCAGCGCCAGATAGGGAGCCGAATTATCGGTGTAGTATTCGTGATTCCCCGCGATGGTGAAGAAGCAGGCCCGCCGCTGCAGGGTCTTGTAGTATTCGAAGTAGTTGGCCGTGAATTCGTTGTAGGTGCCGGATTCGTAGGCGATATCGCCCACGTGGACCACGAAATTCGGCTGCTCCGTCACCAGTTGCAGCGTCACCGCCAGTTGGTGGCTGCTGCCGTCTCCGCTATCGCCCAATACCAGGAAACTGACCGGGCCGGGGCCCGGAGTGCTGAAGCGGTAGTTGGATTCCGGCGTGATATTCCCGCCCTCGATAACCCGGTAGGAGTACGCTGTGCCGGGGGACAGCCCGGTGAGAACGGCGCGGTACTGGTAGAAGGTGAACCCCATGTCGGTTTGGGTGGATGGAAAGGCGATGGGGGCGCTCGCCGGCACACTCTGCGAGAAACTGGTATCGGTGGAATACTGCACCGACGCACTCTCGTTTTCCAGGGTCGACCAGACGATGGTGACGTGGTCCGCCCCGAGGTTTTGCAGGTAGGGGCTATGAACGAGTGTGGCGGCCGTAGGCTGCTGGAAGCCAAGCAGCGCAAATGCGCAGGCAACGACCCCCACTATCCCGGCGATCGACCTGCGCGAAACCCGATGGTCGCGGCTACCCGGATCCCGGCATGGCTGTGTTGGGTTCATGAACTGCCCATTCGACGAGGGCGCCCTGTTTCTACATAGATTCTAGTCTCACACGCCGCTCCTGTCCATGGAGCCCCCTTGCTCTCGTTGCTCTGGTTGTGGGGTGAAGTACAAGGAGAAGGACTACGCACTGCCGCCGGCGATTCTCTCACTAACATTTTTCTACCACCACGAAGGTGATGTCATCGGTTTGCGGCATGCCCTGAGTAAATTCCTCGATGGCTTTCAAGAACTTGCGCTCCAGCGCGCGGCTTCCCGAGGGAGCCTCTTGCCGAATGATTTCCAGCAGTTTTTCCTCTCCGAACATTTCTTCCCGCTCGTTTTGCGCGTCCGTAAGGCCGTCGGAGTAGACCACCAGAATATCTCCCTTGTCCAGACGGAAGGTGCGGGGCTGATAAGAGGCGAAATCGAACATCCCCAGGACAAAGGCGTCAGATGCCAGCTCTTCGATTTTTCCCGTGCCTGAACGGAACAGGTAGGCTGGATTATGTCCCGCGCTGATGAATTGCCCCTTGCCATCCGGGCTCAGGAGAAAGAGAAAGAGCGTAACGAACTGGAAGGGCAGGGATTTTCTGCAAAGGAGCTCGTTGACCCGGTTCAAAACCTCCTGCGGTTTGGTGTTTGAGTGAAATTCCATGCTGAGAGCGCCCAGCACCATGGAACTTAACAGGGCGGCGGATATCCCCTTGCCGGAGACATCCGCCAGAACGCCTACCCATTCCCCTGAACGCAGTTGCAGGAAATCGTAGAAATCCCCTCCTACATAGCGCGTGGGGCTGTTAAATGCATGGAGGCGAAAACTCTCGAACTCGGGCAGGAAGCGGGGCAGCAGGCTCTCCTGAGTTTCCTGCGCCAAGGCTAACTCCTGCTCGCTCCTCTTTCGCTCCTCCAGGTTCTTAAGACGAATCACCTCGCGGCTTGCCTCCAACTCCCGGACCGTCTCCTCCAGTGCTTTGCAGTAGCTCTTCGATTCCAAGTGCAATAGGCGCACCTCCAGAATGTTGCGAACGCGTGCGCGCAACTCGGCCAGATCGAACGGTTTGCTAACGAAGTCCTTAGCGCCGGCTTGGAGAGCGCGCAGCTTGTGATCCGGTTGCGCGGTGATCACCAGCACCGGAAGATAGCCATCCTCTTCGATTTCCTTCAGGCCTTCCATCACCTGGAATCCGTCCATGCCGGGCATTTGGAGATCGAGCAGGATCAGGGCGTAGCGGTTCGCGCGGTGAAGTCGGCAGACCTCGTTCGGATCGGTCGTAGACTCGACGGAAGCATAACCGGCGACACGCAACATGCCTTCCAGCAGAAGGACATTGGCGGCCTGATCGTCAACCACCAGGATTCTGGCGTTCAAAATGTCGGCTGGGCTGACCATGACCTTCGTCCCGATTTACCTGGCGTAACCGGCCTCCTGTCGAGCGAATTCCAGTGCGACGTCCAGCGTCTGCATGAACTCATTGACCTTGATCGGTTTGGTAAGATACCGGAAAAACCCTGCCTGCAAGCCCTTCTCGACGTCGCGCGGCATGGCGTTCGCACTCAAGGCGACCACCGGAATGTGCGCCGTAGCCGGGTCCTCACGGAGGATTCTCAGGGCTTCAATACCACTGATGCCAGGCAGATTGATGTCCATCAGGATCACTTCCGGCTGGTTGGCGCGCGCCAGTTGGATACCCAGATTTCCGTCGCTCGCACTCAGCAGGCGCATATCCGGGCGGCGCTTGATGAGTTGCTCGATCAACATCAGGTTCGCCGGGTTGTCCTCTACATAGAGCAATGTGCGCAGCGGCGCGCCGTGCGGAACCTGCGCTTGTGGATCTGCCGTGGTTCCGGCACCGTCAACCGCAAGTTGTGGCGCGGCAGCCGAGTTCAGTTCGAACCAGAATACGCTACCCGACCCGACCGTGCTCTCCACGCCGATCTCGCCCCCCATCAGCTCAACCAGCCGCTTGCTCATCACCAGGCCGATGCCCGTGCCTTCCTCTGTACTCCTTTCCCGTCCGAGACGGTTGAATGGCTGAAAAAGCTGCATCAGCATGTCCGGAGGCAACCCCGCGCCCGTGTCCTTGACGCTTACGCGAGTGCGCTTCGCGGCGTTCCCGTCGCCGTTCACTTCCACGGCTACCGTGCCGTCCGGCCGGTTGTACTTGATGGCGTTGGAAATCAGGTTGATGAGAACTTGCTTCAACCGGGTCCGGTCGGCATCCACAAAGCATGGGAGGTCGAACTGGGGAAAGGTCATTTTGATGCCACGCTTTTGCGCCTGCGGCTCGATCATGGCCTGGCATTCGAACATCACTTCGGTCAGCGACGTCGGTTCCAGCGACAGCGCCATCCTTCCCGACTCGATCTGCGCAAGGTCGAGGATTTCGTTGATCAACTGCAGCAGATACCATCCGGCGTGGAGAATCTGATCGATGCTTGCCGCCTGGGAGGGCGTGGGCGGTGGGGAATCGGAATTAATGAGCTGGGCGAAGCCGAGGATCGCGTTGAGCGGCGAGCGAAGCTCATGGCTCATGCTGGAAAGGAAATCCGATTTCGCCAGGTTGGCTTTTTCCGCCGCGCCGCGGGCTCGCTTCAGCTCGACGTTCTGCTCCTGCAGCGCCTGGTCGAGAAGTTTGCGCTCGGTTACGTCGCGCGCGGCGGCGAATACGCCTTGTAGCTGCCTGTCGCGGTCATAAAAGGTGGTTGCGTTGTAGGACACCACGGTCGTCTTGCCGTCCCGCGAGCAGGCGGTGAGCTCGTAGTTGGTGAGTTTCTTCTCGCGCAGCACCAGCTTGATGGCCGCCTTGGCCCGCTCCGGATCGGTGAAGTAGCTCTTGAACGGCGCGCCGATCAACTCGTCGCGCGTGCAGCCGGTGAGCGCCTCCATCTGCTTGTTGACGTCGGTGATGATGCCGGCCGGATCCGTGGTCATGATCGCGTCAATGTTCGATTCGATCAGCGAGCGCGTGTAGAACTGCTGGTCGCGCAGGCGCTGGTCGAGCTTCATCTGCTCCGCTTCCACCTGCTTGCGGGCGGAATTATCGGTGCCGATCAACAGGTAGCCGATGATAGCGCCCTGATCGTCGCGCAACGCCGTGACCGACACGACAGCCGGAAAGCGGGTGCCGTCCTGGCGGATGTAGGTTAATTCGTAGATATCCTCGATGCCGCGTGAGGCCTTGAAGACCAGTGCCTGGAAGCCCGGCGTAATCGTGGTTGCGAGCTCGGCGCTCAGTGCAACCGCGCGGGCGATCAATTCCAGCGGATCGGAAATATCGGCTGGGGTGATCTTGTTCACCACGTCGGCAGCCGCGTAGCCCAGCATGCGCTCGGCGCCGACATTGAATATCTGAATCACGCCTTTTTCGTCGGTGGCTATGCTGGAGAAGTTGGCGCTGTTGAAAATCGCATTCTGCAAAGCCCCTGTTTTAAGCAGAGCCTCTTCGCGGCTGACTTCGGTAATTACGTCCCTCGTGCGAGCGGCATCCCCGGAAATGACGGGAACGTGGTCTTGCGTGGACATGCAGCTCATGGTTTCGCCACCACGCGCCCCAGCAAAGTCCTCCATCGCCGGTCCATTTGCCATGTGTTTCCTTCTGTTTTTAGTCTTACCGCGCAGCTACCCGGATAAATCCATGCACGAGTGATGCCAATTCTTTGTCTTGGTATCACCCCGGATAGTCGCGATGCTGTCCGCGCCGACAGCGCAGGCCGGCATTTAGTTGGGATGGGCCCAATGCAGTGCCGAATCCGCACAGTCCCGGCCCCGCAGAGTGCAGAATCCGCATCGGGCGCGGCAATTGCTGCCGGCTAAGTCTCCGGCAGCGGCGAGAGATCCGTTGCCCGGGCACTTGGGCGACGGGCGCGAGCACCTCGTCGAACTGAGGCTACGCTCGGCCGAGGCCTCCCGGGAGCAGCAGGCGACCAGGAGGAATTTTGAACCCAAAGAGTGGACGATCAAAGTCGCGAACAGTGTGCCGTACATCAGTTTTAGGCACGCTGTCCGCGGTGCTGACTCTTGACGGCACCAGGTTTGTGGGCGGCCGCGGCAGTGTGCCTAAAGCTGATGTTTTCGGCACACGCGCCCGCGACCTTTGGACGATCTGGGACCGCCTCACACGGTGAAATACGCAGGAGGGTTTTAGGCACACCTACCCCGCCTTCTCTAAGTAATTGACAAACAGCCAGTTGGACGGCGGAGGTTTACGCGCACGCGATCCGAGGCCAAGACGACGAGGCGGCCCTGCGGTGGGATGAGTTTCAGCGCCGGGGAACCGGGAATCGCCCAGAAAGAAAACTCCAGTGACAATCAGCGTCATCCGCGTGCCCCCAAGATAATTTCATCCCTCTGGCGTTCGGGTGCTTCCGTCAGCAGGCACGTTCATTAGTTTCGGGTGGGCTACGATCCCTTTCCAAAGCAGCCCGTCCGACTTGAGAGCGTGCCTACCTCCGCACCATCGAGGACTTCGCGCGCTATTTCAAGCGTCCGCCCGACCAACTCGGCCCCGAACAGATTCGCGAGTACGTAGCGTATCTCTTCCGCGACCGAAAGCTGACTGACAACACCGTCAACCAGCGCGTCGGCGCCCTGCGCCTCTCTATACATCCGCGCATAATTAAAGGGACATGTGACGGGCAAATGTGGCATACTGACAGGTACGGACTGCTATGTTGCCGCGCCTCCTGCATCTGCATCCAGCGACTTGCCGCCGCTTAACTCGCTTGAGTAGAGAGGCGGAACACGATGGCGCCTATCGTGTTGCCAAGCGATTGCAAGCCGTGGTACTGAA
>JBEKDV010000094.1:0-21279 GCA_050014175.1 Candidatus Solibacter sp. | reverse complement strand
CGCTTGCTGGCGGATGCGCCGGGTGCTGCCCTGGAAGAAGAAAGCAAATTAGCCGCCGATGAACGCCGATAAGACCATGGATTGCTTATCTGCGTTTATCTGCGTTCCTCGGCGGCCCAAATGTTTTTTTCGGGGCAGCGGGACTTGGTAGGTATCAGACCCATGGGTGGCTTCATGAACCCGGCGGAATTCGCCAACATCCGCCAATGCGAGGAAACCTTCTGGTGGTACCGCGGCATGCGCGAAATCCTCTTCCGCATGCTGGAGCCGCATCTGGCGGGCCGCTCCATGGGGCGCGCATTGGAGGCGGGCTGCGGCACCGGCTACCTCTCGCACCGGTTGCAGCGCGAGCGCTCGTGGCCCATCGTGCCGCTGGATTTCTCCGGCGATGGCCTGCATTACGCCCGCCAACTGGGCGTCGCCAATCCGGTGCAGGGCGACATCCGTTCCCTGCCCTTCTCCGACGGCGCGTTCGACCTGGTGATGTCGGTGGACGTGATCGCGCACCTGCCGCGGGGGGACGAACAACTGGCGGCGCGGGAACTGGCACGCGTGGCCCGGCGCGGCGGCCTGGTGGTGGTGCGCACCTCGGCGCTGGACGTGCTGCGCAGCCGCCACGGCGAATTCGCCCATGAACGCCAGCGTTTCACCCGCCGCCGCTTCATGGGGCTGTTCGCCGGCGCGGGCATACGGGTCTTGCGCTGCAGCTATTGCAACTCCCTGCTGATGCCCATCGCGCTCGTCAAATTCCGCCTGTGGGAGCCGTTGTTGCGCAAACCGGCGGAGAGCGGCGTGCAGCCGGTGGCGCCCTGGCTGGACCGGCTGCTGCACGCGCCGCTGGCCATGGAGGCCGCATGGCTCGGCGCGGGACATGACCTCCCCACGGGCCAGTCGCTCGTGCTCATCGGGGAGAAGATGCTGTGAGCGCGCCAGCCGGCGGTTTCCCATCGCTGAGCGTCTTCTTTCCGGCCTACAACGACGCGCCCTCGCTGCCCGGCCTGCTCGCCAGGACGTTCGCGACGCTCCAATCCCACGTGGTGGATTACGAAGTGATCGTGGTTAACGATGGCAGCTACGACGACACCGCCGGGGTGCTGGAACAATTGCGCGGGCAGTATGGCGACCGCCTGCGCCTGGTCACCCACCCGAGCAATCGCGGCTATGGCGGCGCGCTGCGCAGCGGGTTTCAGGCGGCCACCAAGGAATTCGTCTTCTATACCGATGGCGACAGCCAGTACGATGTCGACGAGCTGCCGCGCCTGCTCGCATTGGTGGGCCCCGATACCGGCCTGGTCAACGGCTACAAACTGGAGCGCCACGACCCGGCGCACCGCATCTGGATCGGCAAGACCTACAACTTCTGCGCGCGGCTGCTGTTCCGCATCCGCATACGCGATATCGATTGCGATTACCGCCTGATCCGGCGCGCGCTCCTGGAGCGGATTCATCTCACGTCCACCAGCGGCACCATCTGCGTGGAACTGGTGCGCAAGCTGGAGATGACGGGCTGCGGCGTACTGGAAACCGGCGTGCACCATTACCCGCGGTTGTACGGAAAATCTCAGTTCTTCCGGCTGCGGTCGCTGGCGACGACGCTCTACGAGCTGGTGCGGCTGTGGATGCGCGTGGTGATTCTGCGCCACACGGCATACTGAAGCCCCCTCGGCCCGGCGGCGGGGAGGCTCTGCACGGAAAGCGTAAAGGAGCGCGCGGCCACGGTGCCATCGAACCCCTCGGCCAGCAGAGTGTAGTGGGTGGTGTGCTCGGGCACTACGTCGAAGCAGCGATCCTGCGCCGGCCAGGCGCTCTGCATGGGCGAAATGCGCACCAATCTGGCGTTCTCCACCGAATAGCAGAGCTGCGCCGTCTCGCCGGGCGCGACCATTCCCACGCTGGCGTAGAAGCGCAGGATCCGGACTGCCCCGGGATGTGTGTCCAAGGGATGGAGCCACAACCGGCCGCCCGGGCGGCGTACCATACTCAGGCCCCAAAGGGCCACCAACAGGCCCACCGCGAGGAATATCCTGGCGAACCGGGAGAGCATTTGGTTATTGGACTCCATCATGGCCGGTTTAGTTTCGAAAGTGCGCTAACCTGCATGAATATGGCCATTCGAATCGTCCAGGTCGATGCTTTCACCAGCCGTCTGTTCGCGGGCAATCCCGCGGCGGTGTGCGTACTTCCCGAGGCGCCCGCCGAACAGTGGATGCGCGATGTGGCGCGCGAAATGAATCTTTCGGAGACCGCCTTCGTGGTCCCGCGCCAGGGTGTCGTGCGCGACGATGGCTACAATCTGCGCTGGTTCACGCCGGCCGTCGAGGTGGATCTGTGCGGCCACGCCACTTTGGCCAGCGCGCACGTGCTGTGGGAGGACGGCCACCTGCCCCAGGGCCGGCAGGCGCGCTTCCACACGCGCAGCGGACTGCTGACCGCCGACCGGCGCGGGGAGTGGATCGAGATGGATTTCCCCGCCAAGATCGCCGTGCCCGCCGAAGCGCCCGCGGAGCTGCTGCCCGCATTGGGAATCGCCGGGGCGAAGTTCGTGGGCAGGAATGCGTTCGATTACCTGGTGGAAGTGGATTCGGAAGAGACGGTGCGGGCGCTTTCGCCGGACCACTCCACGCTGCGCAAAGTGCCGGTGCGCGGGGTAATCGTGACGGCGCGTTCGTCGAGCGGCGAGTTCGATTTCGTTTCGCGGTTTTTCGCCCCCGGGGCCGGTGTGGATGAGGACCCGGTGACCGGCTCTGCGCACACCGCGCTCGGCCCATATTGGGCCGGCATCCTGGGCAAGAGCGAGCTCACGGCGTTCCAAGCGTCGGCGCGCGGCGGCGTAGTGAAAGTGGAGGTCCGCGGCGACCGCGTGCTGCTCTCCGGGCAAGCGGTGACGGTCATGCACGGAGACTTCGCAGCGTAGCGCAGCCCTCCGGGGCGGGTCGGCCTTCGCCCTATAGCGTGCGCTTCGCTGCGCAGCCGCGAAACCTCCGCTGGCTCCGCGCTGTTCGGTTTTGACTTTCCCTCTGCTTCTCCGCGTCTTCCTCCGCGCCTCTGCGCCTCCGCGTCAAAAGCAGCCTCGATACCCACTGGGCCTCCCGCGCAACTTATGGCACTCTGAAGCATGACCTTTCGATGTGCTCTGCTGCTCCTGGCGGCGGAAGTTTGCCTGGGCCAAACGCCCGCCGAACTGAATCGCGACGCCACCGTGCGCGCCGCCATGGAAGCCGCCAGGCGCAACGAGCCGCGCACGCTCGACCTGCAAGCCCGTCTCTGCGAAATCCCAGCGCCGCCTTTCCAGGAAGCGGTCCGCGGACAGGAGTTGCAGCGCCTGTTCCAGGAACTCGGCCTGCGCGACGTGCGCGTCGACGCCGCCGGCAACGTGATAGGAGTCCGTCCCGGCAAGGCCGCCCACCCCAATCTGGTATTCGCCGCCCACCTCGACACCGTCTTCCCCGAAGGCACCAACGTTAAAGTCACCCGCCAGGGCGATATCCTCAAAGGCCCGGGCATCGGCGACGATTGCCGCGGTCTGGCCGTCATGCTCGCCGTCATACGCGCCCTCAGCGACGGCCACGTGGAGACCCCCGGCACCATCACCTTCGTGGCCGATACCGGCGAGGAAGGGCTGGGCGACCTGCGCGGCATGAAGGGCCTCTTCTTCGACAGCCTCAAGGGACAGATCGATAAGTTCGTCTCGGTGGACGGCACCGGCCTCGGCATTACCCACATCGGCGTGGGCAGCAACCGCTACAAGGTGACGTTCAAAGGTCCGGGCGGCCACAGTTACGGCGCCTTCGGCATGGCCAACCCCATACAGGCCATGGGGCGCGCCATCGCCAAGATCGACGCCCTGGAAGTTCCGCGCCAGCCCAAGACGACGTTTAACGTGGGACGCGTCGGCGGCGGCACGTCGGTCAACGCCATCCCCTTCGAAGCCTGGATGGAAGTCGACATGCGTTCGGCCGATCCCGCCGTGCTCAAAGATCTCGATGCCCGATTCAATGCCGCCATCCGGCAGGCCGTCGCCGAGGAAAACACGCGGTGGAACCAGCGCGGCCCCGTCTCCGCCTCCGCCGAACTGGTGGGCGTGCGCCCGGCGGGCCAGACCCCGAAGGACAGCCCGATCGTGCAGACGGCGCTCGCCGTCTCCCGCGCTTTGCAGATCGACGAGGCGCTGCACGAGGGTTCCACCGATTCCAACGTGCCCATGAATCTGGAGATTCCCGCCATCACCATCAGCGGCGGCGGTGGCGGCGCCGGAGCCCATTCCCTCAACGAGACTTTCGACGCCACCGACTCCTGGCGCGGCACCCAGCGCGCCCTCCTCCTGGCCATTTCCCTGGCCCGGCCGTAGCGTAGCCTTTCCAGGCTGCTATGCCCCGATTCTTCGGGGCATTCTTCGGTGGTTTCACTCAGCGCGGGCTGAGAATCTTCCCCCAGATCACCTGGTAGGCTTCGATGTCGTCGTAGAGATCCTTGCCCGCCAGCACAAAGACGCGCATGTTGGGTTTGAGCGACGCCGCATCCACCAACAGCCCGTCGGCCAGGTAGCGCGTGTCCGGGCGCAGCCGGATGCTCACCTCGCCCGCCTGGCGTGTGTGCAGCATCACCCGCTGGCTGTTCAAGCGGAACACCACTCCGGAATACGCGATGTTCCCCGCCCGAATTGCCGGCTCCGTTTTGGGGTCGTAGGCGCTTAGCCGGCTGGGCGTCTCCGGCCGCGGCGGCGGCACGGGTTGGATGACGTGGATGGTGCGAGCGTAGCGCAGCGCGTACCCGGCCACGGTATCGGAGAGCACTTCCACCATCTCGCCCGGCACGAGGCGCGCCGGCTCGATCAGGCGCTCCTCGCGCTCCACGTACGTCTTGGGGTCGAACTGGTAGCGCAGCACCCGGTTGCCGGCCGTGCGGAGGCTCAACTCGCCCGCCGCGCGCGCATCGCACTCCAGCAGCACTCCGCGCACCAACGCCGCCCTCTCCGGCGGACCCGGCGGGTTCCCCGTTTGCGCCGCCGCCATCCACGGGATGAGCAGCACGATCCCGATCGCCCGCATGCGGAACGCTCCTCTCATTCACGGTAGCACGCGCCGCGCGGGCGCACTGGTGCCCGCGGTCGTCCCCGCCGCCCCATAAAGTTTCGGTCCGTTCCGCCGATATAAGCCGTAGTGCAAACACGCACTCTAGCTGACGATCGAACAGTCGCGCGCCCACCCGGTGGGTTGACGCCGGCCGGCTGGCGGCCGCGCCGGGTCCGCCTGCCCCCTCAAGCCTCCCTTAAACCACAGGAAACAAAACCTTAGACCGCATTTTGAACCTTGCAGAGGACCCCCTCCCTATCGCCAAATAGTAGTGATCCGATGTGTCCCGACCACTCCGCCGAGCAGGCGCATTGCCGACGCACCGCGGCCCTGGCCGTAGAACTCGGCCGCCGTGCCGGGGTGCCCGCCGAGCCGCTCGCCCAAGCCGCGCTGCTGCACCATTCGCTCGGGCCGCTCCGCCATTCCCGCGGCCTCGACCGGCTCGCCTGGCAGGTAGTGGGCGGCGACGCGGCGCGCCGAATTTCCGATATCGTGCAGATCTCGAACCTGGTGGACGAGCAGTTGGAAGCCCTCGAGTTCGAACACAAAGACGTCGAGGCCATCCTGGGTGAGATCCAGGGCTTTGCGGCTTTCGAGGGATTCGACCCTGCCCTGGTGGAACACCTGCGGGAGATGCGCTGCCGCAAGTTTCCCGGCCAACTCCAACTGCCCGTGGAAGGCGCCACGGCAGGCCTCGTCTTCCGCACGCTGCGCGCCCAACGCGAGTTCGAAGTCCGGGAATTGGAAGCGCTCGCCCTGCGCGATCCGGTGCTCGCCGGCAGCCTGCTGGGCGTGGCCAACTCCGCGCTCTACGGGCGCGCCTGCCGGGTGTCGACCGTGGGCCGCGCCATCGTCTCCGTGGGCATCATCGCGGCACGCAAGGTCATGCTGGCGGCCGCCATGCGCCCTCTGTTTGCCTCCGCCGGTCTGGCGCGCATCTGGAGCCATTCGCTCAGTTCGGCCCCGCTCTGCTCGGCCCTGGCCCGCCACACCGGCTTGCTGAGCCCGGAGGAAGGGCTGGTGCTCGGACTGCTGCACGACATTGGCGCCGTGGCAGTGCAGTTCCTGCCGCGGGAGACGATGACGGCGCATCGCAACCTGGTGGAAGGCGGCTGTCCGGCGGCCTACGTCGAGCGCTTGTTGCTGGGGCGGGATCACGGCGAGATCGGCGCCGGATTGATCGCCGAATGGCACTTCCCGGAAGAGTTCATCGAAGCGGTGCGCTTCCATCATCAGCCGGAGCGGTCCCCCTCGAAGCTGCCTTCGCTGGCTTATCTGGCGGAGTTCTGGAGCGGGCTGGATGAGGATCTCCCCTCCTTCGGACGCGTCGAAGCATGCCTGGAGCGCGTGGACCTGACGCTGGAAACGGTGATGGAAATGGGCCGCCGGGATGCCACCCTGCTGGCGTTGAATTCCGTGGCTTAGTGCCTCCGCATACCCTCCTGGCGCCACCGCAATATTCCGCTCTTCCGCAATTTCCATAAACACGGTACACTATGGTTTGAGTTGTCGAGCCAATGCGGTGGGCGAAAGCCCACTTTTTTGTTGGGGGCGGCAATTCCGGCACAATGCGGGAAGTCGTGGCAATAGTAACGGCGAAAATCGAGGAGATCGCGCAACAAGTGGCGCAGTCCGAGGGCCTGGAACTCGTCGAGGTCGAGGTCAAAGGCGGGGGCAACGCCCGGCTGGTGCGCATCGCCATCGATAAGCCGGAGGGCGTGACCCACGCCGATTGCGGGTTGGTATCGGAAAAAGTGGGCGCGATTCTGGATGCGGAGGACATGGTGCCGGGACACTACACGCTTGAGGTCAGTTCTCCCGGAGTGGAACGTAAGTTGTTCAAACCTAAAGACTATCAACGATTTCAGGGGCAGAAGGCGAAGCTTACCCTGCGCGACCCGGTAGAGGGCCGGCGCACTTGGGAAGGGGTCCTCGCCGGCTGCGCCAACGGCCTCATCGGGCTTGAAACGGAACCGGGCAAGACCCGCGAGTTCCCCTTCGAGCAGGTGCAGAAGGCCAACCTGAAGTTCGAGTGGTAGGCGCGCCAACACAAAATCTTACCGGAACGAATCCGATTGGAAACCAAGAGGGCACTTTGGAAACGATATTTCAGTCCATCGAAATCCTGAGCAAGGAAAAAGGCATCGACCCGCAGATCGTGCTGGACGCGGTCAAGGACGCCATGCTGATTGCCGCTCGGAAGCACTATCGCACCACCGAGGATTACGTCGCGGACATGGATCCCAAAACCGGCGCGATCAAACTCTACGCGGTCAAGAAAGTCGTGGAAGCCGTGGAAGATCCCGTGCATGAGCTGAACCTGGGCGAGGCGCGGCGGATCGATTCCAAAGTGGAAATCGGCGGCGAAGTGCGCATTCCCAAGAACACGGAAGCGTTGGGGCGCATCTCCGCCCAGACTGCCAAGCAGGTGATCTTCCAGAAGGTTCGCGAGGCCGAACGCGACACCGTGTTCCAGGAGTACTCGGGGCGAACCGGCGAGCTGGTCAACTGTACCATCAAGCGGGTGGAAGGTCCGGACTACATGCTGGACCTGGGCAAGACGGAAGCCAAGCTGCCCAAGAAGGAACAGTCGCGTCTGGAAGGCTACAGCGTGGGAGACCGCGTGCGCTGCGTCATCAAGCTGGTCGACAAGTCCAGTAAGGGGCCCGGGGTGCTGGTATCGCGCGCGGCGCCGGAACTCGTCATGCGCCTCTTCGAACAGGAAGTCCCGGAGATTTACGACGGCACGGTGGCCATTAAGGGATGCGCGCGGGAAGCGGGCGAGCGCACCAAGATCGCCGTGCAAAGCCGCGACCGCGACGTCGACAGCGTGGGCGCTTGCGTGGGCATGAAAGGCATGCGCGTGCAGTCCATCATCCGCGAGCTGCGCGGCGAGAAGATCGATATCATCGAATATTCCGAAGACCCCGTGGTGTTTGCCACCCATGCGCTCAGCCCGGCGAAGGTCAGCCGGATTGTGGTCGTCGATGCGCTCGAAAAGCACATGGAAGTGATCGTCGACGATTCGCAGCTCTCGCTCGCCATCGGCAAGAAGGGGCAGAACGTGCGCCTCGCGGCCAAGTTGCTGGGATGGAAGATCGACATCAAGAGCGAGGAAGAGAAGCGCCAGGAAGTGGAGTCGCAGATGGCCGCCCTGGTGGCCCCCGGAGCGCCGGTATCGGTGCTGCTGGATTATGGGATGAGCGAGGCGGTGTCGGAAAAACTGGTGGAAGGCGGAGTTGGGACCATCGAGCGCCTGGGCACGATGACGCCCGAGGAGATCGAGGAAATCCCCGGCATCGATCCGGCTTCGGTGGAGTTCATTCAGGCGGCCGTGGTGGCGTATTACAGCCAGTTCGAAGATCCCGGCGCCGAAGGCGGCTCCGAGGCGGCGCCGCAGGAGTCCGAACCCGCCGCGGCAGCGGACGAAGCGGGCGAACCCGACGCAGTCGGCGAGCCCGACGAAGCGGGCGAACCCCAAGAAGCGGGCAAACCCCAAGAAGCCGGCGATGCGCCGCCGGAGCCCGAGGCGGAAGCTGCCGCGCGCGACGTGCAGCACACCGGCGGCCAGAGGGCGGAAGAGCCGTCGGAACCGGGTTCGGAAGCGGAATTGGTGTCGGGCGAAGCAGCGGGGACCGTGGAACAGTTTGGTACGATAGAGGACGCGGGTCCTCCTCCCAATCATGCCGAAGGTGTGCGTGTGGAGAGTGTGCCGCAAAACAGTAGTGGCGAGTAATGGTGTCTCCGCGGGTTAGAAGCAGATAGCTTTCTCTATGAAGAAGATTCGTATCAACGAGCTGGCGCGGGAGTTGGAAGTCAAAGCTCACGAAATACTGGAGCTGCTCCCCGAATTGGGCGTCTCGGAAAAAAAGACGCACTCCAGCTCAATCGATGAAGACGTGGCCATCAAGCTGCGTCAGCACTACGGGCAGGACATCCCGGACTACGTACACGATCCCAACGCGGAGGAATCCGCCGTCGAGGGGCACGAGGAACACGGCGAGGAAGGCCACGAAACCCCTCCCGTCACATCGGCCGTGCACGCCGCCCCGGCCGCCGCGGCGCCGGCCGCTGAAAGCGCTCCCGTCCCGAAAGAAGAGAAGCCGCCCGCGGAAGAGACGCCGCGTCCGGCGGCGCCCATCCGTCCGCCGCTGGCCGGGCGCCCGATTCATCCGCCGGTAGGCGTGCATGCGCCGGCCAAGCCGGAAGCGCCGCACGCCACTCCGGCGGCGCCCGCGCCCTCTGCACCGCATCGCGCGCCGGCGGCACCAGCGGCGCCCTTGGCCGCAGGGCCAGCAGCCGCGCCCGCGCCGCAGACTCCGCCGGCCGCCCAGTTTGCCCCCGGCCGTCCGAGCGTGCCGGCCGCCAAGCCGTTGCCCTCCGCGCCGCGGCCAGGACAGGTCCTTTCCGGACCGCGGCAGCCATTCCCCACGGCGCCCGCCCCCGGCGCGCCCCAACAGCCGCGGCCGCAGGTGATTCCGCGCCCCGCGCAGCACGCGCGCACGGAAGCCACGCGCCCCAGCGCTGCCGCGGCGCCGGCCATGCCGGTGGCGCCGCCGTCACGTCCGCTGGCCGGGCAGCCGGCAGCGCGGCCGGTCGTACCGCCGCGCCCCGATCTGGTAGCCAAACTCAGCGCCCCCCGGCCAGCCATGCCACAGCAGCCGGTGCAGCCTCGTCCCGGCATTCCCAAGGCGCCCAGCGCTCCGGTTCCCGGACAACCGATCTATCGCGGACCCATCCGACCGGGCCAACCGATGGTGGCCAAACCGGGCGTGCGTCCGGGCATGCCTCCCTCGCGTCCCGCCGGCCCCAGGCCGCAGCATCCCACTTCGCGCGGGACCCGCATCGAACCCGGTTTGGCGCCGCCTCCGGTAGAGCCGGCGCGCGGACGTCCGGGCCAGCGTCCCGTGCGCCAGCAGCGCGAGCGGGTGGAGGAAGAGAAAGTTCTGAGGCCGCAACGCCGCCACGTGGAATCCGGCCCGCCGCCCATCAGCCGCGAAATTACCATCTCCGAAGGCATCACCGTCAAAGAGCTCTCTGAAAAGCTCGACGTCAAGGCCAACATGGTGATGAAGAAACTCATGGACCGCGGAATTTTCGTGGCCATCAACCAGACCCTCGACGCCAAGCTGGCCACGGAAATCGCGCGCGATTTCGGCGCTTCGACCGCCACCGTGAGCTACGAAATCGAAGCCATGCAGTCGGTGGAGGAAGCCGAAGACACCAAAGATCAGGTCCGGCGCGCCCCTGTGGTCACCATCATGGGCCACGTGGATCACGGCAAGACGTCGCTGCTCGACGCCATACGCGTGGCCAACGTGGCGGGACGCGAGGCGGGCGGCATCACCCAGCACATCGGCGCCTACCAGGTGGAGATGAAGGGCCGCAAGATCGTGTTCATCGACACGCCCGGCCACGAAGCCTTCACCCGCATGCGTTCCCGCGGCGCCAAGGTCACCGACATCGTGGTGCTGGTGGTGGCGGCCGACGATGGCGTCATGCCGCAGACCCTGGAAGCCATCGACCACGCCCGGGCGGCCGGCGTGCCCATCGTGGTGGCCATCAATAAGATCGACCGGCCCGACGCGCAGACCGAGCGCATCAAGCAGCAGCTCAGCGACCGCGGCTTACTCCCCGAAGATTGGGGCGGCGACGTGGTCATGGTGCCGGTCTCGGCACGCACCCAGGAAGGACTGCCGCTGCTGCTCGAAATGATCCTGCTGGTGGCCGACATGCTGGACCTCAAGGCCAACCCGAGCCGGCCGGCCATGGGCACGGTGATCGAAGCCCAGCTCGACCGCGGACGCGGCCCTGTGGCCACGGTCCTGGTGCGCAACGGAACTCTCTCGGTAGGCGATTTCTTCATCTGCGGCGCGGTTTTCGGCAAGGTTCGCGCCATGCAGAACGACCGCGGCGGACAGATCCGCAAGGCCGAGCCCTCCACCCCGGTGGAAGTGCTCGGTCTCGATTCGCTGCCCGAAGCCGGCGACGATTTCCAGGTGGTTACCGACACGGCGAAAGCCAAGCAGATTGTCAACTTCCGCGACCAGCGGCTGAAGGAATCTCAGCTCGCTAAATCCAGCCGCATCACCCTGGAACAACTGCACAAACAGATGACGGCAGGCGAGGTCAAGGAATTGCCGATCATCATCAAAACCGACGTGGGCGGCTCGGCCGAAGTGCTGACCGAGACCCTGCAGAAGCTGTCCAACGACAAGGTGAAGGTGCGCGTCATTCACTCCGGCGTGGGCGCCATTACGGAAAGCGATATCCTGCTGGCCTCGGCGTCGAACGCCATTGTCATCGGGTTCAACGTGCGGCCCGACCGCAAGGCGCAGGCCACCGCCGAGCAGGAGAAGGTGGACATCCGCCTGCACACCATCATTTACAATCTGACGGACGAGATGAAGAAGGCCATGAGCGGCCTGCTCGCCCCGGTGTTCAAGGAAGTCTACCGCGGCAAGGCCGAGGTGCGCGAGACGTTCCGCATCAGCAAGGTCGGCGCCGTAGCCGGTTGCCAGGTGACCGACGGATCCATCCCGCGCGACAGCGAATGCCGCGTGCTGCGCGACAACGTGGTGGTGCATACCGGCAAGATCGGCTCGCTGCGGCGGTTCAAGGACGACGTCAGCGAAGTCAAGATCGGCATGGAGTGCGGCATCACGCTGGCCAACTTCTCGGATCTGAAGCAGGGCGATATGATCGAGGCGTACGCCACCGAACGGGTCGCCACCGAAGTATTCGCCTGAGAATATGGCGGCAATCGGCGTATTGACCCTGGAATTACGGATCGAGAGCTCGCATTCTCTGAAAGAGAAGCGGCACGTCGTGCAGAGTCTGAAAGAACGGCTGCGGCACAAGTTTAACGTCTCCGTGGCGGAGATCGACCATCAGGATCTCTGGCAACGGGCGACCGTGGCCGCGGTCACGGTGTCGAGCGATCGCGAGAATGCCGAAAAGGTGCTGCGCGGCGTCGAGGAAGAGGCGGTGGGCATGGTTGGACCGGCGCTGGTGGAAGCGACGGTAGAGTGGATCGAGTAAGAAGAAATCATGATGGGCCGCCGATGAACGCCGATGAACGCGGATAAGCACCCTTAGTCTTATCCGTGTTCATCGGCTTTCATCGGCGGCCAAATGTAGTTTTTTTATGGACGTACGACGCATATTACGGGTCTCCGAAGCGGTGAAAGAGGAGTTGTACGAGATCATCGGCTTTGAAATGGAAGATCCGCGCCTCGTGGAAGTGGAAGTAACCGACGTACAGGTCAGTCCGGACTCCCGGCACGCCGCCATCAAAGTGGGGCTGCGCGGCGACCAGCGCAGGCGCAACCAGGCTCTCGCCGCGCTCGAACACGCTTCGGGGTACCTGCGGCAGGAACTGGCCTCGCGTTTGCAGCTCAGGCATGTTCCCGAGCTGCATTTCGAACAGGACAAGAACCCCGACGTGGAGAGCCGGGTGGACTTTCTGCTGCGGCGGGCAAGAAAATCTCGGGGGCGCGACGAAAATTAGCCCTAAAAGCAAACAAAATGTGATAGTTTTGTTTCTGTTGGCGCTTCCGGCGGCTTACGGGCAGCAGGAACTTCTGCGGCTCGAAAAGAGCACCGACGCCATGGGTTCGACCTATTCGATTGCCCTGTATGGGTATGACCGGATCAAGATGGAGGCCGCGGCGGACGCTGCGTTCGACGAGGTCCGGCGGCTCGACGAGCTGCTTTCGAACTATCAACCCGGAAGCCAGTGGAGCGAGGTCAACAGGAACGCTGCAAGCCGGCCGGTCAAGGTTTCGCCGGAGCTTTTCGATCTTCTTTCGGCCTGCCTCGAGTACAGCCGGGAGAGCGAAGGCGCGTTCGATATCACGGTGGGACCGTTGATGAAGGTTTGGGGATTTTATAAGGGGAGCGGCCACCTGCCCCACAAACCGGAAGTCGCCGCGGCGCTGGCCAAGGTGGGCTACCGGCACATACAGTTGGACCGCGCCGCCGGGACGGTGCGATTTGATCGTCCCGGTGTGGAAATGGACCCGGGCGGGGTTGGTAAAGGGTACGCCGTCGACCGCATGGTGGATATTTTGAGACAGAACGGAGTGCAGATCGCCCTGGTAGCGGGTTCGGGCAGCAGCATCTACGGAATGGGTGCGCCGCCGGACGAGCCAAGGGGTTGGCCGGTGAAGATCAAGGACCCGTGGGACAACCGGAAAACGCTGGCGGAGGTATGGCTGAAAGACAATTCGTTGTCGACCTCCGGCAGCTACGAGAAGTTTTTCCGGGCGGAAGGCAGGATTTACGCCCACATTATGGATCCGCGGACTGGATATCCGGCGCAGGGCAGTATTTCGGTTTCGGTCGTCGCGCCGCGCACGGTCGATAGCGAGGTGTGGGCGAAACCGTATTTTGTGAATGGCCGCCAGTGGGCGGTGAAGCATCGGCCAAAGGACTTTCGAGTGTTTTTTTGCGAAGACAGGATGGAAAAGCCATGCGCGTGGCTCCAATGACAAGCCGTTTCCTAGATGCCTGCCGGCGGAGGCCCACGGATGTGAGACCCGTGTGGTTCATGCGGCAGGCCGGCCGGTACATGAAACAGTACCGCCAGATTCGCGAGAAGCACGGCATTCTGGAAATCTGCAAGCGCCCCGACCTGGCCGCGACGGTGACCCTGCAACCCATCGAGATGCTGGACGTGGATGCCGCCATCATTTTCGCCGATCTGCTGCTGCCCGTCGAACCGATGGGGCTGAAACTGAAATACGAAAAAGGCGAAGGCCCCATGATCGCCAACCCCGTGCGCACCTCCGACGACGTGGATTCGCTTTCCACCACCAACACCGATGAGCTCGGTTACGTGGGCGAGGCCATCCAGCAGGTGGTGCGCGCGCTGGCCGGCAAGGTGCCGGTGATCGGCTTCGTGGGCGCGCCCTTCACCATGGCCAGCTACATGATCGAAGGCGGCGCATCGCGCAACTTCGTGCGCACCAAGAAACTGATGTACAGCGACGAAACCCTGTGGCGCCGTCTGATGGGCAAGATTGTCGACGTGCTGGCGCCGTTCGCGCATTCCCAGGTCACGGCCGGCGCGCGCGCCATCCAGGTGTTCGACAGTTGGGTGGGGGCGCTGGGATCGGACGATTACGTGCGCTATGCCGCGCCGTACTCGCGCGCGCTGATCGAGCGCATACGCTCCACCGGCATCCCGGTGATTCACTTCGGCACCGGCGCCAGCGGCTTCTTCCGCGAACTCCATGCCGCCGGCGGCGACGTGATGGGCGTGGATTGGCGCATCAATATCGACCAGGCTTGGATGGACATCAGCTACCGTTCGGCGATTCAGGGCAATCTCGACCCCGTGGCGCTCTTCGCCCCGCTGCCCGAATTGCGCGCCAAGGTGCATGAGCTCTTGAAGCGCACCGGCACGCGTCCCGGACATATCTTCAACCTCGGCCACGGGATTCTGCCGGAAACCCCGGTGGAGAACGTCAAGGCCGTGGTGGAAATGGTGCGGGAATTCCGGCCGTGAACAGCGGCGTCCTGCTGCTCGCCCACGGAGCTCCGGAACGCATCGAGGATGTGCCGCAATACCTCTCGTTCGTGCGCGGCGGCCAGCCGGTTTCCGCGCGCGTACTCGATGAGGTGACCAGCCGCTACGCCGCGATCGGCGGCAGTTCTCCGCTGACCCGGTGGACCCGCGTGCAGACCGAGGCGCTGGGGCGCGTGCTGGGCATGCCGGTATTTTTCGGGATGCGCAACTGGCACCCGTTCATCCAAGAAACGATGGAACAGGTGCGCGCCGCGGGAATCGGCCGCCTGGCATGCGTGTGTCTGGCGCCGCAGTTCTCCGAAATGAGCGTCGGGCTGTACATGAAGCGCGCGAATGCGGCGGCGGCCGGCGTGGAACTGGCATGGGCCGCCAGCTTCGCCGCCGAGCCCCTGCTGATCGAGGCTTTCGCCGAGCGCCTGCAAGGTCTCGGCGGCAAGGTGCTGTTCACCGCGCACAGTCTGCCCACGCCCAACGACCGGTACGATAGCGAAGCGCGCGCCACGGCACGGGCGGTAGCGGCGCGGGTGGGGCTGGCCGACTGGGAATTCGCTTACCAGAGCCAGGGAATGAGCGGCGGCAACTGGCTGGGGCCCACCGTGGAATCCTGCCTCGATCGCTACGCGGCCGAAGGGGTGCGCGAAGTAGTCGTCGCGCCCATCGGCTTCGTCTGCGATCACGTGGAGATTCTGTACGATATCGATGTGCTGTTCCGCGGGTACGCAGCGGAGCGGGGCATCGCGTTGACGCGCCCGGAGAGCTTGAACGGCTCGCCAACCTTTACGGCGGCGCTGGCCGAGGTGGTGAAGCGATGCTGGTAGGGGCCAGTGGCATAAGGCTCCGCCTTGTGCATCCGGGCGCAGCCCGGACGTCTGCCTCCGTGTCTGTACGAGTTGCGCCCCGATGCACAAGGCGGAGCCTTATGCCACTGGAGCCTTCCCCATGACCCGCACTCTGATCATCGGCGGGGGCATCTCCGGGCTCGCCACCGCCTACTACCTTGCCAAAGGCGGGGTGTCGTCCACCATCGTCGAATCGCGCCCCCGCCTGGGTGGAGTGATCCAGACGGAAAAGATCGAAGGCTGCACGATCGAAGCCGGCCCGGATAGCTTCCTTTCCGTGAAGCCGGCGGCGATGGACCTCATCGGCGAACTGGGCCTGCGCGGCGACGTCATCGGGAGCAACGACCACCTGCGCATCACCTACGTCCGCAAGGGCGGCAAACTCGTGCCCCTGCCCGACGGGCTGATGATGATGGTGCCCACCAAGATTCTGCCCCTGTTGACCACCGGCCTGCTCAGCCCCGGCACCAAAATCCGCATGGGGATGGAACTGCTGCGCGCGCCCAAGATGAAGCCGGGCGACGAATCGGTGGCCGATTTCGTGCGCGAGCACTACGGGCAGGAGGCGGTGGACTACCTGGCCGAACCGCTGCTCAGCGGGATTTACGGCGGCGATCCGCGCGAACTCAGCGTCACGGCGGTGCTGCCGCGCTTCGTCGAGCTGGCCGCCAAATACGGCAGCCTCACGCGCGGCGTGCTGGCGGCGCGCGCGCACGCACCCAAGACGCCGACTCCGGCCCCGCTGTTCCGCACCTTGAAGGGCGGGCTGGGACAACTGGTGGACGCGGTCGAGGCGTCCATTCGAGGCAAGGTGGAAGTGCGCCGCGCGCGCGCCGAAGCGGTGGAGCGTACCGGCGGGGGATTCCGGGTGCGCCTGGACGGCGAGTGGCGGGAGGCCGATCGCGTGGTGGTGGCCTGCGAGGCGCACAGCGGCGCGGGCTTGCTCGCGGGCTTGGATACGAAGCTGGCGGAACTGATGGGCAAGGTGGCGTACAGTTCGTCGATGACCGTGGCGGTGGGGTTCGACGCGGCGGATTTTGCCAAGCTGCCCTCGGGCTTCGGCTTCCTGGTGCCCAAGAAAGAGCGGCGCCGCCTGGTGGCCTGCACCTGGGTCGGCACCAAGTTTTCGTATCGCGTTCCCGAAGGCAAGATCGTGGCGCGCTGCTTCCTCGGCGGCATGGAGGACGCGGGCGTGCTGAAGGAGAGCGACGAAGCGGCGATCGCGGCGGTGACCGAAGAACTGCGCGAGATCGCGGGCGTGACCGCGCCCCCCCGTTTCACGCGCATTGCCCGCTGGCCGCGCTCCATGGCGCAATACACGGTCGGACATCCGGCTCGCCAGGCTGAATTGGAAGCGCGCCTGGCGCAGATTCCCGGCCTGCACGTGGCCGGCAACGCCTACCAGGGAATCGGCATCCCGGACTGCATCCGCATGGGCCGCGCGGCGGCGGAGAAGATTCTGGCGGGGTAAGACCGGATCGCCTCAGTGCGACATCGCGTAGACGATGTAATCGATGCCGATGCGGATGCCGAGGGCGGAGAATCTCTCGGGGTACTCCGGGTCGTCGGCGTTCTCCCAGGAATCGCCCAGATCCATGTTGTGACAAATGGCCACCATGAGCCGCCCGTTGTCGTCGTAGATGCCGCGCCAGTGCGCCGGACTGCCGGTGAGAATATCCTTCTCGTAGACCTTGTGGCTGGTGATGTACTGCGCGCCCGGCACCTGGTAGCGGTCATCGAGGTCGAACACCGTGTGGAAGATGGCGTCCTTATCGGGGATGTCGACGATGGGGCGGTTGGGGAACACCTTCTGCATGCTGTAGATGAAAACTCCCCACTCGTTGGAGGCGTGGAAATCGTCGCACATGAAGAATCCGCCGCGCATCAGGAATTCGCGAAATTTGACGATTTGCGCGTCGGTGAGTTCCCAGTGGCCCACTTCCACGGCGTAGAGCCACGGGTAATTGAACACGTCATCGTCTTCCAGGAGATTGATGGGCTGCTCCACGCTGCGCGCGTGGATGCGGGTGAGGCGGCGGACGGCGGCAGCCAGGTGGCGGTCGCTGCGCGGATAGTCGATGGTCCAGTTGGTGTTGCCTTCGCGCCAGTCGAAGCCGCGTTTGTACTCGCTTTGCCAGTCCAGCCGGACGGGCGTAGTGGGATACATCAGGCGGGCGAAGACCCACTCGCCGGGCACGTTCCAATCGTCGGGGATGGGAAAATTGTTGTACTCCCAGGCCGGATACGTGCGGAATGGGCGCTGCGCAAACAGCGTGCACACCACCAGCGCGCAACCCATCGCGGGAATTAGAAACCGGCCGGCCCTCATCTAGGTACCAGTATAAGAAAACCGGGGAGAGACAGCGAATTTCCGGCAAAAGGCGCCGGAAAGCAAACCGGGGACAGACAGCAAACCGGGGACAGACAGCGAATTTCCGGCAAACGGCGCCGGAAATTCATGTCTGTCCCCTGGGGCGGTAGACGCACTTACCGGCGAGGTAGACGGCGAGGGCGGTATCGCGCCCGAAGAAGTAAGGGAGCTCGCGATAGTCGTCGCAATCGTGGATGGCGAAATCGGCGAGCTTGCCGGGCTCGAGCGAGCCGATCTGGTGTCCACGGCGCAGGCTGTGGGCGGCGTTGACGGTGGCGGCCGTGATCGCCTCGGCGGGCGTCATCTTCATTTGTGTGGCGGCGAGCGAGAGCACCAGCGGCATGGAAGCGGTGGGGGAGCTTCCGGGGTTGAAATCGGTGGCCAGCACCACGGGCAGGCCGAGATCGATCATGCGACGCGCCGCCGGGTAGCGCGTCCCACCCAAGTGGTAGACCGAAGCCGGCAGCAGCACGGGCTGCACCCCGGCCGCATGAAGAGCGGCCCAGGCGGCGGGGGTGGAAGCCTCCAGATGGTCGGCGGTGGCGGCGTGTAGTTCGGCGGCGAGCAGCGCGCCGTAATCGGCGCTGAACTGGTCGGCGTGCACGCGCAGGCCGAGCCCGAGCGCCTGCGCGGCGCGCAGCACGGTGCGCGCCTGTTCGAGGGGAAATACGGTGGGCTCGCAGAAAATGTCGCAGTACTCGGCGAGGTTCTCTTCGGCCACGCGCGGCAGCATCTTGTGGATGACGAGATCGACGTAGTCGCCGATGCGGCCGCGATATTCATCGGGGATTTCGTGGGCGCCCAGGAACGTGGGTACGTAGCGCAGGCGGCCATCGCCATTGAGCTGGCGGATGGTCTTCAGGATTTTGATTTCGGCATCGAGAGAGAGACCGTAGCCCGACTTGGCCTCGATGGTGGTGGTGCCGCCAGCGAGAAACCAGTCCGCGTGGCGGCGGCTGGCGGCCAGCAGCGCATCGCCGGAGGCTTCGCGGGTGAGGCGGACGGTGGCGCGGATGCCACCGCCGGATGCCGCGATCTCGGCGTAGGTGGCGCCTTCCACGCGGCGCTCGAATTCGGCGGCGCGGTTGCCGGCGAAGACCGGGTGCGTGTGCGCGTCGATAAAGCCGGGGAGCACGATGCGGCCGCCGGCATCGGCGACTTCGGTGTCTTCGGAGAGGGATCGCTCGATCTCCGCGCGCGGGCCCACGGCGACGATGTGTCCGTCGCGTATCCGCAGAGCGCCATCGGCGATGATGCCGAGAGAGCGCATGGCGGGTCCCGAGCGCGCTCCGGGCGGGCCCGCGAGGGTGACGAGCTGGCGGCAGTGGAGGATGGCGAGGTCAGTCATGGGTGCACACACTGGAGGCTGACCATTCACCGCATAGCAATGCAGAGGACGCAGAGCTCGGGGCACGACGGCGTCGTGGTGGAATGGAATCGGAAACCTGGGACGGAAGAATGCCCCCAGGAATGGGGGCATGGCAGCCTAAAAGGCTACTCCACAGGGCGGGTTTCCGGAGAGATAAGCGCAGAGAAGACAAGAGCAATTGGGCGAGCAGTTTCATCGCAGGGCATCCAGGCGCGAAGTCACGGCCCGCTTGAAGGCCTCGTCCTGGATCGACTCCAGATTGATGTGGACGTTTTCCAGGGCGCCAGAGCGGGCGGCGATGGCCAGAGCTTTGGCCACGGCAAGATCGCTGGCGAACCTGGCGGGAATTTGCAGGGCGTCGAGACGCTGCTGGAGCGCGTGGATCCGCTCCAGCACTTGCAGCGGCACTTCGGCGGCCCCGTGGAGCGCCTCTTCAATGAACGGCGCGCGCTCGGCCTTGGGCCGCTTGTAGGCGAGCATCACCTGGTTGAAGGCTTCGGCATCGCGATCCACGGCCGCGGTGAAGAAGCGGCGGTCGTCTTCGAAAGCGTCGCTCGCCAGTTTGGCGAGGCGCGTCACCATGGAACCGAGGGCGGCGGACATGGCTGCCGCGGCCGCCGCCGCGCTGCCGCCGCCCGGTGTGGCGCTCGGCGCAGCCAGCGCGTCGAGAAACTCGGGAAGTCCGCTGCGCGCGGCGAGCGCACTGGCGATGCGGTTCTCCAGCACGAGCTCGGGGCGGAAGTTTTCGTAGCGCAGGAAGTATTCGGCGGAGAGCTCAATCGCCTTCCGGGGAATCAGGCCGACGATTTCGCTGCCGGCCACGGCGACGCCATAGCGCTCGGCCTCGCGGCGCACCGCCTCGAACACTACGTGCATGGGCGTCTGTTCGAAATCGGTGAGGTTGATCGACACCTGAGCGAGGTTGCGCGTGGTCAGCATCACGCCCATGGACTTCACGTAGCGGAAGCCGCCGCTGGAGAAACGGATGGTCTTGGCTATGCGCTTGGCGATGGCCACGTCGGGGGTATTGAGGTTGATGTTGTAGGCGATGAGAAACTTGCGCGCGCCGGTCACGGTGGCGCCGGCGGTGGGGTGGCATACGGGGTCGCCGATATCGGGATCGCGCGCCGGAACGGTTCCCATTTCACGCATCAGCGCCTCGAACTGGCCGCGGCGGATGTTTTCCAGGTTGGCGCGTTCGGGGCGGCGCGCGGCACTCTCGTAGAGGTAGACCGGAACTTTCAGCTTGCTCCAGATTTCCGCGCCCAAGCGCTCGGCGAGTTGGACGCACTCTTCCAGGGTGACGCCTTCGATGGGGATGAAGGGAACCACGTCGGCCGCGCCGATGCGCGGGTGGGCGCCCTGCTGCCGGGTGAGGTCGATCAGGGCGACGGCCTTTTCCACGGCGCGGAAGGCGGCGTCGGCGACCGCGGCGGGCGGACCGGCGAAGGTCAGGACGCTGCGGTTGTGATCGGCATCGGACTCGCGATCCAGCAGGACGACCTCGGGAACGGCGAGAGCGGCCTGCACGATGGCGTCAATCTTGGCGGCATCGCGGCCTTCGGAAAAATTGGGGACACACTCTACAAGTTGGCGCGGCATTTACTCTCCCGGAGGCGCGGAGGCGCGGAGGAAGACGCGGAGAACAGAAGCGGGAAAGTCAAAACCTGAGAGCACGGAGACAGCGGAGTTCGCGGAGGAAGACTCGTCCTCACGGCGGTGTGACCGGCGAGAGGCTCTGTTGGTTTTCTTTCGGGAAACCTCCGAGCTTCGCGTCGACGGCCACTGTCTTCCGCTTCCTCCGCGCCTCCGCGCCTCCGCGTCAAAGTCATCCTTTCGGCTCTCCTCATGCCCCCAGCCGCTTGATGCCGTGCGTTTCGGCGAAGCGGATGGCCTCCGGATAGCCGGCGTCGGCGTGGCGGACCCACGCCCAGGCCGGGGTCGCTGGTCAAAACGCGTTCCAGGCGGCGGAATAATTGGGGACACACTCTACAAGTTGGCGCGGCATTTACTCTCCTAGGGTAGCAACGTGGGGGCGCTTCACCGCGTTTGAGAGAGTCATTTTGACGCGGAGGCGCGGAGGCGCGGAGGAAGAC
>JBEKDV010000093.1:0-21036 GCA_050014175.1 Candidatus Solibacter sp. | reverse complement strand
CCCAGTTGTGGCGGTAGATGACCAGCTTGAAACTCTGGCCGCTTAGCGGATGATGTGGATGGGTGACTTCGAAAGTACCGTCGGCATGGTCGGTATGCGCTGTAGTTGACGGACTAGGCCAACTCCAGGGATCACTCCCTCTCCATACGGTCCAGCAGAATCGACAGCTTAGGCGCCGCCTCGGTGTGGCCGCCGAAGCGTAGCGCGTTGTAAGTGGCGGTGAACTCGCCCACCGATTCGCCCAGTGGCGTGCGCGGCAGGGACTTGGCGAATTCCGCCGGGGTGAACCAGGGGGGCTTCTGGTAGCCCCGCCGTTTTAGAATGTACAGCATACGCTGGTAGAGCAAGGTGGCGTCGGCCATGCTGGCCTGCCCGCGGCGCACCCGCTCCACCCGCCGCCGTATGCCCATCCGCCGGAACAGCGGTCCGGCGGCAAACCCCAGCGCCGCCAACGCCGCCGCCCAGGCGAGCGCCTGCCAGCCCAGGCGGCGCGTCCAGCCGGCCACGTACCGCGCCCACCCCGAGCGTACCGCCAACGCGGTGTCGAACCAGCGAATGCCCGCGCGCTGGGCGTCCAGCTCCATGCGGTACGCCAGCGTCCCCTGGCGCGCCAGGTCGTAGGCCACCACCCAGTCCTGCCAGAAGGTTTCGGTGGCATCGAGGTACAGCGCCAGTTGCGTGAACCACGCCAGCCCGCCGGCGTTGGGGTCGGCCGGGGTGGGGTCGAAAGTCGTCCAGCCGTAGCCCGGGATCCATCCCTCCACCCAACTGTGCGCGTCGCTGGCGCGCACCAGCCACAGGTCGGAGACCGGGTTGTACACGCCGCTTTGAAACCCCGTCGCCAGGCGCGCCGGAATCCCCAGCGAGCGCAGCATCACGGCCATGGAGCTGGCAAAGTACTCGCAGTGCCCCTTGCGGCGCGCGAACAGGAAGTTGGCCAGCGGATCGGCCACCTCCCGATCGGGCAATTCGAGCGTGTATCCGTAGCCGGAACGCAGATGGCGCTCGATGCTTCGCGCCCGCGCCAGATCGCCCGCGCCGCCGGCGGCGAAACTGCGCGCCAGCTCGGCGATGCTGGCGTCGAGAGGGGGGAGTTGCAGGTAAAGCTCACGTGCGGCCAAGGGAAGCACGGGAGGCGGATAGAGTGCGGGAGCGCGTTCCGGCGGGTCGTCGAGCAGGCTCCACACATCGTAATGGAAGCCCCGCGGCACGACGTGGCCCAGGTGAATGCCGGTGGTTTCGGAGCGGTACAGCGCCCGCGCCCGCAAGTCCAGAATCTCCGGCGTGCCGGCGAAGAACAAAGTGTCGTTCCCGAGCGCTTCCAGATCGACGTGGTAGTTGATGCGCCGCCCCGGCGGCGCCAACCCGGGCGGCGCCAGCACCACGTGCTCGTCCTCCACCGGGATCATTTCGGGCTTACGGCTTGGATTGCTCCAGCGCTTGCCGTCGAACTCGCTCAGCGCCGCGCCGCGCCACTTCATTGGCCCCACGGCCAGCGCGCTCCAGATGCGAATGTGCATCACCGGCCGCGAACTGGTCTTGATCTCTCCGATATCCCCGAGGTTCACCTGATTGGAAAAGCCGGGAAGGAAAACGCGGTGCGCAATCAGCCGCGAGAAGGCCGCCTCGGCGGTGCGCGGCAGGATGAAGAACAGTCCGGCGGTCAACCCCAGGATGCCCAGCGTGACCAGCGCGGAAAGCAGGCTGAGGCGCGCCGAAAAGCTCTTCAACCCGCTGCGCGCGATGACCGTGGAGCGGTCGATGGACCGCCGGATTTCGCCGGACGTGAGCGCACCGATCGCAAACCACAGGTACAGCGCCAGGAAGAGGAGGAAATTGAAGTTGATGGAGAGAATCGCCGCCGCCAGCAGTTCCAGAAAGGCGATCACCGCCGTATAGAGGTAGTCGCGATTGCTCCTGGCCGTCAGGATCTGCATCACCGCCAGGAAAAACAGCAGATGCACCGTGGCCGCCAGAAAATCGCGTGAGAACAGAAAGTAGTCGGCTGCAAAGAAGGCGGCGTAGGCGATGGTGACGATGGTGGTCAGCCGGCCGGAGGGGTTCCACCGAAACAGCCCGCAGACCAGGACGGCGCGTAGCAGAAGACCTGCCGCCGTCAGCGCGACGGTCGGCGTGTCCAGGTAGCCCGAACCTGCCACTGCCAGGTAGCCGCTGGCCACCAGCCCGAGAAGCGAAAACTGAAAGAAACGCTCGACGCCGGCCGCGGCGCCTGCGTCCTGACGCGGCATCCATCTATTTTACCGCCGCCCGGGGCGCCCAATCGCTACCGGATTTCGAGGCCGTATTCGCGCAGCAGGCCTCCCGCCGGCCGATACACGCGGACAAAGTACTGCCCCGCGCCGAGCCCCGGGACCTTGAGCCCGTTTTGCCCCTGCGCGAGCGTACCCTGCCGCACCGGGCGGCCCGTCTGGTCGACGATTTCCAGCCGGTACGGCGAGGTTTCCCCCAGGCCGGTTAAATCCGGACGAAGCAGGAGATCCCGGCCGGCCGGAGCGTTACTTCCGGCGCCATTGCTGCGCAGCGCGGTCAGGGAAACCGCCACCACCGGTTCGCATGACGGGAGGAAGCGGAGCGCGCCTACCAGCAGCAGGCAGCAGGCGGCCGCGGCCAAAGCCGGAAACCAGGTGGGGAACCTCCATTTGCGTGACTTCGCCGCGGTTTCGTCGCGCCGCCGCTGTTGCGACGCCGATCGCATGGCGAGCACGTATTCGTCGGTTTCCCGAAGCCGCTCTTGGCAGTCCTCGCAGGTTAGCAGGTGTTCCTCAAGGAGGGCGGCATCTTCCAGGGCACTTGTGCCCATCGCGTACCTCTCCAGTTCATCGGCATCCAGGTGACGATCAGGATTTCTCATAATGACAAAGGCGAACGTCCTAATTTTGGGGCATATGCCCCTCTAATCAAGAGGTGTATTTGTCACGGCAGTGCTCTCACCAAAACTTTTCCTATGAGAAATGTTTTGTGCAGAAACGTACCTATTGCGGCCGGAAGCCGGAGCGCTTGGAAAACCGCCGCCGTCCCAACTCGCCGTAACGTGCCTTGGCTCGCGACTTGATCAGCCGGAACTGGGTCTCCGTCAGCTTCAGATCGCGGCAGATCTCTTCGGCCGTCTGCTCCTGCAGATAGAAGCGAATCAGCACCTCCCGATCGCGCTTGGGCAACCCGTTCAGCATGCGGAGGGCGACATCCTGGCCCTCTCGCTCGATCACCCTGCGCTCCGGGTCGGGCTGGTGGTCGGAGAGCGTCATCGCCGGGTCGATCGGCTGCTGGTTGCGCCGCGCCTGTACGGCGCTGTCGATGTGCGCCGCCACCTGCCGCCGGACCACCGTGCGCACGTAACCCATCAGCCGGTCCGGCTCGCGAAGTTCGCCCCGCTGGATGGACTGCGTGATGATCAGGAAAACGTCATGCACCTTGTCGTCGAGGTCCTGCGGCCCCAGTTGCCGCCACAGAAAGAAACGCACCCCCTTGACGAAGACCGCGTACAACTGCTCCATGCCGGCGGGATCTCCCGCACGGATGCGATCGACCAGCCGGGACCAGGACGGGTCCTGTGGATCGCTGTCGGCCTGCACATCTGGCTCGGTTTCAGAGTTCATTGGCTTCCCACCACAAAATAGGCGCCCCAGTAGCTGGGCTTGGCGCGCCAGTCCCCGGAACGAATCATCTCCAACTGCGCCGCGCGCAGTGCTGCCGACGGGGAATTGCCGCCATCCCCGCTCAGGTTTCGATAAAGAGCGCCGAATAGCGCCCCGCTTTCATCGGGCGTGGCCCAGTTGCTGCCAATCACCGAGCGCGCGCCCGCCATCAGCCAGGCCCGCGTCAGGCCGAGCAAGCCCGTTCCCGGAAGCTGGGCGCCCTCCGCGGAATGGCAACCGCTCAAAACCACCAGTCCGGCATTGGTCCGCCAGCCGGCAATCTCGTACGGCGGCAACAACTCGCTCTCCCGCCGCGGCGTCAGGCTGAGCGCGATCAATCCGTACGACGGCCGCTCCGCGGATTCCAGCACGTGCGTCGCCAGGTGGACCACCGCCGGATTGCGGCGCAACTGTTCCCTCAGGCCGTCTCGCGAGGCGTCGGCGCCCTTCAGCAGTACCCGTTCCCCGTGCCAGTTTCGCGCGCAGGCGTCGAGTTCCGCGCCGCTTCCCACCAACCGCGGCAGCATCAGCGCGGGTTTCGCCGCCGGTCCCGCCGCCGCCGATGGCGGCGGCAGCCTGCGGTCGGCCGCGTTGTAGATGGGGTCGCCCACGCCGACGAACAGCGGCGCCGGGGCCTCACGGGTCCGGCTCCTGGCTTCCAACCAATACCCCGCACCCGGGATAATCTCGATCACGTGGCGCTCGGCCAGGTAGGCCGGCGGTTGCCGGCTGGAGTCCACCAGCGCCGCCAGGGGGGCCTCGAAGGGGAGTCCGCCCGCCGTAAAGCGGCTCTGCGAATCGGCCAGCGTCGAGCCGCGATCCAGGGCGACCAGCCACCGTGTCTTGCGCTGAATCCGCATCGCCACCTGTCCGAACAGCGTGCGCCAGAGCCTCGCCGGCCCATCCCCATCCCCCGCCGCATCTTCCCGGATGGCCTTTGCCGCCGCTTCGGCTTGCCACTCCACCTCCGCCCTCGGGGGCAGAGCGTACAGCGCCAGTCCGTCGCGGTCCAGGGTCCACAACCACGAGATGCGGTCGCCCAGTTGAAAACTGAGCAGCGCGCTCCCGTCATCCAGTGCCCGACGGGTGCGCTCCAGCAGCGAGGAGGGCAACGGCGCCATGGCCGGTCCCAGCGCCAGTTCCATGAGCACCAGTTCGGCGCGGACGCTGGCGACGGTTTCCTGGCTGCGTGCGTCCGGCCTGCGCAGGGCCTGCACTTCGGCGCGCTGCAGCCGCGCCAGCGTTTCCCAATAGGCGGGCGGCAATTCGGCGCGGTCGGGCGTGCGCCCACGCCCAAGCACGGCGCGCAGGCTGCTGGCGCGATTTTCCTCGACTGCTTCGAAGGTTTCGCGGATCAAAGCCGGTTCCCGGGTCTCCAGGTAGAGCCGGTTGCCGGCCTCCACCAGCGCCGAATGAACCAGTTCCAGCCAGCCTTCCGTCCCCATCCGCGAGGCATCGTCGGGCGGCATGTTCCATCGCCAGCCGCGCGCCAGGCGAACCGCGATCCGCAGATCCGCCATAGCCTCGCGTAACCGCCCTTGAGCCATCCGGACGCGTCCGCGGTAGTGATAGGTGTCCCACGTCGGAATCCAGCCCTGCGGCTGCCCGGAAAGTTCCACCGCGCGGTCGAGCAGCGCCGCGGCCGAGGTCAGATCGCCCTGCTCCAGCCGTAAACGTCCCAGGCTGCGATACGAGACATCCAACGCCAGACGATTCAGCTTGCGGATACGATAGGCTTCCAGCAGCGGCGCCTCCGCCAGTGCCAGTTGGCCGCGCTTCAGGTATTCCTCGCCCAGACGGTTCCAGCCGTTGGCGTAGAGGCTGAGATCGCCGGCGCGGTCCGCCGCTTCGATGCCTTCCTTAAAGAGCCGCAGCGCTTCCGGCATCCGGTCCTGGCGCGCCCGCAGGGTAGCCA
This sequence comes from Candidatus Solibacter sp., assembly GCA_050014175.1. Taxonomy (GTDB): domain Bacteria; phylum Acidobacteriota; class Terriglobia; order Bryobacterales; family Bryobacteraceae; genus Solibacter. The sequence continues at coordinate 15,465 of JBEKDV010000093.1, read as the reverse complement.
GTTGGATCAGAATCTGCGGCAAATTCTTCCGGTCCTTGGCGTTGAGTCGTCCGATCGTACCCTGAATCCACTCTGCGGCGGCATCCAGTTCACCCAACTCGGAGTAGAGAGATGCGATGTTGAACCCGAAACTTGCAGCCCCGCTCGGATCGTGGGCCGCCTCCAACTGACGGTGGGCCTCCAAAAAAGATTGCAGGGCCGGCCGATACTGATGGAGGCCGAACCGGCAGGCGCCGATGTTGCCCAGGGCGCGCGCCGCCAGACGCGGCACCCCGGCTCCAACAGCCAACTCCCGCGCGGCTTCGAATGGCGGGAGCGCTGCCTGATAATGTCCAGCCTGGAAGAGCCCGGAACCTTCGCGCAAAAGTGCCTCGAAAGGAGTCCGGAACGCCGGTGCTTCTTCGTTGGCTGCCAGGAACTGCGTTCTGGCCCTCGACCCGGATCTTGGCGCCGTGCCGACGAGCGGGACTATGAGCAGGCAACAAGCCAAAACTTTGGCTGTTCTCAAAGAGCCTCGGCTCCCTTTAAATTGTACCGGAAAATCGTCTGGTCTTTCTTTGGGGATACTTCTTTGTCAAAGATATCCCCAAAGAATAGTACCAGCTTTCACCTAAGAATAGGCCCCCCCATTGGGGAGTATTTGAAAGGCGCGCATGTGGGTAGCGCGATGAGTTTACCTCAGCAGCAGCTTAGATCCACGATCCGACGATGATGATAATAGGCTCAGTTGGCATCTTCACTGTGAGGATTGCCCTTACCGCGGCAGTCCTGCTGATTCCACGGTAATCCCACGGTCAGCGGGAAAATGCTTAGATATTTGGTAAATTGTTGAAAAGAAACAAAAATTTAAAAATATGTTGGTGTCACTGTTAAAGGTTTCTTCAGTTTCGCGGCGGAAAAAGCTGGAGAGCGGGGGGGAAGTTGGCAGCCGCGGAACTGATGAAACCGCGCGGTGAACTAAACCTTGACGGAAAATTACCGCTCCTGCGGCGCGGGCGATTTGCCCGTGTTGGCTCCGGACCCCCCTCGGGCATCCCGCCGATTCACCTGGAGGCTGCCCGTCCGCATGCGGACGGACCGGCGCACCGCCGAGAATTTGCCGCCACGCCCAAAATTCACCGCGGTTTTCCCGCTTGCTCTGCTGATTTCAGGTGACTTACGGTTCGGCCCCCGATCTGCAAAAGATTCGGCGCCATGCTGCAGCCCGTCGCCGGACAACTGGTGAGATACATGGACCTGTTGAGCGCCCGGCAAAAACTTGTGGCCACCAACATCGCCAACGCCGATACCCCGGGCTACCTCACCCAGGACATCGATTTTCAGTCGGAATTCCTCAACGCAGCCGGTGGAGCGCCCCGCGCCATGGTGGTGAACGAACTTCCCGTGAAGAACGATGGCAACAACGTCAGCCTCGACCGCGAAGCCCGTCTGCTGGCCGAAAACGCCCTCCGCTTCCAGGTGGCGTCCCAGTTGATGAAATCGCAGATTACCGCCGTGCGCTCGGCCATTCAGGAAGGCGGCAAATAATGAGCCTCTTCTCGGTCCTTTCCGTGGGCGCTTCCGGCATGGCCGCGCAGCGCGCCCGCGCCGAAGTGCTGGTGGAGAATCTGGCCAATGCGGAAACCACCCGCACTCCCGAGGGCGGCCCCTATCGCCGCAAGGACGTGGTCTTCGAATCCACCACCGTCACTTCGCCATTCGCTTCCGTATTCAGTGCGCAACTGGAATCCGTGGGCGGCGTCGCCGTTTCCGATGTGGTCACCGACATGAGCGACCCCGAACGCCGCTACCTGCCGGGTCATCCGGACGCCGATAAGGATGGCTATGTAGCCTTCCCCAAGATCAATCCCGCCGAGGACATGGTCGATCTGATGGGCGCCGCGCGCAGCTATGGGGCCGACGTCGCGGCCATCTCCGCGGTTAAAGATATGATCCAGCGCTCGCTCGACCTGGGCCGCTGAGGGTATCGATGTCCGCTCCCATCCTCCCCATTTCCGGCGCGGCTCTTCCTCAGGATATCCTCCCGGCCGGCCAATCCGCGGGCGCCGGCGCTTTCCAGGATGTGCTCTCCAGCGCCATCCAGAAGGTGGAGGCCGTCGGACAAAACGCCTCCGCCTCGGTGGAGCGCTTCCTGACTGGAGAAGGCGAGGAACTCCACACCACGATTCTGGCCACCCAGCAGGCCGAACTTTCGTTCGATCTCTTCCTCCAGGCGCGCAACAAGGTCGTCAGCGCTTATCAGGAAATCATGCGAATGCAGATGTAGGGCTCACGTTTTCGCCCCGGTCTGCCGATCTACTCTCTGCGTGCCTAAGGCCGATTCGAAGTCATGAGCAAGATTCTGGCGAACCTTACCACACGGCAACGCATCACCATCCTGGCGGTTGCGATGGCCGTCGGCGCCGGCCTGTACTCGCTGGTGCAGTGGAAAAAGGAAGCCGATTTTCGTCCGCTCTTCACGGGCTTATCCCAGGAAGACGCCTCCGGCATCGTGCAGAAGCTGAAGGAAGCCGGTGCCGAATACCGCCTCCCGGAGAGCGGAGGTTCGGTGCTCGTGCCCTCCAGCCGTCTGGCCGAGTTGCGGCTCACCATGGCTTCCATCGGTCTGCCCAAATCCGGCCGGATCGGGTTCGAACTCTTCGACAAAGTGAATCTCGGCGCCACCGAATTCACCGAACACGTGAACTATCGCCGCGCGCTCGAAGGCGAACTGGAGCGGACCGTGATGACGCTGGCCGAGGTCGAACAGGCTCGCGTCCACTTGACCTTCCCCAAGGAAAGCGTGTTTCTCGAGGCCCAGCAGCCCGCTAAAGCGAGCGTCGTGGTCAGGGTCAAGCCGGGCGCCCGCCTCGCCCCGCAAAACGTCACCGCCATCACCCATCTCGTGGCCAGCGCGGTGGAAGGCCTTTCTCCCGACGCCGTTTCCCTGCTGGACATGAACGGCAATATGCTCAGCCGCCCCCGATCCGCGGGCCCTATGGACGGCACGGCGCCTTCCGCGGCCGAACTGGACTACCGCCACCAGGTCGAAGCCGACCTTCTCGCCAAGATCGGCGCCACCATCGGTCCGCTCCTCGGGCCGGAGAAATTCCGCGCCGGCGCGTCCGTGGAGTGCGATTTCACCGGCGCGGAGTTGAGCGAGGAGATCTTCGACCCCGCGCGCAGCGTCATGCTCACTTCGCAGCGGACCGAAGACAGCACGGGGGCGGCCGCTTCCAACGGTGTCCCGGGTACCGCTTCCACCCTTCCGCGGCCCGCCTCCCGCCCCAGTGGCGGCTCCAACAAAACTACCCGCACCACCGAGAACATCTCCTATCAATCCAGCCGTACCGTCAAAAAGACTCACCTGCCCGCCGGCGTGCTCCGCAAAATGTCGCTGGCTGTGCTGGTGGACCAGGACCTCACCTGGGAAAAGGACAAGAGCGGGTTTAAGCGGGTCCTGGTGCCGCCCACGCCCGAAAAACTGAAAGTGATTCGCGATCTGGTGGCCGGCATCACCGGCTTCTCGGCGGACCGCGGCGACCAGTTGGTCATCGAAACCTTGCCCTTTGAAACCACTCTGCAGATCGAGCCCCCGGTTCCTCCTGCCGCGGCCATCCCCGCCAAGCCTGGGGCACCCGTCGTGGGCATCCCGCTCCCACTGGCGCTCGATAAGAAAACGCTGCTCGTCGGAGGCGGCGCATTGGCGGGCCTGCTTGTCCTTGGTATCGTGTTTGCCCGGTTCCGCCGCAAAGGCCGGAAACGGTCCGCCGGCGCCACGGCGAGCGCTCCGGCCACCCTGCCGTCTGGCGCGCCTGCTTCCTCGGTGGCCCTGGCCGTGCCCGGTCAGGTGGAGAGCCAGATCGAATCGCAGCTTGCCGAGCGCGACGCGCTTCAGGCCAAGGCGGATGCCCAGGCGCTCAATTCGCTCAAGCTCGCGCCCGTCATCACCAAGAAAGCCGAAGTCTTTGCCAAACACCTGCGCGACAAAATCGCCAAGGAGCCGGAAATCTCGGTGCAGATCCTGCGCGGTTGGATCCGCGAGGAGGAAGAGAACTAATGCCTGACCGGGAGTGCCGGCCATGATCCTGAACACCACCAAGGCGGACGCCGAAGTTCTACCCAATCTCCGCAAGGCCGCCATTTTGCTGGTGGCGCTGGGCGAAGACGCCAGCGCCCAGTTGATGCAGCAGCTCAACGAAGAAGAAGTTGGGAAGGTAACCCGCGAAGTCGCCAAGTTAACGGCCATTACCGCCGAACAGGCGGAGGCCGTTCTGGAAGAGTTCCACCATATCGCCAATGCCGGCGATTACGTGGCGCGCGGCGGCATCGATTTCGCCCGCAAACTGCTCATGCGCGCCTTCGAGCCGGACCACGCCAAACGCCTGCTGGACCGGCTCACTAAAGCGCTCGGCGCCGACGCCGCTTCCTTCGACGCCCTGCAGAAAGCCGACCCCCAGCAACTGGCGAAATTCATCCACAATGAGCATCCGCAGACCATCGCGCTGGTGCTCTCGCACCTGAGCTACTCCCAGGCCGCGGCCCTGCTGACTTCGCTGCCCGCCGCCATGCGGGCGGATGTTTCGCAGCGCATGGCCAGCCTCGATCAGATCTCTCCCGATATCATCCTCAAAATCGCCGCCGTCATCGGTTCGAAATTAAAAGCGCTCGGCGAATTTAGCCGCGAATCCTACGGCGGCGTGCGCGCCGTGGCGGAAATGCTCAACCGTCTGGACTCCACCTCCAGCCGCGAAATCCTCGACCACATCGACCAGCAGGACACCAACCTGGCCGAGACCATTCGCCACCTGATGTTCGTCTTTGAAGACCTCCTGTTGATCGACCCCATGGGCCTCAAGGAAGTCCTCGGCAAGGCGGATCGCAAGGCGCTGACCATCGGTCTCAAAGGCACCAGCGAACAGTTGCGCAACCACATCCTGGGCTGCATGTCGCAGCGCGGCGCGGATATGTTGCGCGAGGACATGGAATCGCTCGGCCCCGTGAAGATCAAGGAAGTCGAGGCCGCCCAGCAGAGCATCATCGCCGTGGTGCGCCAGCTCGAAAGCGAAGGCGTGCTCAGTCTGAAGGGCGCGGTCGGTGAGCAGTATGTCGTCTAAGGTGCGCCAGCCGGAGGAAACGTCCGGCGTCGAGCCGCTGGTCTGGCGCCAGATGCACGCCACCGGACCAACCCGCCTCGGTGTCGATTCCGAAGTCCTTCCCGATACCAGGGAGCGCCTGGCGCAGATCGAGCGGGAGAACGAACAGCGTGTGCGCGAGGCCCACGCCGCCGGTCTGCGCGAGGGAGAAGCCGCCGGGCGGCAACGCGCCGGCGCCGAGCTGCAACCGGTCATCGACCGCCTGGCGCGCTCCATCGAAGAGATCGGCGGCCTGCGCGCCCGCTTGCGCGCCGAGGCGGAAGCCGACCTGATCCAGCTTTCCCTCGCCATTGCCCGCCGCGTCATCCGGCGCGAGCTCGCCATCGATCCCGAAGCCCTGGATGGCCTGGTCCTCGGCGCGCTCGAAAAATTGCGGGGGCAGGAAATCGCCCGCGTCAAGGTCCACCCCGCGCACGCCGCGCTCGTCGCCGCCAGCCTGCGCCTGAACAGCGCCTCCGGTAATGTCGAGGTGATCGCCGATCCGTCGCACCCCGTCGGCACGGTGATCTTCGAGACCCGGCACGGCAACCTCGATGCCTCGGTGGAGTCGCAACTTCAGGAGATCGAGCGCGGCCTCGCCGACCGCCTGCGGAGAAACTCATGAAGATCTCCCTCGCCCCCTATCTCGCCGAACTCGACCGCATCGCGCCTCTGCGCTGGACCGGCCAGGTGACCGAGGTGGTCGGTCTGCTGATCGAGTCCCGCGGCCCCAGCGTCGCCATCGGCGATTTCTGCGAAGTCCGAACCGCCGGCGGCCGCCGCATCCGCACCCAGGTCATCGGTTTCCGCGACGGAAGGGTGCTCTCCATGCCGCTGGAAGAGATCGACGGCCTGCAACTGGGCGATCCCCTGGCGGCGCGCAGCCAGGATTCCCGCGTCGAGGTCGGCCCCGCCCTGCTCGGCCGCGTCATCGATGGATTCGGCAAACCCATGGACGGCGGTCCCGCCATCGAAGCTCGCGGAACCTACAACCTCCACGGAACCGCTACCAACCCCCTCGACCGCGCCCACATCACCCAGCCGCTGGTCACCGGCATCCGCGCCATCGACGCCCTGCTGCCCTGTGGCAGAGGCCAGCGCATCGGCATTTTCGGCGGCAGCGGCGTCGGCAAAAGCACGCTCCTGGGCTCCATGTCGCGCCACAACTCGGCCGACGTCACCGTCATCGCCATGATCGGCGAACGCAACCGCGAGGTCCGCGGCTTCCTCGAAAACGAGCTGGGCCCGGAGGGCCGCAAGAAATCCGTCGTCGTTTGCGCCACCAGCGAGCGCCCTGCGCCCCTGCGCGTCCGCGCCTGCTTTGTCGCCCTGGCCGTCGCCGAGTACTTCCGCGACCAGGGCGCCAACGTGCTTCTGGTCATGGATTCCGTGACCCGCCTCGCCATGGCCCAACGCGAGATCGGCCTCGCCGCCGGCGAACCGCCCAGCCAGAAGGGCTACACCCCTTCGGTCTTCAACCTGCTGCCCAAAGTCCTGGAACGCGCCGGGAATTTCAGCCGCGGTTCCATTACCGGCTTCTTCACCGTCCTGGTGGAAGGCGACGATTTCAACGAGCCCATCTGCGATGCCGTCCGCGCCATCCTCGACGGCCACTTCATCCTCTCCCGCCAGCTCGGCGCTCAGGGCCACTATCCGGCCATCGATGTCCTCCACTCCGTCAGCCGTCTCACCAGCGCCATCGCCACTCCCGCGCAGAAGGAGGCCGCGCGCAAAATTCGCGCCGCCCTCTCCGCCTACCGCGACGCCGAGGATCTCATCCAGCTCGGCGCCTATGTCGCGGGTTCCAATCCGCAGCTCGATGCCAGCATCCGCCTGCGCCCCGAACTGCTCGACTTCCTCCGCCAGGATCACCTGGCCAACTCCCCCCTGCCGGAGACCCTGTCGCGCCTCGGCCAGTTGGCCGCGCGCTTGGACCTGCTCCCCGCGCAGGCGCATGCCGGTAAGCGATGAAGGCCTTTCAATTCCCCCTCGAAAAGGCCCTCGACTGGCGCCGCATCCAGCTCGAACTCGAAGAAGCCCGCTACAAACAGCAGGTCGCCTCTCTCGCCGGCCTCGACCGCCAGCGCGCCGAAGTCGAAGCCGCCGGCATCCGCGCTGAAATTCAGGTCCGGGAGTGGAACCCCATCGCCGCCGGCGATCTCAGCGCCCTCGGCAACTTCCGCCTGCACGTCAAGTCGCAGGAATCCGAGATCGCCCGCCGCCGCTTCGAGGCCGCGCAAAAGCTGGCCGAACAGCAGAAGCTCATGCTCGAAGCCCGCCGCCGCTGCCGCCTCCTGGAGCGCATGAAGGACCGCCGCCTCGCCGAGTGGACCGCCGCGCGCGACCGCGAAGTCGAGGAAATCGCCGCCGAAAGCTACCTGGCCCGCTGGCACCGCCGCGCCGGCCGCGGGGACAGACGAGACTGACATGAATTTCCGGCGCCCTTTGCCGGAAATTCGCTGTCAGTCCCGTCTGTCCCCGGTTTTCTTCGTCTGTCCCCGGTTTTCTTATAATGAATAAATGACCCCCGACACGCTTGCCGCTACCGCTATGCCGCCCGTCCCGCTCAGCGTCGAAGGCGCCAGCGTGTTGCACCAGATGATGCGCTTCCGCCGCCCCGCCTGGCGAGCCCTCTCCGCTGCCGCCCGCGCCGAGGTCCTGCACGAGGCATCGGGCGCCCTCGTGGCCCTGGAGCGCCCCGCCGAAGGACGGCAGAGCGCCCTCTTTTCCCTGCTCGGGCACAAGGGCGACCTCATGTTCGTCCACTTCCGCCGCAGCTTTCAGGAACTCAATCGGGCGCAGCTCGATCTGGCCCGCCTCGCCATCGGCGATTACCTCGAGCCCACCGCTTCCTACCTCTCCATCGTCGAACTCGGCATCTACGAATCCACCGCCAAAGTATACGGCGGCCTGCTCGACAAGGGTATACCGCCCTACTCCAACGAGTGGAAGCGGGAAATCGAAGCCACCCTCGATCGCCACCGCCAGGCCATGGCCCCGCGCCTCTGGCCGGAAATCCCCGCCACCCGGTATGTCTGCTTCTACCCCATGGACCGCCGCCGCGGCGAAACCAGGAACTGGTACGAGGAATCCTTGACCGACCGCCAGCGCATGATGGAAAAGCACGGCGCCATCGGCCGCCGCTACGCCGGCGAAGTCCGCCAGATCATTTCCGGATCCATCGGCCTCGACGATTGGGAATGGGGCGTCGATCTCTTCGCCGAAGACCCCGCCATCTTCAAGCGCCTCATCTACGAAATGCGCTTCGATGAAGTCAGCGCCGTCTACGCGCTCTTCGGTTCGTTCTACGTGGGTGTGCGCGTTGCGGCCGCCGACATCGCCGGAATCCTCTGACCTTGACCAAAACCATCCACATCGTCGGCGGCGGCTTGGCCGGCTCCGAAGCCGCGTGGCAGATCGCCCGCCGCGGTTTGGGCTGCGTCCTCCACGAAATGCGTCCCCTGCACCCCACCCCCGCGCACCAGACCGATTGCCTCGCCGAGCTCGTCTGCAGCAACTCGCTCAAGAGCGAGTCCCTTTCCACCGCCCCCTGGCTCCTCAAAGAGGAACTCCGCCGCCTCGATTCGCTCCTCCTCCAGGCCGCCCAAAAAGCCCGCGTGCCCGGCGGACACGCTCTCACGGTCGATCGCGGCCTGTTCGCCGGGGAGGTCACCGCCGCCATCTCCGCCGAACCGCTCATCGATCTCCGCCGCGACGAAGTCACCTGTCTCACCGATGACGCCATCTGGATCGTCGCCAGCGGCCCGCTCACCAGCGGCCCCCTCGCCGGGGAAATCGCCCGCCTCACCGGCAGCTCCCGCCTCTACTTCTACGACAGCATCAGCCCCATCGTCGCCGCCGATACCGTCGATACCGGCATCGCCTACTGGGCCTCGCGCTACGGCAAATCCACCGATGGCACCGACGACTACCTCAACTGCCCCCTCGACCGCGGCCAATACGAGCGTTTCGTCGACCAGTTGCTCGAAGCCGATTCCGTCTCCGCCCACATTCCCGAAGACAACACCAGCTACTTCGAGGCCTGCCTCCCCATCGAGGAAATTGCCCGCCGCGGCCGCGACACCCTGCGCTTCGGCCCCATGAAACCCATGGGCCTCGATAACCCGCGCACCGGCCGCCGTCCCTGGGCCGTCGTGCAGCTCCGCCAGGAGAACCTCCGCGCCGAAAGCTTCAACCTCGTCGGCTTCCAGAACCATATGAAGTTCGGCGAACAGGCCCGCGTCCTGCGCCTCATTCCCGGCCTCGAGAACGCCGAATTCCTGCGCTTCGGCCAGATCCACCGCAACACCTACATTAACGCTCCCGCGCTGCTCACCCCCACCCTGCAACTGCGCGCGCGCCCCGAAATCTTCTTCGCCGGCCAGATTTCCGGCGTCGAAGGCTACGTCGAATCCATCGCCACCGGACTCATGGCCGGCATGCACGCCGCCGCTTTCGCCCGCGGCGAAACCCCGCGCCCCCTGCCGCGCGCTACCGCCCTCGGCTCGCTCTGCCACTACGTCTCCGCCGCCGACCCGAAGGACTACCAGCCCGCCAACATCACCTTCGACCTCCTCCCGCCACTCGACGAGGCCGCTCGTCGACGCCTGCGCCACGATAAGAAAGCCCGCCACGAGCTCGTCTGCCGGCAGGCGCTGGAAGCGCTGGCAGAGTACCTGGATGCCGACCATGCCCGCGTCTGAACTCCAACGCCAGATCGCTCTCTACCTCGAAGATCTCGCCCGCGCCGGCAATTCCGCCCACTCCATCCGCGCCTACGAAGCCGACCTGCGCCACTTCCTGGCCTGGCTCTCGCCCCCTGATCTCGCCCCGCCCGAGCCGGCGGCAATCGACCTCCTGCTCCTCCGCGAGTGGCTCGCCTCGCTTTATCGCGACCAGCTCGCCAGCGTCACCCTTCGCCGCAAACTCGCCGCCGTCCGCGGCCTGTTCCGCTTCATGCTGCGCGAAGGCGTCGTCCCGCTCAATGTCGCCCGCCTTGTGCGCACGCCCAAGGCCCCCCAAAAGCTGCCCGAGGTGATGACCCCCGGGCAGGTGAACGCGCTCCTCGACGCCGTGGCCGCCGGCAAACTCGAGCGCCCCTTCCCCGCGCGCGACCGCGCCCTCTTCGAACTGCTCTACGGCTGCGGCATCCGCGTCAGTGAATTGGCCGGCCTCAACCTCGAGGATATCGACCGCTCCGAGCGCTGGCTCCGCGTCCGCGGCAAAGGCAAAAAGGAACGCCAGGTGCCGCTTCCCGGCAAGGCCGCCGAGTCGCTGGAGCGCTACCTCGCCGAACGTCCCGTCGTCCGCGAGGAGCGCGCCGTCTTCCTCAACCACCGCAATTCGCGCCTCACCACCCGCGGCATCTCCGGCATCGTCAAATTCTATGCCACGTATCTGGCCGGCGATCCCTCCGTGCACCCCCACAGCTTCCGCCACGCCTACGCCACCCATCTGCTCGCCGACGGCGCCGACCTGCGCGCCATCCAGGAGCTCCTCGGCCACGCCCGCCTCTCCACCACCCAGAAATACACCCAGGTATCGCTCACCGACCTCATGGCAGTCTACGATAAGGCGCACCCCAGAGCATGATCGCCGGCTTCCGCGGTTTCCGCCAAGAGATCCGTCCCATGCTGCGCCTCGCCGCGCCGCTCGCCATGGCCGAGCTCGGCTGGATGTCGATGGGCTTCGTCGATGCCGTCATGGCCGGACGCCTCGGCGCCGCCGCCATCGGCGCCGGCAGCCTCGGCAACATGCTCTTCTACCCCATCGCCATCTGTGGCACCGGCATGCTGCTCGGCATGGATACCCTGGTGGCCCAGGCCTTCGGCGCCCGCGACGAGTCCGCCTGCCGCCGTACCCTGGTCCAGGGCCTATGGACCGCGGCGGGCGTCGCTCCCGTGGTCGTCCTGCTTCTGGCTCTCACCATCCCCCTGCTGCGCGCCACCGGCACCAACCCGCGCGTCATGGACTTGCTCGGTCCCTACCTCCACGCCCTGCTCTGGGGCGTGCCGCCCCTGCTCTTCTTCGCCGCCTTCCGCCGCTACCTGCAGGCGATGAACATCGTCAAGCCCATCACCTTCGCCGTGATCAGCGCCAACCTCCTCAACCTCGCCGGCAACTGGCTCCTCATGTACGGCCATTGGGGCGCGCCCCGTCTGGGTCTTGAAGGCTCGGGGATCTCCACCTCCATCTCCCGCTTCTACATCGCGCTGGTGCTCCTGATCGCGGTCCTCCGCCACCAGCTCCGATCGGAGCCGCGACCGGGGCACCCCCCTGGGGTCGGGAGCGGTAGCGCCACCCCTCATGACGCTCTCTTTACCTGGCGTCCGCAATGGCCCATCATCCGCCGGCTGATCGCCCTGGGATTCCCCTCCGCCATGCAGATTCTCGTGGAAGGCGCCGTCTTCGGTATCGTGACCGTGATGGCCGCCCGCTTCGACGAAGTCTCGCTCGCCGCGCACAGTATCGCCGTCAACGTCATCTCCACCACCTTCATGGTCCCGCTCGGCATCAGTTCCGCCGCCGCCGTCCGGGTCGGGCAGGCCGTCGGCCGGAAAGATCCGCAAGGCATCGCCGTCTCCGGTTGGACCGCGCTGCTGCTCGGCGCCGGATTCATGGGCACCGCCGGAGTGGCGCTCGCCTTCGTCCCCCGCTGGATTGCGCGCCTCTACACCCCCGAAGCCGCCGTCATCGTCGCCAGCGCGGCCCTCCTGCGCATCGCCGCCCTCTTCGAAATCTTCGACGGCCTCCAGGTGGTCGCCACCGGCGCCCTGCGCGGACTGGGCGACACGCGCACCCCCGCCCTGGCCCACCTGGCCGGCTACTGGATCGTCGGCATGCCGGTCGCCTGGCTGCTGTGCTTCACCTACGGCTGGGGCGTCACCGGTATCTGGGTCGGCCTGACCAGCGCCCTGATCCTCATCGGCCTCATCCTCCTCGCCGCCTGGCATCGCGAAATCGCCACCCGCGCGCGCAGGGATTGAGGGCCGATTCCACGTTAATCAGCGCCCACCCGGCGCTTCGAAATCCTTGTTAGCCTAAGAGCAGGAGTCCCAGATGACGATTGACATCTCACCGGAGATCGAGGGTCGGCTCAAAGCCAAAGCGTTCACAGAAGGCGTCTCGGTTGGGGAATACGTAGCACGACTGGTATTCGAGGAGGACGCCCGCCGCATCCGGCTCAGTGAGTTTGCCCAGGCAATCGATGAACGCCTGAGGTCGCTGAACGGCGGGGAGAGCGTGGACGGTGAGGAAGTTATGGCAAGTCTAGTCAATCGTCGCCTGTAGTCCTCTGCTTCAAACCATATCGGATTCTCCTTTTTGAATTATGAGTCTATCGCACGGCCGGGATGTTAGAACGCCCAAGTTACGCTCGCGTACCCCGTGTTGGCGTGGAAGTTCTGATAATACCCCAGCACCCCGAATTGCTCGCGGTAGTTATAAAACTGCCATCCGACGTTCCACCGCAACTTCGGAGTAATCCGCACCGACAGCCGCGCCAGCGGCGATTGGTACGACAGCGGGAACGTCTGCACACTGGCCAGCAGCGCCGCCGCCGGGTCCGTCACATTCGCCGCCGCCGTCGCGCGCCCGTCCCCCGTGTCCTTGGTGATCGTATACCCCGCGTACACGTCCGCCCGCTTCGCCGCCGCCAGGCGCATCCCGAAGTTCGCCGCATGCACGTTGCTCATATACAGCGAGGCGGCATCCAGCAGCGTCGCCCGCCCCGTGCCCGTGAAATACGCGATCCCGCCTACCGTATCCAGATGCAGCTTCGTGTAACTCGCATCCAGCGCGAACCAATCCTTCGCCGCCCAGCTTGCGCCCGCCGAGTAATTCCGCGAATGCGAACTGTAAGCCGACAACGACACCGGCGTGTTCACGTTGTACACCTGCTTGTAAGAGGTCGATAACTGCACCTTCCGCGTGCGGTAACTCACCCGCCCGTTCAGCGTATGGTAATTGCCATCGCTCACCGGCGTCAGCGGATTGTCCGCCCGCCCTACCTCGCCTTCCAGGTTGGCCGTCAGATTCTTCAACGGCCGCAATCGCACCCCCACCGTCCCCGAGTGCAGATGATTTGTGTTCTCGTACAGATCGTTCTCCGTCGAGTTGGCGAAAGCCGGCAGCGTGAAGCCCTCAATCGTCCGCACCAGCCGGTCCGTGTACCGGTACCCCGCGTAGAACCCGATCCAGTCCCTTACCCGGTAGTGCGCGTCCGTGGAATTGGTCACCGTGCGGATGCCCAGATACCGGAAGTAAATCGTCAGCCCCGAGTTACTGCCGTTGACGATATCCGTGTAACTGGAAGGCCCGTCGATCCGCAGATTGTTGACCGACGTGTTGTTGACTACCGTCAGCCGGCTGGCCGGCTGCGCGCTGAAATTGAAATCGCCCGCCACCATCGGCCGGTCCGCGTTGCCTTGCACCAGGATCTGTTGGTTGGCCGCGCCGCCGAAGCGTCCGATCCCGCTGGCGAACTCGTTCAACGCGAAATTATCGTGGCCGTCCGTATAGCTGAAGCGCGCGTTTACCGCCCAGCGCTTGTGATTCGCCAGCAGGTTCCCCAGCCACCCCGGATTCCTTCCGTGGACCGGTGCAGCCTTGGTGAACTGTTCCAGCACTGTCGGGTCGTTGACCGACCCCACCGATACCGCCGAAACTACGCCGGGCGCGTTCGCCATCGTGTCTTCCTTATAGAAATCCCAGCGCCGTAGCACCGTCACCTTGAACCCCGCAAGATCCACATCCGCGCCCAATCGGTATTCGTTCCACTGCCGCCGCAGATCGGCGAACACCGGCAGAGCCGTGCTGCTGTTGTCCAGTTGCAGCGTGGTGGTCAGCGTAGCCCCGTCCTGCGTGTTGCGGCTGTATCCCGCATGCACCCGGAACCAGGATTGCGGAAACAGCAGGATTTCGTGATCCTGCATGCGCCGCGCCGTATCCATCAGGTGCAGTCCCCCCGCCACCGTCAGCCCCGGATTGTAGTAGTCGTTCAGCCGCCACGTCATGTCGTAGCGATACAGCCCGTTCTTCTGTATCCGCAGTGTCGCCGATTGGTACGGATCGTTGCCCAGCCCCATCGTGTTCAGCAGGATCTGGTCGAAGTAATGGCCGTGCCCGTCCTTGGAATCGATCGACAGGCTGCTGCCCAGCAGGCGCAGTCCGTTGCCGTAATTCACGTCGCTGCGATACTCGCCCAGGTCGCCGCCCACCAGGCTGAATCGGTATCCGGTCTCGAACGAGTTCGTGACGTTGTAGCTCCCGTGGTCCTCGCCGCGCGCCGTACCCACCGTTTCCGCCCCGGGGACCGCCACCTGCTGCGCCGAAAGCGCGGCCGTCGCCGCCAAGAATGCCCAGAATCGTCTCTTCATGGCGTCTACCTCAGGAAGTACAGGTCGCTGTTCGATCCGTGTATGGCCACGTGGCACGTAGTGCATTTCTGGAACTTCGGATCCAGCATGTTGTGCCTGGAAGATTGCAGGTCCACGCCGTTATTGCGCGTGCCGAAAGTCGCCGCGCCGTTATGGCACTCCAGGCAGACCGTGAACACCACCGGCCGCCGCAACAGTTTCGCGTTCATCGAGCCATGCGGCATGTGACAGGCTTCGCACCCCTCCACCCGCACCACAGCGTGCTCGTACACGAACGGCCCGCGCTTGTCCATGTGGCACTTCAAACACGGCGATTCCGTGTTGAGCGCCTGCTCCATCATGCGCGGCTTCTGCCCCATCTTCCACGTGGCATCGAACGAGCCGTGCGGATTGTGGCAGTCCGTGCACTGCATGAAGCCTTCGTTGACCCGGTGCTTGGAAGGCATGGAGAATTGTGCGCGCACCGTGGCGTGGCAGCCGTAGCAGAGGTCGGCCTGCTTCTTCGCCAGCAGGGATTTCGGCGTGGCCGGATGGTGGATCGAGTGGCAGCCCGTGCACGCCACGTCGTTCTTCGTATGTTCCGATCGCTGGATGTTCGCCCGCGCCAGATCGCGCGCATGGCACCCCAGGCATGTCTCCAGCACCCTCTTCGGCTGCATCAGCGAAAATGCCCGCGGGATGGTCGCCTTCCCGCCGCGCGCCTCCACGTGCTTCTGTGCCGGTCCATGACAGCCTTCGCAACCCGTCTTCTCCTCCGGTTCCGTGCCCGACGCGAGGCTCTTGTAATGCGGATTCTTGTAAAAATTCATCCACACGTCGGCATGGCAGGTTTTACAGGCGTTACTGCCCGTATACCCGGAACCCGCGCCGGGCGGCTCCGCTGGCGTCTGTGCGCCGGCCGCGGCCGCCACCACGAGCAGCAACAATGTGCGCATGGACTCTCCCGAGCCACGCGGCTCCGTTCTCCGCGCAGC
>JBEKDV010000092.1:0-21131 GCA_050014175.1 Candidatus Solibacter sp. | reverse complement strand
TGCGAAAGCCGCTGACGAGGGTTTTCAGGAGAGCCGGATGCGGGAAATCTGCACGTCCGGTTCGACGAGGGGACAGTGGGTCGCGAGGACCGTCGCTCACTGTCCTACTCTACCGGCCAAATGCTTTTGGTGCTACGGTTCCAGCGCCGTGATCCATAAATTGGAACTGCTCTCCGCCAGCAGCATCACCAACTTGTCTTTGGCGACGCCGATTTCGAGCGAGCGCGGGTTGACTCCGAAAAGCGTCAGGCGGGGCTGATTGGAATCGAAGACCATAAAACTGTCCCCCACGGTTTGGCCCGATCCCGGGTCGAAACGGACCGCGCGGATGCTGCGGCTGCCGTTATCGTCCTGGGTGAAGTAGATCAGCTTTCCGTCGGGTGAAAAGCGCGGCTTATCCACCTTTTGCCGGCCATCGGTGACCGCCCTCCAGTCGCCTCTCGGAATCTCGGCCAATCCGTTGGGGCGGACGGCATGGATTTGAGCGGTTCCGGGGCCCGTGTTGGCCAGGAAAACGATCCACTCGTCGTCCGGAGAGAAGTTCGCCTGAATCAGCGGCGCCCCCGGAATTGCGCGCAGGATTGCGGAGGGCCGCCCGGTCTTCAGGTCCACCGCCAGGATGTCGTTCTGATTGGCATCGCTGGCCTGCGCCAGCGCCATCGTAGACGCCCGATTCACGTCCCAGAAGAAACCGCCTTCGTAGACCTTTCTGCTTTGCCCGGTGGAGAGATCGAGCAGGTACTCGCCGGATTTCTGGCCTACCTTCTGCACGAAACCGACGCCCGCGCCGCCGCGCAACCACAGCGGAGCGGATGCGTTCGGACCGGGGGCGACGACGGATTCCTCGCCCTTCGCCAGGTCCTTCATCCAGATTTGCGAAGTGCCGTTGCGCGGCGTTGCATACAGCACCCTGCGGCCATCGGGCGAAACCGCGGGATACTCGGCGGGCGCGGTGCTGTTGGTGATCCGGTAGTGTGGCCCCAGTGCCTTCCCAAGGTTGGCGTCCAAGGGCAAACCCCAAACGTCGAAGCGCTCCGTCCCGCTGGCGAATACCATTTGGCCGTCGCGCGAGACGGCGGGAAACTCGGCGGAGGCCGTGCCACCGGCCAGGCGCACCAGGTTGCCCTCGGCCCTGCCGGCCGGAGACATGCGGCAGCGGTAGATGTTGCGCACCCAGCCGGAGCGCATGCTGAAGACCAGGCCCTGTTCCGTCCAACTCATATCTTCGACGGCCGCCAGCGTTCCGCCGGCCCGCGACACCGGTCCCACCAGGCCCGTGGATTCCGCGCGGTCGCGTTCCAACCCCGTCACCCAGAAATCGGTGCGGTCGGCGGGAACGCCTTCGCCGGGCGCCACACCCCAAACAATCAGGCGCTGCCCGTCGGGAGACCAGACCGGCCGTTGCACAACCGGGAAATCCGGTCGAATCTGGCGGGGCGCGCCGCCCGCGATGGAAACCACAAAAGTCTGGGCCTGCCCTTCCACCAGCGCATCGCGCAGGCCGGTCCAATAGGCCACCAGGTTGCCCCGCGGGGAGAAACGCGGGTCGCGGCCCCCGGGCGCCAGCAGGCGCGGAGTGCCGCCGAGCGAGGGGATAAGATAAATGCCGCCGCCATTGCCGGTCGAGTGGTAGACAAGGGCCGTGCCGTCGGCGGAAAAGGAGGGGTCCGATTCGTTGTCCTTCGTCCACGTCAGCCGCGCCGGGCCTCCGCCCCGAAGCTGTTGCACGTAGAGGTCGAGATTGTGGCCGCCGTCACGGTCGGAAGCGTAGGCCACCAGGCTCCCATCGGGGGAAATGGCGGGTGTGGTGGCCACCCCGGGATCGAAGGTAATGGGCGTGTACCGCGGCTCACGCGGCGGAGCCGGCATGCCCAATCTCCAGACCGCGAATCCACCGAAGAACAGGCCAATGGCCAGAGACGTCAGCGCCAGGCGGATGGGGTGCGCTTGGGTCACAGTCCACCGCCCTGCCGCGCCAGCGCCAGCGCGCCGTACAGCACGCTATCGTCGCCCAGCGCCGCCGGCACCACATCGATCCGCGCCGCGGACCAACTGGTAATCTGCCGCCCCAGTTCCTGCCGCAGCGGCGCGAACAGCCCCTCGCCCGCCTTCGAAATACCGCCGCCAATCACGATGCGGCCCGGGTTGAGCAACATAATAGCCGACTTCAGTCCTAGCGCCAGATCCACCACGTAGCGCTTCACGAACTCTGTATCCTGCATCAATTCTCGCGCACTTTTCCCGTAATCGCGCTCCAGCCAAAGGCCGCAGCACAGGCGCTCCAGACATCCCCGGGCGCCGCAAAGGCACTCCGGACCATCGGGACGGATGGTGAGGTGCCCGATCTCGCCGCCGTAGGAATCGGCGCCCCGCCAGACCCGGCCGTCCTCCCAAATGCCGCCGCCGATGCCGGTGGAGAGGGTCATGTAGAAGAGCGGCGAGCAACCCTGTCCGGCGCCGAATTCGGCCTCTCCCATGGCGCCCACGTTGGCATCGTTATCCATGATGGCCGGGGCCCCGGCCGCTTCCCGCACGAACCTGCACAAATCGAAGCCGCGCCAGCCGCCCACGTGCGTAGACAGCACCACCCGCTGCCCGGCGAAGTGCACCGGCCCGCCGAACCCGATGCCGCAGCGCTCCAGCGGGAACTCGCGCCGCCACTGGCCGGCGATTTCCGCGATTTGCGCCACCATCCAGGGGCGGCCGCCGCTCGCCTCGGTGGCGCGCGATTCCCGGCGCACCATCGCGTCGCCATCGAAGACGGCCATGCTGAATTTTGTGCCGCCAATGTCGATCGCCAGAATCATCGCGAGGCCACCCGCATTCGGAAACCTCAGAGTAGCAAAACATTGAGCGCACGATGCCCGGCTGATATCCTATCTGTCAGGGCATGAAACGCCCGCGATCGCCGGTGCCGCGAACCTCGCACAATCTGTGGCTGCCAGTCGCCATGATCATCGTGATCGGGATCGCGGTTTACTCCTATCTGGACGGCCAGGCCTTTCGCAACGCAGCCACCTCCGCCGAGGAGTCGCGTGTAGTGGTCGAGGAGACCCACGAATTAGTGTCCCTGCTCACGGATGCGGAATCCGGCCAGCGAGGATACCTGCTCACGGGCGAGCCCGGTTACCTGGCGGAGTGCAACGACGCGCTGCCGAAAATTCGGCGCACGCTGCCGGCGCCGGGCCGGTTGACGGACGCCGGCGCCGAGGATCGCCGGCGCCTCTCCGGCCTGATCGCCGCCAAACTGGACGAACTGACGCAGACGGTTCGTGTTCGCCAGCAGGGCGATACCATGGCGGCGCTGGCCATGGTACACACCGGCCGCGGCAAGCAGACGATGGACGAAATTCGTCAACTGGCGGCGCGCATCGTCGCCGAGGAGAACGATCGCTTTCGGGCGTACAATGCCGCCGCGCAGCGCCACGGGTACCAGACGCGCATTCTGGTCACGTTCGGGGCCCTCATCCTCTTCGGCCTGCTCTGGTTTTCCACGCGGCGCATCAATCGCCTGCTGGGTTCGCAGCGCCAACTGATCTCCGATCTCGAACTGACGCGGGAGCGCGAGGCTCGGGGGAGTGCCGCCCTCGCCACCACCCTGCGCAGCATCGGCGACGCCGTGATCGCTACCGACGCGCAGGGCCGCATTCACTTCATGAACCCCATCGCGGAAGCTCTCACCGGATGGACCAACGGCGCCGCCGAAGGCCGCCGGCTGGCGGAAGTGTTGCGCATGGAAGATGAACTAACCCGCCAGCCCGCGACAGACCTCACGGCCAAGGTGCTGAGCGCCGGCACGGCGGTGGGACTGGCCAATCACACCGTCCTGACCGCCCGCGACGGCAGCCGGATTCCCATCGACGATAGCGCCGCGCCCATCCACGACGAGCAGGGCAACATCACCGGCGTGGTCCTGGTGTTCCGCGACGTGACGCTGCGCCGGCAGGCGCAACGGCAGTTGGAGGAATCGGAAAGCCGCTACCGCCTGCTCTTCGAATCCAACCCTCAGCCAATGTGGGTTTTCGAAAGCGCTTCGCTGGCCTTCCTGGCCGTGAACCAGGCGGCCATCGCGCGCTATGGCTATACGCGCGAGGAATTCCTGAGCATGACGCTGCGCGACATCCGGCCTCCGGAGGATGTGCCCGAGTTCCTCGAACACGCGCGGGCTTCTCGACGCGTACCGCACACCGACGGCCCGTGGCGGCACCGCAGGAAGGATGGCTCGGTCCTCATCGCGGAAATTGCCGTCCACCCCATCCAGTTCGGCGATGCCGCCGCCGTCCTGGTGATGGCCAGCGACATCAC
The DNA here is from genome assembly GCA_050014175.1 of Candidatus Solibacter sp. Classification (GTDB taxonomy): domain Bacteria; phylum Acidobacteriota; class Terriglobia; order Bryobacterales; family Bryobacteraceae; genus Solibacter. Next base: position 16,826 of record JBEKDV010000092.1, on the reverse strand, counting down.
CGAACGCAAACGCCTCGAGGAGGAACTCCGGCAATCGCAAAAACTGGAGGCGGTGGGACAACTGGCCGGCGGTATCGCGCACGACTTCAACAACCTGCTGACCGTGATCGAAGGCTACGCCGAGATGATTCGCGCCGGCCAGTCGTCCCAGGATGCCAACCGCGATTCGGTGGATGAGATCCTGGTGGCCGCGCAGCGCGCCGCGTCGCTCACCCGCCAGTTGCTGGCCTTCAGCCGGCGCCAGATATTGCAGCCCATCCGGCTCAACCTGAACGCCAATGTCAACAGCACCCAGCGCATGCTTTCCCGCCTGCTGGGAGAAAACATCCGGATTCACGCGGCGCTTGCCAGCGCCCCCTGGGATGTCTTCGCCGATCCCGGGCAGGTGGACCAGATCGTGCTGAATCTGGCCGTCAATGCGCGCGACGCAATGGAGCGCGGCGGGACTTTGACCATCGAAACCGCCAACGTCGAACGCTCCGAGTCGCGCATCCTGGACCTGCCGGAAGGCGAGTACGTCCGCCTCTCCGTCAGCGACACCGGCCAAGGCATGGACGAGGAAACCAAGCGCCATATCTTCGAGCCCTTCTTCACCACCAAGGAAGTCGGCCGCGGCACTGGCCTCGGACTCTCCACCGTTTACGGCATCGTCAAGCAAAGCGGCGGACACATCCGGGTAGCGAGCGAGCTGGACAAAGGCAGCTCGTTTTCCATCTACCTGCCGCGCGCGGAAGATGCCGTGCCGTCCGCCGGCAAGCGGGCCGCCGGTTCCGCGCCCGCGCCACGGACCGGTGAAACCGTCCTGGTGGTGGAGGACGACGACAAGGTCCGCCATCTGGTGGTCTCGATGTTGCGCAGCGGCGGCTATCGCGTGATTGCGCCCGCCACGCCGCATGAGGCCCTGCGCATCTGCGGCGAGTTCTCCACCGCGTTGGACCTGCTGCTGACCGACGTGGTGCTGCCGGATACCGATGGCGTCGAAATCGCCGAGCGGGCCGTCGCCGCGCGCCCCAATCTGCGAGTCCTCTTCATGTCCGGATACACCGAGCACCCGGTCCTGCGCCTCCCCGGATTCGACCGCGGCGCCCCCTTTATCCAAAAACCTTTCACCAAGGCCATGCTGACCGCCAAAGTGCGCGAAGTGCTGCAATAGGAATCGCTGCAACGCGCGCCGCGGGAAAGTGCACCGGCCATGGAGGGGGATCTCCCGTTATGCGCCCCGGATTGCTGCCCCGCTCCAAAACGTATTGCCTAGGTTGCCGCAATGGTGGGGCGGCCCCCCGTCCGCGCGCGACGGGGTACCCTCTGGGTCCGTCCCGCTTCTCGCCCGCCCGGGGTCCGCCCCGCCATGACAAAGTCACTCCACGATGGTGATCTGAATGGGGAGTAACTGCAGCGTTTGTTCCACTTGCACATTGAGGACGCCGGATTTGGCTCCCTTGGCGGCGCGCAGCGTGAGGACGGCCTTGCCACCCACCTGGAGGACCGATCTGTCCAGTTTGGCCTCCACCCCGGATAATGTCCCGGGCAACAGCAGCGACGTCAGGCCGGGCGCCCCATTACTAATGGTCACCTCCGCCGATTCGCCGGGCTTCAGACGGACCGAGTTCTTGTCCAATTGAATCTGCTTGAACAGGGAATCGGCCGTGGGAAGGGCGGCAATCGAGGGCGGCGCCGCGCCGCCTTTCACAGGATACGGTCCCGGGGTCATCCTGCCCCACGGTGTGTCGCGCAGCGCGTCCTGATCCACCCACCAGTACCACTTGCCGTCGATCAGTTTCCAGGCGCTCGGGGTCGGCACCTTCATCGGATGGTCGGTGAAGCCCGGCACCATGATGTACATTTCGCACACCATCACCGCATTTGCCTTGGTGAAGTTGTCCGTATAGTCGATTCTGGAGAGCTCGCAGGAGAGATACTTGGGCTTATTGCGCGAGTAGAAGAAGTCCTTGGTATCCTCGGCGACCAAGGCTTCCGCCTTGCGGAACTCGCCTTTGACGTGGAGGTCGAAAAATTCCTGCACGCGGGCGCGCAGAGCGGCATCGACATCGGCCGGAGGCTTGGGCTTGAACGGATCGTTCTGTTGCGCGGAGGCCAGAGCCGCGAATAGGGCAAATAGAGCGAAACGTTGCATAGCTACCTCAATTATAGACGCGCCGGCAGGAGGGAAAAGACGTCCCTGCCTCCAGTTCGGGTGGCGGCATCAAGCTCGCAGGGCGATCTGCGCGTCCTACCTCTGCTTCGGGGCGGCAGTCGCCGGCTCCGCCGGCAGGGTGGGCGCAACCTGCTGGGCGGGCGCCGCAACCGGCGCGATCGGCCTCATCGACTGGTCGAGCACCACGCCCATGGCTAGGCCGGTAAACAACGCCGCTACGCAAAGCGCCGCCACCGTCCAGTTATGGACCTTGTTGTACTTCTGGGCGAGATCCCGCGCCGCGCCCTGGGCGGCAGCGGAGGCCTGCCGGATGCTCGCCTGCATCTGGTCTATGGCCACTCGCGCCGCTTCCGCCACGCCCTTGTACGAACTGGTGAGTTGCTCGGCGGTGCGCTGAAACTCGGTTGAGGCGTCCTTCATCTGCCGCGACGTGCCCCCTAGCGTCGCCACCGTCTCCGGGACGTCGGCGAAGCGCGCACGCAGATCCTGGCAGATCAGTTGCGCTACCAGGTCCGGCCGGATGCCATCGCTGATGTCCTGCGGCATCTGCACAATCCGGTCTTCCAGCTTCTGCACGTATTCCACCGTGGACCGGTGCGTGGCGCCCATCGCCTCCACGCCATCCTGCAGCACCGCGGTAAGTTTTTCACGTTCCGCCGCGACCTCGCTCGGCGCCTGCTCGATCAATAGCGCCAGGAACTGCATGGCGCGCAGGATGCGCAGCATTTCGTCGCTCTCCGGCAGCACCCGGCAGTGCGCCATTTCGCGGTAATAGTCGGCGCGGACCTGTTGTGGCAGAGCGCTGGCGATTCGCTCGATCAGGTCCCGCGGCCGCGGCTCGCAACTGTCGATCGGTAGGGGTTGCACCCTCACACCAGAAACGGCTCCCGGTTTTCGTCCAACTGGTGGAAGATCTGCCTCTGGTACCCCTGCGCCCGCGCCACCAGCGAAGACTTTTCCAGCTCCGGCACATGGGCGCGCCGCGTGGCCACGTCGCCCAACGTCGCTCCGTACTGCCGGGCGGGGTTCTCCAGGTCCGGCAGGCGGTATTTCATGTGCAGGATCACCGGCTTGAAGATGCGGCGGAACTGCTCGGCCTGCTCGGTATTCTCCCAGTAGGCGAAATCGGCGTGCTGCCCCGCCTCGTTCAACACAATCGCGTACTGCACCTTGTGCTGCAGCGCCTTCGCCCAGGTCAACACGCTCTCCACGCTGGCCGGATCTCCCGTCACGATGCCGATCGCCGTGAAGGCAATGCCCATCTGTTCGGCGGCCTCGTACATGGTGTCGAACCATTCGTGCGCCACCTGTCCCGAGCCCGCGCCCATATCCGCCAGGATGATGTTCGGACCGTGATCGAGACTGTCGATGAAGGCGTCCAGCCCGGCCGGCGTGTGGATGTTTACCTTGGTGGCGGCGCCTTCGAAATAGTGCTTCAGGCTGCCCCGCGCCTTGTTCTCCACGTCCAGATCGAGCATCTGGAAAGCCATTCCATGGCTACCCAGCCACTCCGCCAACGACAGCATAAAGGTTGTCTTGCCGACTCCACCTTTGCCCCCCATGGTCAGAATGACGCGCTTTTGCGGCATCGTCGCCGGAATCGTCTCCGCCGGCACGCTAACTGTCTGTGATGTGCTCATTGAAATCACTCGATTGATTTGGAATTCCCGATCAGCCTTAACGGCTCGTCCTCGTCATACTCGAAAACTGGCTTTCCGACTTCTTTCCGAACCTGCGGCCGCGCCGCCGGAATCGTCCATACCACCTGGACGGCCTCCGCCTGCGGCACCTGGGGGACCAGGGGCGCAACCGGCGCCGCCTCCGCCCTGGCCCGCGCCCGTGGGGCCGGGGGCCTCCGCCGCCTGACGGCCACCCGCAACACGTCGTGGATAGCCCCCAGGTCGGCTTTCACCTGGAATTTGTCTGCCAACACCCCGGCGATCTCCCGATAGGTCAACCCCCGCCGGCGCATTTCGCCGATCAGTTCCCGATACTCCTCCAGCGACACCGCCGGCTTGCCGGGCAGGCTGTCCAGCACAGCCTGAAATTCCCGAACCATCAGTGCCCTCCGCGTCTCTTGCGCATACGCCATCCGCCGAACGCAAACCAACTTCTGGCCAGTCGCCCCAAAAACTACGGGTGCGACGCAAAATCATAGTATCTGAATGAGATACTCCACCGAGAGTATCCGTCAAAATCGCCACTCACGCTACCCTCACTTAGGTTGATGAAGCGACGGTAACTTCGTGCAGTCCTGGTAGTCCTAGTGCCCGCCGGACGGTTGGCGATGCCCGGCGCGCGCGATCCTGGCGCTGCCGCAAAGCCCCGCCGCCGGCGCGACGCAATGTACTATTGATCTTTGGAGAGCATCCTCGATGCAGGTAGCCGGATGATGTCCGTGGCGAAGTTCGCGTGTCTTTCTTTTGCCCTGTTGCCCCTCGCGACGGCCCAGCAGGCGCCGCGCATCGTCATCGATTATCCCCTGGAGGGATCCATCTTCCCCCCCGATTTTGCCCCGCCCACTTTCCTCTGGCGGGATTCCCAACCCGCCACCACTTCCTGGGAACTCGAAATTGCCTTCCCCGATGGCGCGCCCGCCCTGCGGCTCACCGCCCGCGGCGAGCCCATGAGCATCGGCGAGGTCGACCCGCGATGCGTCGCCGAGTCCAACCAACCTCCCAAGCTGACGGAGGAGCAGGCTGCCGCCCATACCTGGAAGCCCGACCCCGCGGCCTGGTCGCTCATCCGCCAACGCTCCGCCGGCCATCCGGCCACCGTGACCATCGCCGCTTCCGGCGGCGCCCGCGCGCAGGTCCACATCTCCACCTCACTGGATCCGGTCGGCGCGCCGATTTTCTATCGTGACGTTCCCCTCATGCCGTCGGAAGTGGAGAAGGGCGTCATCAAGCCCATCATCCCCAGCGCCGTGCCTCTGGTCTCCTGGCGGCTCCGCAATGTCGCCGAACCCGGCAGCCGGCTGGTCATGGAGGGCCTCCCCACCTGCGCCAACTGCCACTCTTTTTCGAAGGATGGCAAGACCCTGGCCCTGGACGTGGACGGTCCGCAGAATGACAAAGGCACTTACGCCATCGTGTCGCTGGCGCCGCAAACGTCGATTCGCACCGAAGACGTCTTCACCTGGAACGATTTCCCCGACAAGCCGCCCGGCCAGCGCACCATTGGATTCATGGCGCAGATCTCGCCCGATGGCCGCTATGCCGTGACCACGGTGAACGAAGACGTCTTCGTGGACAACTTCAAGGATTACCGCTTCCTCCAGGTGTTCTATCCCACGCGCGGAATTCTGGCCTGGTACGACCGCTCCACGCGCCGCATCCGCTCCCTGCCCGGCGCCGATAACCCCAGCTTCGTGCAGACGAACGGCTTCTGGAGCCCCGACGGAAAGTACCTGGTCTTCGCCCGCGCCAAGGCCCGAGACGCCTATCCGGAGGGCCGCAAGCTCGCCCAATACGCCGGCGACCCGCTGGAGCCGCCCATTCAATACGACCTCTACCGCATCCCCTTCAACGGCGGCAAAGGCGGCCGTCCGGCGGCCATCGCGGGCGCCTCCAACAACCGCATGAGCAACTCTTTCCCGAAGGTCTCGCCCGACGGCCGCTGGATCGTTTTCGTACAGGCGCAAAACGGCCAGTTGATGCGCCCCGACAGCCAGCTCTACATCGTACCGTCGGAAGGAGGCGAGGCCCGGCGCATGCGATGCAACACGCTCCTGATGAACTCATGGCACAGTTTCTCGCCCAATGGGCGATGGCTGGTGTTTTCCTCCAAGAGCCGCTCGCCCTACACCCAGTTGTTCCTCACCCACATCGACGAAGAGGGCAACGATAGCCCCGCCATCGTCATCGAGAACTCCACCCCCGCCAATCGCGCCGCCAACATCCCCGAATTCGTCAACATTCCCCAGGATGGCCTGCTGCATATCGACGTGCCCGCGGCCGAGTTCTACCGCCTCTTCGACAGCGCCTGGAACCTGGCCGAGAAGGGCCGCTTCGACGAATCCATCGCCCAGTGGAAACTGGCCCTGGCCATCACTCCGGACGACGCCAAGGCGCACAACAACCTCGGGCGGGCATTGGCGGGAAAGGACGATTTCGACCAAGCCATCGTGCACTGGCGGAAGGCCCTGGAGATCGACCCGCGTTACTGGGAAGCACACAACAACCTGGCCGTGGCCCTGGCCGGCAGCGGCAAGCTCAACGAAGCCATCGGGCACCTCCGGCAGATACTGGAGGCCAACCCCAACTACGCCGAAGTGCACGGCAATCTGGGGCGCACGCTGGCGCTGAAGGGGAAGTCGAACGAGGCCATCGCGGAGTGGCGCAAGGCGATCGAGTTGAATCCCAACTACGCGCAGGCCTACAACGACCTCGGCACGGAGTTGTCCCGGCAGGGAAACGGGAACGAGGCCATCGCCGCCTGGCAGCGGGCCACCGCGGTGAATCCCGCCTTCGCCCCGGCGTACTTCAACCTGGGGAATGCCCTCGACGCCCGTGGCAAGCCCGCGCTGGCGCTGGCCGCGTGGCGTAGCGGGCTGGCCGTGGATCCCAACCACCTGCCCACGCTGCGGCGGGCGGCCTGGCTGCTGGCCACGGACCGCGACCCCTCGCTCCGTAACGGGCCGGAGGCGGTGGCGCTGGCCGAGCGTGCCGCGCGCCTCCCCGGCGGCCAGGACGCGTCCGTTCTCGACGCCCTCGCCGCCGCCTACGCCGAGGCTGGACGCTTCCCCGACGCGGTCGAGGCCGGCCACCGCGCGCTAGCTCTGGCGGCGCGGCAGGGCAAGCCGGATTTGTCGGCCCAGATCCAGGCCCGCGTTGCCCTCTACGAGCGCAAAACCGCGTATCGCGATGGGCGTAATTAGGCGCCTGCCTGGTATGCCTCTCATGGCAGGATTTGCACCTGACCCGTCACATGACGTCATCCGATGCACGCGACTCACTTCGTCCCGGGCGGCGAACGGACCATTCAGCGGTTGCGATCGTCTTTGTATTCTGTTCGTTGCATTCGCCACCGCCTCGTCAGGGAATGCTTGGCCCGACGATTGCTCCATCGCCATATAGGAGAACCAAACAAACATGTCCCGTTTCTGGAGTACTGCCCTGCTGAGTGCCGCCCTTATGGCCCCCATCGCCATGGCGCCGAGAGTGGCGCGAGCCGAAGATCAGAAGGCCGCCCGCACCTTTCACGACAAACAACACAATGACGACCATGCCTGGAACGGCCAGGAAGACAAGGCGTATCGTGTCTATGCCAAACAAAACCACCGCAAGCCCACCGAGTTTGTCAAGCTCAAAGACGAAGATCAACAGAACTACTGGAACTGGCGCCACGAGCACTCCGACGCCCTGCTCAAGATCGAAATAAAGTAGCTACGGTTTCGCCGGGACCGGAGGCTTCAGACCAGGGCGTATCCCGGGAAAACACGCCGCACCGCAGGCGCACGCGCCCGGTGCGGCCCAACATCCCCGGCATTGCGGGGATCGGGAAGAAGATCGGCAGCGGCACTACGTCCGTGAAGTACTGCGGCCGGTTCCATCACCCCGGCCAGCCCATCCGGCGCTGCCCCAACGGTAATCGGGGTGACGCATCGCGCGCAAAAAGCCCTCCCCGGACTCCGCCCGCCAGCGTCCCCAGGCGGCGGCCATCCCGAAAGCGTGCAAGCACCCTTCCCCACTTCCCGTATACCTTCAGACCCGAATATCGAGTTATACTACGGGCAAAGGTGTTGTTCTTTTCTACACGCGAGGAGAAGGTCTGAATGTACACCCGGCGAGGTTGGATGATCGGTGCCGGCGCCGCTGGGGTCGCCTCCCTGCTGCCGGCGGCACAGGGGTCGGACTGGACGCAATTTCGCGGACCGGACCGAAACAACATCTCCAAAGAGACCGGCCTGTTGCGCAAATGGCCGGCCGCCGGACCCAAGGTTCTGTGGTCGGTTCCGGTGACCCAGGGATATGCCGCCGCCGCTATCGTGGGCGGGCGCGTCTATCACCACGACTACGATGAGGCGAAGAGCGAGTGGTGCATCAACTGCCGCTCCCTGGCCGATGGCAAGCTGGTCTGGCAGTTCCGCGAAGCCCGCGATATTCGTCCCAACCACGCGATCACGCGCACCATCCCGGCGGTGGACGGCCGCTTTGTCTGCTCCCTGGACCCCAAGGCCGTGCTGCATTGCCTCGAGGCCAAGACCGGCAAAGTGGTCTGGCGCAAGAGCCTGGTCACGGAATACAAAGCCACCATTCCCTCCTGGTACAACGGGCAGTGCCCCTTGCAGGAAGCCGACCGCCTGATTATCGCGACCGGCGGCACGGCCATCATGGCGGCGCTGGATAAGGCCACGGGCAAGGAGCTCTGGCACACCCCGAACCCGGGCGGTTACATGATGTCGCATTCTTCGGTGATGCCGGCGGTGCTCGGCGGGGTCAGACAGTATCTCTACGGCACGCTGAAGGGTCCGCTGGGCGTCTCCGCCAAAGACGGCAAGCTGCTGTGGGAATTCGCCCGCAAGTTCAACGTGGCGGTGGCGCCCTCGCCCATCGCCGTGGACGAGGAGCGGGTCTTCATGACGGCCAGCTACGACGCGGGCAGCGTGATGGTCCGGGTGCGGCGCACCGGCGAGGCGTTCAAGGCCGAAGCCGTGTTCGACATGAAGAACAACGAGTGGAACAGTGAAGTGCACACGCCGATTGTGTACAAAGGCCACCTATTTGCCGTGGGCAAAAAGAAGCGCGGCCTGTTCACCTGCCTGAGCTTCGACGGCAAAGAGGTTTGGACCAGCGAGGGCAAAGCCTCTTTCGGCCTAGGTAGCTTCATGATGGCCGACGGCATGTTCTTTGTGTTGGACGGCGACACCGGCAAACTGCGCCTGATCGAGGCCAGCATCACGGGCTACAACGAACTGGCCGGCGCGCAGGTTCTTTCCGGGCAGGAGGTCTGGGGCCCGATGGCATTGTCGGACGGCAAGCTGGTTTTGCGCGACCTGACCAAGATGATTTGCATCGACGTTCGCGGGTAAGGGATGAGTGCCATGGAGTACCGGCAGATTCAAGTGATCGGCGGCAAGGGCAACGCGCCCGGCCAGTTCGCGACTTCGTTGCGCGGGCTCGCGGTGGACGCGCACGGGCAACTCTATGCGGCGGGCGATTCCGAGATCAAGGTGTTCGATGGCGCCGGCCGTCTCAAGCGGCGCTGGTCCACGTCGCGGCCGGTGCTCTCGGTGGCCGTCGCCGGCGATGGCGCCGTCTATGCCGGCCAGTTGCGGCAGATCGAGATTTTCGACGCAGCGGGCAAGCTGGTCAACACCTGGCGCGACGAAACCCTGCTGGGGCGCGTGACGGCCATCGGCTTCGTCAAGGATGGCGTGCTGGCCGGCGACGCGGCGGACCGCGCCATCCGCCACTTCGACCGCGCCGGCAAGCTCCGCAACACCATCGGTAAGGACAATCCGGTGCACGGCTTCCTGATCCCCAACGGCGTGGTGGATTTCGCGGTGGATGCGCACGGCGTCATTCATGCCGCCAACCCGGGCAAGCACCGTGTGGAGCGCTACCTGCCAAGCGGCGAATTGCTCGGCCACATGGGGCGCTTTCACGGCACCGATCCGGCCGGCTTCGGGGGCTGCTGCAACCCCACCAACGTGGCCGTAGGCGACCGCATCTACGTCACCGAAAAGGCCGGCCCGCGCGCCAAGGTCTACGATTTCAGCGGCAATCTGCAAGCTGTGATCGCTTCGGCGCCGTTCGATCCCAACTGCAAGAACATGAGCGTGGCGGTGGACGGGCGCGGCGTGGTCTACGTCGCTGACACGGTCAAGCTCGCCATCTTTGTTTTTGAACCGGTGAACGTATGAGCGAACCAGTCAGCAGGCGGGATCTGTTGCACAACGTGGTCCGCGGCGGCGTGCTCGCCACGCTCGGCGGCGGCGCCCTTTTCCTGGTCCAGAAAGCCCACGGCCAGGTGGTCTGGCAGGTGGATGCGGCGCGCTGCATCAACAGCCGCTTGGGCGACACCGGCGCGGAGGCGTGCAAGCTCTGCACCACGGAGTGCGTGGTGGCGCTATCGGCGGTGCGGGCGGTGAATGAGTACTCGAAATGCGGGCGCTGCAATATTTGTCCGGCCTATTTCAATATCACCAGCGCGGTGGATGAAAAGGGCCTGCCCAGCGAAAAACTCTGCCCGCGCGACGCCATTACGCGCAAGCCCATCGGCAAGGCCGACCCCGAAGACCCGGCCAACAATTTCTACGAATACATCATCGATGAGGAGAAGTGCGACGGCTGCGGCAAATGCGTGATGAAGTGCAAGGAACCGCTCGGGCTGGGATCGATTGTCCTGCGGGTGCGCTACGACAAATGCGTGAATTGCAATCGCTGCGCTATCTCCAGGACCTGCCCCAAGGACGCCCTGCAGCAGATTCCGTTGCAGCAGGCGCTGCGGCCGCCGGAGCTCCGGCCCCGCACGGAATGAAGCCGCTCGCTCGTAGAGTAGCCTTTCAAGGCTGCCATGCCCCCATTCCTGGGGGCATTCTTTCTTCACTCCTCCTCGCGCTCCTCCTCTGCCTCTCCTTGGTCCCCATTCTCCGCGCCCAGGCCATTCCCTATTCGCGTCCGGTGGAAACCGCGCCACAGGCGGAGACCATCGGCGGGGGCTACAAAACGCCCGCCGTTCAGAAGCCGCTGCCGCGCGACGCCGTGTTCCAGATGCTGGACGTAGTCCTGCTGGCGATGGCGATGGCGATCTCCGTCTGGCTGGTGCTCAAGCGGCGCAACCGGAAATGGGCGGTCGCGCTGACCATCGGGTCGCTGGCCTACTTCGGCTTCTATCGCGAAGGCTGCGTTTGCCCCATCGGGTCGATCCAGAACGTGGTGGTGGCGCTCACCGACCGCACCTACGCCATCCCCATGGTGGTGACGGCGACCTTCGTCCTGCCCCTGGTGGTCGCTTTGTTCTTCGGGCGCGCCTTCTGCGGCGGCGTGTGTGCGCTCGGCGCCATCCAGGAACTGGTGGTGCTGAAGCCGCTCTCCGTGCCGCCGCGCCTCGACCGCTCCCTGGGACTGCTGAAGTACGTCTATCTCGCGCTCGCCATCCTGCTGGCCATTAAGCCCGCCCTGGGGCGCGATTTCCTGATCTGCCGCTTCGATCCTTTCGTCGGTTTCTTCCGCCGCACCGGCGCGCCGCACATGCTGCTCCTGGGCGGCGGCTTTCTCGTGCTCGGCATGTTCGTGGGACGGCCCTACTGCCGCTACCTCTGCCCGTACGGCGGCCTGCTGGCGTGGTGCACGCGCTTGGCGCGCCGCGGTGTGACTATCACGCCGGATAAGGAGCTCGATTGCGGGCTCTGCACCGGCGCCTGCCCCTACGGCGCCATCGAAGACATGCGCGTCGTGCGCAAGGACTGTCTGTATTGCGCCCGCTGCTACGCATCCTGCCCGCGCGATGGCGATCTGGCGCGGGCCAAGGCGCAACTGGTGACGCTGTCATGAGACGCGCGGCCTGGATCTCCGGCTGCCTGATCGCCGTGTGCGTGGCGATCCTGTTGACGGACTACGCGGTGGCCTCGCGGCGCGGGCCGCAAGACGACCAACTCATTAAGGCTCTCCAGGAGCAGGTGAAATCCGATGCCCAACTGGCGCCCAAACTGGCTGGTGAGCAGAAGCGGGTCACCGCCGCGCGGCGCGCGCGCAAGTCCAGGGACAACGCCATTGCATGGACCCTGATTCTCGCCTCGGCGGTTTTTCTGACGGCGGCCAAGCGGGTGGTGGGGACCACTAAGAAAGCCTTGGCAGGCGGAACCGCCTGCCCCACCACGGACGGCAGGCGACTCGCATTGGTGGGGCAGGCGGTTCCGCCTGCCAGTGCCCCACCCGCCATTGATCTCGCCTTCGTGGACGAGATCGTAGCCCGCGAAGGCCGCGGCAAAGAGGCGGCCATCATCCTGCTACAGGCCATCCAGAGCCACTATCGCTACCTTCCCGACGAAGCCCTGCACCGCCTCTGCGAGTTGACCGAGATCACGCCCGCGGAGGTGGCCGGCACGTCGTCCTTCTACGGCCAGTTCCGCCGCTCTCCGGTGGGCAAGCACGTCATCCGCGTTTGTCACGGGACGGCCTGTCACGTCGCCGGCGCGCGCCAGATCACCGAAGAATTGCGCCGCCATCTCGCCATCCCCGAGGGCGCCGATACCGATGCGCAGCGCCTCTTCACGGTGGACGAAGTCGCTTGCCTCGGCTGCTGCAGCCTGGCGCCCGTGCTCACGGTGGACGGGCACACCTCCGGCCGGCTCACGCCCGCTACCGCGTGCGATGCGGTGGGGCAGGCTTCAGCCTGCCAAACGGAGCCGGCATGAAGCAGGCGGCGGTGGAAATTCGCATCGGGCTGGGCTCCTGCGGCGTGGCCAGCGGCGGCGAACCGGTGCGCGCGGCGCTAGAGCAGGCGGCGCAGCGGGCGGGCGCCAACAGCATCGTCAAGACCGTGGGCTGCAACGGCATGTGCCATTGCGAGCCCATGGTGGAAGTGGTGGAACCGGGTGGCCGAACAACGCTCTACGGCAACGTGACTGCCGAGACCGCCCGGAACATCGCCCGCAAGCACCTCCGTCCCGCATGGCTTCCCGCCTGGGCCGCCACCGAAGTGAGCGAGCCGCCGCTCGACCGGCAGAGTGGGCCGGCCGCCAGCTATCTCGGCAAACAGAAACGCATCGTGCTGGAAAACTCGGGCGAGATCGACCCGCTGAACATCGACGATTACCTGGCGCGCGACGGCTATCAGGCGCTGGCCAAGTGCCGCGCATTGCCGCCCGAAGAGGCGATTGCCGCCATCAGGGATTCGGGCCTGCGCGGGCGCGGCGGCGCGGGTTTTCCCACGGGTATCAAGTGGAAGCTCGGGCGGGCCAATGCCGATCCGGTGAAATACGTCATCTGCAACGGCGATGAAGGCGACCCCGGCGCGTTCATGGACCGGCTGGTGCTGGAGAGCGATCCGCACCGCGTGCTGGAGGGCCTCGCCATCGCGGCGCACGCGGTGGGCGCCACTCAGGGGTACCTGTACATTCGCGCGGAATATCCGCTGGCCGTTCGCCACACGCGCGCCGCTATCCTTCAGGCCGCGGAGCGCGGCTTGCTGGGCGCGCTCCAACTGGAAGTCCGCGAAGGGGCGGGCGCTTTCGTGTGCGGCGAGGAGACGGCGCTGATCCAGTCGCTCGAAGGCAAGCGCGGCATGCCCAAACTGCGCCCGCCGTACCCCGTCGAGCGCGGCTTTCGCGGCAAGCCCACCATCATCAATAATGTCGAGACGCTGGCCTGCGTCCCCTGGATCCTGCGCCACGGCGCCAGCGCTTTCGCCGCCTTCGGCACCCCAACCAGCCGCGGCACGAAAGTCTTCGCGCTGGCCGGAAAGATCAACCGCGGCGGCCTGATCGAAGTCCCCATGGGCATCACCATTCGTGAAGTGGTGGAGGAGATCGGCGGCGGCATCAAGCAGGGCCGCGAGTTCAAGGCCGTGCAGCTTGGCGGACCGAGCGGCGGATGCATCCCGGCGCGCCTGGCCGATACGCCCATCGACTACGATGCCCTGGCGAAGACCGGCGCCATCATGGGCTCGGGCGGCCTGGTGGTGCTGGACGAGCGCGATTGCATGGTGGATATCGCGCGCTTCTTCCTCAAATTCACGCAGTCGGAAAGCTGCGGCAAGTGCACCTTCTGCCGCATCGGCACCAAGCGCATGCTGGAGATTCTGGAACGCCTCTGCGCGGGGCAGGGACGGCGCGACGACCTGGAGAAACTCGCCACCCTGGCCGACTACGTCAGCCGCGGCAGCCTGTGCGGCCTCGGGCAGACCGCGCCCAACCCGGTGCTGACCACCCTGCGATACTTCCACGAGGAATACGAGGCCCACCTCGCCGGACGCTGCCCCGCGGGCCGCTGTCCGGCGCTGATCCGCTACCAGGTGAACGGCAACTGCATCGGCTGCACGCTCTGCGCGCAGGCCTGCCCGGTGGGCGCCATCGCCTATCGTCCCTACGAAAAGCACGAGGTGGACGAGCGCCTCTGCACCCGCTGCGACATGTGCCGCCAGGCGTGCCAGGACGATGCCGTCGAGGTGGTCAGCCCATGAGTGTCCCTCGGGCGTTGAAGCAACCGCTCCCTCAAGAGCTGAGAAAAATCGCGACACGCAGGCGAAACCGCCTGCGCCACCAACGTAAGCCGGGTGCCGTCAATGGTGGGGCAGGCGGTTTCGCCTGCCGCGCCCGCTTGCGGGCGTTCTCTTCACACCTTTCCCCGGAGCCCCGCCCATGATTACCCTGACCATCGACGGCCGGCGGGTCACGGTGGAACCCGGCACCAGCGTGCTCGCGGCCGCCCAATGGCTCGGCATCCGCATCCCCACCATGTGCCACGTGCCCGGCATCGAGGCCGCGGCATCGTGCTTCGTCTGCGCCGTGCAGATTGAAGGCCGGCGCACGCTTTCGCCATCCTGCGCCATGCCGGCGGCCGAGGGGATGGTGGTGGCCACCGATACCGAGGACGTGCGCACGGCGCGCCGTATGGCGCTGGAACTGCTCCTCAGCGATCACGCCGGCGAGTGCGTGGCGCCCTGCGCGGCAAAGTGTCCGGCCGGCCTGGATATCCCCGGGTTCGTCAACGGCATCGCCACGGGGGACACCCGCCACGCCATGCAGGTGATTGCCGATCGCTTGGCGCTGCCCGGTTCGCTGGGCCGCATCTGCCCGCGGCTCTGCGAGCAGGGATGCCGGCGCTGCGACCTGGACCAGGGCCTGGCCATCGGCGCGCTGCATCGCTATGTGGCCGATCAGGACCGCGCCGGCGCCGCGCCCTACCTGCCGCCGCGCGCGCCCGCTAGCGGCAAGGCGGTGGCTATCGTGGGCGCCGGTCCCGCGGGCATGGCCGCGGCCTGGTACCTGCTCCCCAAAGGCCACGTCTGCACGTTGTTCGACGCCCATCCGCTGCCCGGCGGCATGCTGCGCTACGGCATCCCCGCCTACCGCCTGCCCAAGGACGCGCTGGATGCGGAGATCGCCGGCCTACGCACTCTCGGCGCCCACTTCCGCACGGGCGCGCGCTGGGGCCAGGAGTTTACCCTGGCCGAACTCCGCGGCGTGTACGACGCCGTATTCGTGGCCATCGGCGCGCAGCACGCGCAGGGATTGCGCTGCCCGGGCGAGGAGCACGCGCTACCCGGCGTCGGGTTTCTGGAGCAGGTGGCCCACGGCACTCCACCGCCGCTGGGCGACGACGTCCTGGTGCTCGGCGGCGGCAATACCGCCGTGGATTGCGCCCGCTCGGCGGTCCGCCTGGGTGCGCGCAAGGTGCGCATCCTTTATCGCCGCAGCCGCCAGGAGATGCCTTGCCTGATGGAGGAGGTGGAAGCCGCCGAAGCCGAAGGTGTGCATGTCGATCTGCTGGTCGCGCCCCTGCGCCTGGAAGTGGTGGGGCAGAACCCCGGGTCTGCGCGGGTCCCCCTGGACCCGCAGAGGCCGGCGGGGGCGTCGGCCACAGGCCAGGGGGCCTGCCCCACCAATCTCGTGCTCACCTGCCAGCGCATGACCCTGGGCGAGCCGGACGCTTCCGGCCGGCGCCGGCCGGTGCCGGTGGAGGGCTCCGATTTCGCCATCGCGTGCTCCACCGTAATCGCCGCCATCGGTCAATCCGTGGAGCGCTCTCTGGCCGAGCGCGAAGGCCTGCGCGTCACCGCCTGGGGCATCGCAGTCCAAGAGAAGACGCTGGCCACCAACCTTCCCGGTGTGTTCGCCGGGGGCGATGCGGTGCTGGGCGCGGACTTGGCGGTGCGCGCGGTGGCCGCGGGCCGGATCGCCGCCGCGTCCATCCACCAGTATTTGACCGGGCAGGCCGTGACCGGCGAACCCGCCATGGCCGGGATCGCCATGCAACCGGTGGACGATGCGGAGCGGGCGGCCATCTTCCGCGCCATCGAGACCGCCGCGCGCGTGCGCAGCCCCGAGATCCCCATGGAGCGCCGCCTGGCCAGTTTCGACGAGGTGGAGCACGCTCTGCCGCACGCCGACGCTGCGCGCGAAGCCCGCCGCTGCCTGAGCTGCGGCTGCCGCAAGGCGGACTGCTGCCTGGTCCGCTCCCTGGCCACCGAGTACGATGTGGACGTGTATCGTTTCGCCGGCCAGCGCCGCCGGTTCTCACAGGATCTCTCCCATCCGGAGATCGTCTACGAGCCGGGTAAGTGCATCAGTTGCGATGCCTGCGTGCGCATTGCCGCGGCGGCCGGCGAAGAGCTTGGCCTGGCGATGATCGGCCGCGGCTTCGATGTCGCCGTGGCCGTACCGTTCGACATGCCGCTCTCCGCAGGCTTGCGCCACGCGGCCCAACGTTGCGCCGCGGCGTGCCCCACCGGAGCGCTGGCGCTGCGCACCGCCCGCTCCTGCGACGCCTGTAACTTATCTTGCGCGGGATAAAGAGACACGGCGGCGGAAACCCGGCCCGGCACAGCTAACCCCGCGCGTGCTTACAATTGATGTCATGGACATGAAGAATGCAATTCCCCGGCGAGACGTTCTGACCGCGGCCGCCACCGCATTCACCACCTCGCTCTTCACCGGCAACGTGAAAGGAGCCAACGACCGCATCGCCGTCGGCTTCATCGGTCTCGGCGCCATGGGTTCCGG
>JBEKDV010000091.1:0-34812 GCA_050014175.1 Candidatus Solibacter sp. | reverse complement strand
ACGGGTCGTGCGCATCCGGCACCGTACCGGCGCCTGCGCCATGCTTCGGTTTCCACTGATGCGCACCGGCCGGGCTCTTGGTCAGTTCCCATTCG
This sequence comes from Candidatus Solibacter sp., assembly GCA_050014175.1. Lineage (GTDB taxonomy): Bacteria > Acidobacteriota > Terriglobia > Bryobacterales > Bryobacteraceae > Solibacter. The sequence goes on along the minus strand of JBEKDV010000091.1, from coordinate 34,717 downwards.
TAGCCGAACAGGTTCCAGAAGAAGTTGTTGCTCCACTTCGTTGGCGTCGTGGTCCAGACGACTTCCAGGCCGCTGCCGATCGTGTCACCCCCTTTGCCCGTGCCAAATTTGCTCTTCCAGCCGAGGCCCTGCTCCTCGATGCCGGCGGCTTCCGGCTCCGGGCCCACCAGTGACGCATCGCCAGCGCCGTGGGTTTTGCCGAAGGTGTGACCGCCGGCAATCAGCGCGACCGTTTCTTCGTCGTTCATCGCCATTCGGGCGAAGGTCTCTCGGATATCCTTGGCCGCAGCGAGCGGATCCGGCTTGCCGTTGGGCCCTTCCGGATTCACGTAGATCAGGCCCATCTGAACGGCGGCGAGAGGATTCTCTAGGTCACGGTCGCCGCTGTAGCGCTCGTCTGCCAGCCACTTGCCCTCAGGCCCCCAGTAAATGCCCTCTTCCGGCTCCCAGATGTCTTCGCGCCCGCCGCCGAACCCGAACGTCTTGAACCCCATCGACTCCAGGGCGACGTTGCCGGCGAGAATCATAAGGTCGGCCCACGAGATTTTCCGGCCGTACTTCTGCTTGATCGGCCAGAGCAACCGGCGCGCCTTGTCGAGGTTCACGTTGTCCGGCCAGCTATTGAGCGGCGCAAAGCGTTGCGTGCCGGAGCCGGCGCCGCCGCGGCCATCGCCGACGCGGTAGGTGCCTGCGCTGTGCCACGCCATGCGGATGAACAACGGCCCATAGTGGCCGAAGTCCGCCGGCCACCAATCCTGCGAGTCCGTCATCAAGGCATGGAGGTCCTTGATCACGGCATCCAGGTCGAGGCTCTTGAACTCCTCGGCGTAGTTGAACTCCTCGCCCATTGGGTCGGACAGGGGAGAGTTCTGGTTGAGAATCCTCAGGTTCAGTTGATTCGGCCACCAGGCTGCGTTTGTTGGGGCCCCAGCCGTTGTGTGTTTGAACGGGCACTTGGTTTCGTTTGGCAAGTTTTTATCCATATGTTTGTCTTCCTTCGAACTATTTAAAAAAACTGTGACGAACTACGAACCCTTCCTGGCTTTCCGATTCGCGCAATCGCCGCCGGCCGCGCTCACTGACGCGCGCCATTCATCCGGTATCCTATCTCCTACGGCACTCAACGGGAAGCGTGCCGGGGAGCGCACTTCGTGCAGAGCCCCCGGAAAATGAGTTCGCATTCGCGAACAATCCGCTTACCGAGGGAGCCCGAGGCAGGCTTGGGCACGTCGTACCACTCAATGTCCTCAACATTGCCGCAGCGGTCGCAGATGAAGTGGTGATGCTGCATGCCTTTCGCATCGAATCGCGCGGCACGGCCCTCGACGGCCACTTCACGCACCAAACCCGCCTGCACCAAGTCCCGCAGATTGTTATAAGTCGTGGCCCTTGAACAGCGCGGATCCACGCGATTCACGGCTTCGAAGATTTCCGCAGCCGTGGGATGCCTGTTGTGTTTCATCAAGAATGCCATCACGGCGTAGCGCTGCGGAGTGCACCGCAACCCGCTGCCTTCCAAGGACCGTTTAATCGCCTCGGCGTCCATTAATAATTTAGACTATATCTAATGTGACATTTTGTCAAGACTTATGTTTTGGGTTGCTGCTGCGAGCAGAAAACTGGCGGATGCCGTACGGAAAACTGACCGAGCGGCAGGCCTGGGGCACGGCCGTGCGGATTGCCTCGGTAATTCACGCCCTGGCCGCAGTGATCAACGCGGTCACTGCGTAACGCCGCCGGCCTTCTTCAAATCCCGGTCGATCTTGCCGACGTAGTCGATGGTCTCGCGGTAGGGTGGCACGCCCTGGTACTTGTCCACCGCGCCCGGGCCGGCGTTGTATGCCGCCAGCGCGTGCCACAGGCCGCCATCGTACTTCTCCAGCAGGTCCCGCAGGTAGCGCGTGCCGGCATCCACATTCTGCGCCGGATCGCGCGGGTCGGCGCCCAGCGCTTCGGCTGTGGCGGGCATCAGTTGCATCAGTCCGATGGCTCCCTTGGGAGAAACCGCCCCCGGCTGGAAATCCGACTCCCGCGACATCACGCTGCGCACCAGCCGCCGCGGCAGGCCGTACTTGTCCGCTGCCGCATCCGCCAGCTTCGTGGGGCAGGCTTCAGCCTGCCATCCTGCCGCTACCGGGGCGGGGCTGGCTGGCGTGGGCGCCGGCGGCACATATTCCTCCGCCTCGAAGCCCCGCACGGCCGCCCGATCCATTTCGATATAGCCGCCCGCGTTGTACAGCCGAACCTTGCCGCCGGAGGTCTCGTGGCGGTCCACGTGCAGCCGGGAACCGCTGGCGAACACGGCATATTCGCCCGCGAACGCTACGCCGGTCACGGAACACAAAAATATTCTCAGAAGACGCCGCATCTTGCCTGTACCATTATAGATGACGCATCCGCGCCTCCAGGCGTTGAGAGGCATTTGACGCGGCTCTGTCTCGCCGATCTGCTATGTTGGAGGTAGCTCCTCCTGTATGCCTTTTCATATTGAGCCAATCCGGGAGTTTCTGGTGCGCCCCACCTTGCCCGCATCCCTGTCGCGCCTGACCGAACTGGCATATAACCTGCTCTGGAGTTGGGAACCGGTCGTGCGCACGCTCTTCCGCCGCCTCGATCCCGCTCTCTGGCGGGAGTGCGGCTACAATCCGGTCCTGATGCTCGGCCGTGTTCCCCAAGCCACCCTGGCTAAGATGGGCGCCGATCCGCGCTACCTGGTGCTCTACCGCACGGCGTGCGAAACCTACGATACGCGCGTGCGCAAAGGTCCGCCGCCAGACGACGGCAAGCTGATCGCCCACTTCTCCGCCGAGTACGGTCTCACGGAGTGCATGCCCATCTACTCGGGTGGTCTGGGAGTGCTGTCGGGCGATCATCTGAAGTCTTCAAGCGATCAGGATTATCCGCTCATCGGGCTGGGCCTGCTCTACCAGCAGGGCTACTTCCGGCAATTCCTCAACCCCGACGGCTGGCAGCAGGAACGCTATCCGGTGAACGACTTCTATACTCTGCCGCTGGCAACCGTCAAGGACGCCCATGGCGGGGATCTGAAGGTCACCGTCAAGCTGCCGGCCGGCGACGTGTACATCCAGGTATGGAGACTGGATGTGGGCCGCATCACACTCTATCTGCTGGATACCAACATCCCCGAGAACGTCTTGCCGCAGGATCGCGGCATCGCGGATTCGCTCTACGGCGGCGATATCGATACGCGCATCCGCCAGGAAATCGTGCTGGGCATCGGCGGCATGCGGGCGCTGGAGGCCATGGGCTTGAAGCCCACCGTGTACCACATGAACGAAGGCCACTCCGCGTTTCTCGCGCTGGAGCAGGTGCGCCTGTTGATGCGCGACCGGAAACTAACCTTCGAAGAAGCCCTGGATGCCGCGCGCGCCAGCAATGTTTTCACCATCCACACGCCGGTTCCCGCCGCAATCGATCTGTTCGACCCCGGCCTGATGTACCACTACTTCTCGGCGTATTGCGCCGAAGTCGGCATCGACTTTCAGCAGTTGATGGCCCTCGGCCGGCGCAACGTTTTCGACCGTGACGAGCGGTTCTCCATGGCCGTTCTGGCGCTGAACACTTCGGCGTACCGCAACGCCGTGAGCCGCCTGCACCGCCAGGTCTCGCAGGAGATGTTCCACGACCTCTGGCCGCGGCTGCCGCTGTGGGAAGTGCCCATCACTTCCATCACCAACGGCGTGCACCTGCCGAGCTGGCTGAACGGCGACCTGGCGTCGCTATACGATCGGTACCTGCAACCCGACTGGCGCGAGCGCTTCAACGATCCCAGCATCTGGGAACAGGTGGCTGAGATCCCGGACGAGGAACTGCTCGACACCCATCGCCGGCGCAAGCGCCGCCTGGTCAGTTTCGTTCGGGAGCGCCAGGGCGCTTCGGCGGTGCGACGGCAGGCCTCCGCCGCGGAAGTGCGGCGCGCGGCTGAGGTGCTCGATCCCAACTCCCTCACCATCGGGTTCGCCCGCCGCTTCGCCACCTACAAGCGCGCCACCCTTCTGTTCCGCGACGTCGAGCGGCTCAAGCGCATTTTGTTGAACAAGGACATGCCGGTGCAGATCGTCATCGCCGGCAAGGCCCATCCCAAGGACCAGCCGGGCAAGAGCTATATCCGCGAGATCGTGCAGCTCTCCCGCGATCCCGACCTCTGGAAACACGTGGTCTTCCTCGAAGACTACGACATGAAGGTGGCGCGCGAGATGGTGCAGGGCGTGGACTTGTGGCTCAACAATCCACGGCGCGCCGAAGAGGCCTGCGGCACCAGCGGCATGAAGGCGGCCATCAACGGCGTTCTCAATTTGAGCATCCTGGACGGCTGGTTCGACGAAGCCTATGAGCATTCGGGCGGCTGGGCGATCGGCGAGCGGGAGCCGTATGCCGAGGACCAGGACGCGCTGCACGCCAGCGCCATCTACTACCTGCTCGAAAGCGAGATCGCCCCCATGTTCTATGAGCGCCGCGAGCAGACGCCGCGCGAGTGGGTGCGCCGCATGAAGCAGTCCATCGCCTACATCAGCCCCCATTTCGATTGCCGCCGCATGGTGCGCGAGTACATGGCGGAATTGTACCAGCCGGCCCACTCGTCGCACCTGCGCATCCTCCAAGCGGATTACAGCGGGGTCCGCGAAAGAGCCCGTTGGAACGCGCGCATCCGCGAGGTCTGGGATCGCGTGAAATTCGTGGAAGCCGGGCCCGGGCCGGCGGGTTCGGTGACCAGCGGCCAACCCGTTCCGGTGCGCGCGGCCATCGACCTGGCGGGTTTGACACCCGACGACGTCCGCGTGGAGGCCGTTGTCGGCCGCGTGGATAGCAATGGCCACCTGGAAGAGACCGAGGTGCTGGTGCTGCCCGCCGTGGAGCAGCAGGGCTCGGTCGCCGTGTTTGCCAGGGACATCGTTCCCGAACGCACCGGCCGTCTGGGCTACGCGCTGCGCGTCAGCCCCAACCATTTTGACGATCCCATTACCCGGCCCTGCACTGGCCTCCTGAAGTGGAGTTCCGTAGGGTAAGCGCCCCGGCCCTATCCAAGGAGAGTGAGATAAGGGGTGCAATTGACTTTGATCCGTGGTACATATGTATTTGAAGCATGGGCGGGCCGCGAACCTGTTTGTGTCAGGCGTCTGGCGTTCCCGCAGAACCCCTCCGGTAAATCCACGCTAACCGCCGTCGTCGGGAGTGTCGCGCGGCCGCGTGGGGATAGATCGGTATTTTAAGCGCCGATTGTTCGAAGAAACGTTCTTTGGTCCCGCTAGTTACGGAGTAACTTTTCCCCATGAACAGCGATCGCAAGTACAGACAACCTGGGTACATGGATACGGACCGGGATTTCAAAGGCTTCGGCGCAGACCGGCCCAAGCCCAACGGGCCGCGTCCTCCCATCGACATCACCGGCCCCCGCCTGCCGCGCCTCGTCCAGCACGTCGCCGCGGCCCGGTGTTACAACTGCGCGACAACCCTTCCGCCCGATGTCGACTTCCGGGGCAACTGCCCCAAGTGCAATGCCGAGCTGCACTGCTGCAAGCAGTGTTCCCACTTCGAGCCATCCATGCGTTTCCAGTGCCTCAAGCCCATCCCGGTGCGCATCGCCACCAAGGACAAAGCCAACGAGTGCAATTCGTTTATGCCGCGCGTGACCGTGGCCCGCGAAGGCACCGACAACGTGCCGGCGGCGGTGCCCATCGAGGTGGGCCCTCCCGCGCCGCGCAATCCCGAAGACGCCCGCAACGCCTTCGACAAGCTCTTCAAGAAGTTGTAGGGGCCGGGCATGCCCGGCCCCTACCATCGTATGCGCACTTGGCTGGCGTGGTGTTTTCTGATACTGTGCGCCGCCTGGTACACCTACGACACCATCCTGACGCAGCTTCCCGCGAATACCGATAGCGACTTCCGGGGCTATTACCTGGCGGCGCGGCACGTCCTTCACGGCGAGTCTCCGTTTCTGTCGGAAGGCTACATTTACCCGCCGCTGTTGGCCCTGTTGATGGCGCCGCTAGGCGCGCTCAGCTATCTCGCGGCCCGCTGGGTGTGGTTCGTGTTTTCGCAGGCGTGCCTGCTGTGGGCGGCCTGGCTGGTCTACCGATACTTGGGACGCGGTCTGGTGGCAGCCTGTTCGGTGGCACTGGTGTGGGCCGGGGGCCGCACAGCGGGTGAAGCCGTGGGGGTGGGGCAATTGGGACCCGAACTGGCTCTCTTGCTGGCCATTGCCTATACCGCTTCGGACTGGCGCCAGGGCGCCAGCCTCGGCCTGGGCATCGCTTTGAAGTTTCTGCCCGGGCCGTGCGCCATCGGCCTGGCCATGGCGCGCTGCTGGCGGGCCCTGTGCGTAGCGGTCTTGTGTTCCTTGCTCGGGGCGCTATCCTGGGTCTTCGCGTCCTTCGCCCTGGTTGGCCCGCCGGCGCCGCTGCGTCCGACGGCCTTGCTGGCTGGATCGCCGGCGGTGCTGAGTTGGTCGCTGCCATCGGTGGCGCAGCGCATCATGGACCCACCCCCGCCCGGCCGTGGATTGCCTTGGGGCAACGCGTTCAACTTGCAGGCGCTCAACCTTCCCCCCGCCGCGCGCAGGGTCGGGCTCGCCGTGACCGCCGCCACATTCGCACTTGGCATTGGCGCGCTTTTGGCAGTGACCCGGGGCCGCGTGAGCCGCGCCCAACTTCCGCTCGCCATGGCTTCCCTCACCACCCTAACGCTGGTGGCCGCGCCGGTTTCCTGGACGCACTACCAAGTCATGCAGTTCCCTGGCATGGCGCTGTTTGCCGGCGGCCTTGCCTTGCGCGGCGCCTGGAAGAAGCTAGGGTGGGCGCTGCTATGCGCCGCGTTCATTTATCCCGTGCCGGTGACGGTCTTGCGCGCGATGGCTGCGGCCAGTGGCGACCCCTGGCCCAACACGCCGATGGCCAACTACTTCTGGATCTCCGTGGCGCCGGTGGCGGGCTTGGTGTTGTACGGTCTGATGGTCGCCGAGATCAAGCGGGGCCAAGACGCCCGCAACGCCAAGCTGTAGGGGCCGGGCATGCCCGGCCCCTACGCCCTGTGAGCCCGCCGTGTTTCTATGAGAGGGATTCGATGAGGAGCAGCAGTTCGGCTGCGTCGTCGTAATCGAGGCTCGGGTCTTCCGCCAGGGCGGGGTCGCGTGAGCCGGCGAGTACGGCTTCCAGCAATGGGATCAAGGCTCTGAGATCAGCCGGCAGGTCCGGGCTTTGTCGCAGCTTGGCAAGCAGGCCCCTGGCGGCGTCTGGCTGGCGCGCGACGAGGGCACAGAGCTGTCCGCCGGGAGTTTGGCTCTCTCCGCCGGCGCGGCGGTAGGCAAGGTAAGCCTGCATCGCTTGGTTGCGGGCCTTGCGTGCTTCCGGTTCATTGCCCACGGCGCGCTCCAGATTGCTTAGGATGGCGAAAGTCTTCCAGGGCTGTGCGACGTGGCCGAAGGGCTTCTTACACTCGATGGCGCGCAGGAGTTCCTGGCGCGCTTCGTCATAGCGCTTGAGCGTGATGAGCTCACCTGCGATGTTGCTGCGCGTGACGCCCTCGCCCCTCAGATCCTTCAGTTCCATGGACACTTCGGCGGCTTGGCGGCCGAAACGAACAGCCTCCTCGCGGCGAGCCACCAGGGAATAAAGGCTGCCGAGTTGGTTGAGCGTACTCGCTTCGCCGGGACGGTTGGCCGTTTGCACGTTGAGCTTCAACGATTCCTGATAGGCTTTCTCCGCCACATCGTACTGGCCGGTCTTCTCGTGGACCATGCCGATCAGGTGCCAGATCGTGGCGACGGATGCCGGTTCGCCAAGCTGTTTGAAAATGTTGCGGACCCCGTGATACAGGTCGAGCGCCTCGGGGTACCTCTCCTGAAGCATGCGCACGGTGGCAAGCTGGTTCTTGCCGGCTGCGATCGACCGAGGATCGCCGAGCTCTTCGCCTATCCTGATCGCTTCCTCGTAAGCCGCCGCCGCTTCGTCGTAGCGACCAAGATCTCTCAGGCAGTTCGCTTTTTCAGCCAACGCCACGTTTGCCATGCGCCTTTCTCCGAGGTTCTGGAACCGCTCGCGGGCAACGTCCAAATGCGCTACCGCTTCCTCGGCAGCGCCGCTCGTCCTCAATGCTCGCCCCAGGGTGATTTGCACAATCGTGAGGTCAGAGGCTGCTCCATCGTAGGCGTTCTCGCCGGCTGCCCGCGCCCCTTCGAGCAGCGATCTGGCGGCTTCTACCGCTTCACTGCGGCGGCCCTGCTCGATCAGCCGCTCGATGGCGGCTTGCTCGGCCTCAAACCGCGCGTGGCTCCAGGCACCAAGCTGCTGCGTTGCCTCGGTCCGAATCTCGACCACGCGCGCCAGCGCTTTCGGGCAGGCCAGAGGCGCAATGAGTGTTTCGAGGCTGGTCGCCAGACCGACCACGCGTTCCGGAGCGGCTATCTCACGGAGGTAATCCAATGCGGCCAGGAGGTTGGACAATTCGAGCAGAGCGAGGTTGAGAGCGAGGTTGGCGTCCTTGGATAGCTGCTCGCACAAGAAGTCTACCATCGCCGCCATGGCTTCCGCCCAAGCTGCGCGGGCGGCTTCGCGTTCCTCGGCGCTCATCTCGGCGAGCAGCGCCGGAGCGAGCGCCGGGTCCAGTCGCAGATAGCCGAATTGGAGTTGCTCGGCCAATCCGACGCCCACAAGGACACGCGCCAGCGTGACACACTCTCGCGGCTCCAGCCCCAGTGTCACTCCGAGCGCCAGCAGGCTCCCGCCGCCCTGGAAGACGCCGAGCGGGCGGATCTTGCACCGGGTTTCGGCAGGCAGGCGGCGCAGTGACAGCTCGACGCTCGCAAGGAGCGACCGCTCGCGCTCGCCGGGGTACTTCGCCTCGAGCGAGGCCATCAGCTCACGGAGCTTCTCAGTGGCGTGCCGCACGCCGGAGGCGGCCACCTCACCCGCCAACAGGACCAGGCTGCGGGCGTGGCAGCCGACGGCGTCTACCAGTTTCTCGATCTCCTGCTCGCTCTCGCCGGGGTCGGCCGCGTGCGGCATCAGCTTGCCCTCGCCCAATACGCTGCCAACCAGCCGGATCGCGTCCGACCGGTCCAGCCGGTCCACCTTCACCAGGTTCCGGGAGAACGGCTCGGGCAGAGGCTCGCGGCTGGTGAAGATCAGGCGCGTGTCGCCTTGCTTTGTGAGGGCCTGGCACAGCCCGACGATTCCCTCAAGTGTCTCCGGTTCAAAAGCCAAATGGGCCTCGGAGCCGGGCGCGGGCGGCAGGACGGATTCCATGTTATCCAGCACGATCACCGTCGCCTGTTCCGCGAGGGCCCGCTCCACAAGTTGGAGGGCATGGGCCGGATTCTGCGCCGCGCGCGAGAGGTAGTTCGGCACAAGCTGCTCGCCAATGGCGTAGAGGACCTTGCGCGCGTCGCCATCTTGATCGAGCCTCGCAAAGGCGCCGCGCTGGAAGCGCTGGGTGAAGACCAGCCAGCGGGCCAACTCGGCGGCCAGCGTGGTCTTACCCTCTCCGCCATCGCCCTGGAAGACCACATAGCGCTCACCGGCGAGAAGCCGCTCGGCGGCCAGCAACTCCCGGCTGCGGCCGACGAACCCGTGTTCCGGCTCGGCAGGCACCCTACCAAGGGCCAATTCTCTCTGCTGGGCGATGATGGACTGCACTTGTTCGGCCGGCACTTCGCGGATGAGTTGGGGGTCCTGCTCTTCCTGGAAGAGGACGGGGACAAACCAGTCCTGCAGGTTCAATTCGCCGGTGAACACCTTGCCGCGGAAAGTGTCCATCCTGAGTGCCCGCTGGCCGGCCAGCATGGCCTGGCCCACGCGCTTGCCGCTCATCAAATGCTCGTAGAAGACCGCGACGAAGCGGCGCGCGGTTTCGACCAGCACGGAGTGGCTCATGGCCGCGACCGAAGCGACGCCGCTTTCGAGCAGCTTGCCGGCGACGGAGGCGGTGGGGTCGGCAACGGCTTTAGCCGTCTGGCAAGCATCGAGAAAAAACAACGGGACGCGGTGGCCGCGGATTACCTCGGCAAGCTTGTCCGCCATCACCAGGTCGGTGCGGCGCGCGGGGTTCTCGAAGCACAGCGCGCCCAGGCCGAGCTTGCGGTCGTAGATGCCGTGCCCGTCGAAGTGGACCACGTGGTAGGGTTTCTTGGCCTTGGCTGCGCGCTGAAGCTCATCCTGAAGCGCCTGAAAGGTCGGCGGGGTGAGCAGCGTGAAGTCCGCCAGGTCGCCGAGCTTGCTGAGCGCTTCGACCAGCGGGCGGGCGCTGATGCGATGGTCGAAGTAGGGTTCGTCTTCCGGGCGGGGGCTGGCCAGCAGGACCCGTATGGGGGGACGGGTGGCGAGGGCTACCTGCGTATTACGGTTGGGCAGGCTGCGCCGGACGCGAACGCCGCGCGCATCCTGGAAGAGGAATCCACCCTTGTCATGGATCAGCTCCCAGGGCAGCGAGAGCAGCAGCGTGGCGGCTTCGTCGGCTTCCCTCTGCCGCGGGTCCTGTGCGTCGACGAGTTCCTTATCCACCTTGACGGTGAAGCGGCGCTCCGTGCCCTCGGGCGTCGCTTTCCAGGCCTCGAAGGCCGCGCGAGCAACGTCGGCGTTCAGAGTGTCATAAAGAAGATCGCCCCACCGTGGAAGGTCCGCTTCGACGCGGCGCGCTCGCTCCTGAAACACGCCGCTTGGCCAGTTGACGTAGCGCTCCAGGTACCAGGCGAGTTCGTCCGCCTCAATCGGGCCAAGTGGCGCGGTGAACCGGTAGCGCTTGCTTTCGACGTCGGGCCCGCCATCGGGCGGGTGATAGGCGAGCGTGGCAGCGGCGGTGGCACGCCGCTTGCCTTCCGCGGTGTCTATAGCGGGGTCGGTGAGTTCCAGAACCAGGTCCGCGATGGGCGCGGCGCGGGCCGGGACCGGCGGGGATGCTTCGTCCGGCAGCCGCTCGCCCAAAGCGGCCAGCAGTCCCGGCAGCGCGGCGCTCACGGCGCCCGGGCCAACACCGAGCTTCACGGCGACAGGCTCTTTGCCGAACCACAGGTGCAAAGCGCTCGGCTTAATGCCGGGGAGCAGAACCGGGATCACGTTCTTCCCAACCTTGAGGGCGTGTTTGATCTCTTTCGCTACCCAGGCGGAATTGATGGCGTTCGGACTGAGGATGGCGAGGAAATGGGAAGCGCTCTCGATAGCTTTCTTGATGCTGGGCTCAAGCTCGTCGCCGCCGGCGAGCCGTTGGGAATCCGCCCAGGTTTCGATTCGAAGTCCTTCCAGAGCCTGCCGGATTTCCGCCACAACCTGGTCATCCTGGCTGGAATGGGAAATAAAGACCGATTTATCGGACATACGGCACCGCCGTTGTTCGATTGTGTCATAGGTCCGCTGGTTTGTACACCCGTGCGCCGCGCGAAGGTACCAACAACGTGCCGGCGGCGCCTGTCGATGTGGGCCCTCCCGCGCCGCGCAACCCCGAAGCCCCCCGCAGCGCCTTCTGTAGGGGCCGGGCATGCCCGGCCTGCCCCTCCCAAACGCCGCCAACCTCTCCGGCTTTGGTAATGCGCGCCACGAAAGGCCCCGGCCGCGAGGCCAGGATCTTGTAGATCCGCGAGAAAAAGAGATCTTATTAGAGAGGATCGTTCTCGCGCTCCACTTTTGATCCGGCATTGGATCCCTTCATCCCGGCGCGTTTGTGTTGACAAACGTCAATTGACGTTTTACAGTTGGACGATGATCGAGAGCTTCCAACACAAGGGTCTGCGGAGCCTGTTTGAACAGGACGACGGTCGCAGGGTTGGAGCCGATCAAGTCGACCGTTTGCGATTGATCCTCTCGGCGCTCGATCAGGCCGGTGAGGTGCAGGATATGAACCAGCCGACGTTTCGATTGCACCAATTGAAGGGCAATCGTAAAGGCGCGTGGGCCGTGACGGTAAGGGCCAACTGGAGGGTGACCTTCCTCTTTGAGGGAGGCGACGCCTACGACGTGGATTTGGAAGATTACCATTAGGAGGGACGACGCGATGCCGATGAAAAACCCCGTTCACCCCGGCACACTCGCCAAGGCTAACCTTGACGAACTTAACCTAAGTGTGGCCGAGGCAGCGAAAGCCATGAAGATCACGCGCCAGCAGCTTTACAACGTGATGCAAGGCAGAAGCGCCGTGACGCCTGAGATGGCGTTGCGCTTTGAAAAGGCCTTCGGCGGCAGTGCCGATATGTGGCTACGAATGCAGTCGGCGTATGATCTTGCCCAGGCTCGAAAGCACCAGGGCGAAATGAAAATCCCGCGCCTCGTCGAACGTCCGTCGCTTTGACCAGTGTGGCGTCTCGCAACGGGTCCCTTACGAGACACGCGCAAATCGCGACTCCCTATCGGGTTCGCAATAGTTCCCCAACTTGCCGGTGTTGCTGGCGCCGCAGGAAGTCCCCGTCACATCGGCGCGGTGGGACGTCCCACAAGAGACGGGTCTGTGGAATCGAAGCTCGCAGCGTGCCGGTGGCGCGATCTGAGATAATCGGGATCGGGAGATGCCGCACCCATGACCACGGATGAACGACTCGACCGGCTCACGGAACGTGTGGATGCCATCGCACAAAGTGTCGAGTTGCTAACCACACTGCACCGCGACCTCGAACAACAGACCGCCGCGCGATTCGCCGACACGCTCGGATTCATCAACCGCCTGGCTCGCGTCGCCGAAGCCCACGAGCAGCGCTTCGACCACCTGGACAGCCAGCCGTAAGAGGGAATCGGCGGCATCCCGCGCTGAACACTCCGGCGTTCCAGGCGTTACTGCCATCGCGAGCGAACTTGCCACAAACAAGCGCGTCTGGGACAGTGATCGCCCCGGAGACGGCCGTCCAAGCCGAGGGGCCTTTTGCCGGAACGATCTTCACGGAAGACCGGCAAAATCACGACCGGCGCAACGGCAATTCAGCGGGCGCGGAGGGTACCCCGGTCGCGCATCGGACCAGCGCCGCCCCGGCCCTACCGCGCGGTCAAGCTGGCGCGGATGAAATCTCCGTTCATGCGGGCGATGACTTCGAGCTTGATCTCTTTCGGGCACACGGCCTCGCACAGGCCCATGTTGGTGCAACTGCCGAAGAGCTCCTGTTTAGCCTGCGCCACCATGGCGATGGCGCGCTCCTTCCGCTCCGGCTGGCCTTGCGGCAACAAACCGAGGTGGGCGATCTTGGCGCCGGTGAAAAGCGCCGCCGCCGCGTTGGGACACATGGCCACGCAGGCGCCGCAGCCGATGCACGCCGCCGCGTCCATGGAGCGCTCGGCGTTTTCCTTGCGCACCATCACCGCGTTGCCGTCCGGAGCGCTGCCGGTGGCGACGGAGATATACCCGCCGGCGGCAATGATGCGGTCGAAGGCGGTGCGGTCCACCACCAGATCCTTCACCACGGGAAAAGCTTTGGCGCGCCAGGGTTCGAGGTAGAGCTCGTCGCCATCCTTGAAGTACCGCATGTGGAGCTGGCACAGGGTAGTGGCGGGGAGCGGGCCGTGGGCCACGCCGTTGACCATGCAGCCGCACATGCCGCAGATGCCTTCGCGGCAATCGTGGTCGAACGCCACGGGCTCTTCGTTTTTGGCGATGAGGTCCTCGTTCAGCACGTCCAGCATTTCGAGGAACGACATTTCGTGGTTGACGTCGGGCACCTCGTAGCGGGTCATCTTGCCCTTGTCGTTGCAGCTACGCTGCCGCCAGATGTGGAGGATGATTCTCATTACTTGTAGCTCCGTTGCGAGGGGTGCACGTATTCGAAAGTCAGCGGCTCTTTGTGAAGGGCGGGAGTCTGGCCGACACCCTGGAATTCCCAGGCGGCGGCGTAGGCGTAGTGTTCGTCGTCGCGCGCGGCCTCGCCTTCCGGGGTCTGGTATTCTTCGCGGAAGTGGCCGCCGCAGCTTTCGTTGCGGTCGAGCGCATCGCGGCAGATGAGCTCGGCGAGCTCGAAGAAATCGGCCACGCGCCCGGCCTTTTCGAGCGACTGGTTGAGCTCCTCGCCCGTGCCGAGCACCTTGACGTCCTTCCAGTACTGCTCGCGCAGGGGCGGAATCAGCGCCATAGCCTCCTTGAGACCAGCGGCGTTGCGCGCCATGCCGCAATGCTCCCACATGATCTTGCCAAGCTCGCGGTGGAAGGAATCCACCGTGCGGGTGCCCTTGGCGCCGAGCAGGCGTTGGGTGATGTCGTTGACGTTGGCTTCGGCTTCGCGCGCGGCGGCGTTGGAGGCATCCACCTTGTCGAATTTATTGGACGCCAGGTAATCGCCGATGGTGTTGGGCAGCACGAAGTAGCCGTCGGCCAGGCCTTGCATGAGGGCGCTGGCGCCCAGCCGGTTGGCGCCGTGATCGCTGAAGTTGGCCTCGCCGATGACGTACAGGCCGGGGACGTTCGACATCAGGTTATAGTCCACCCAGAGGCCGCCCATGGTGTAGTGGATGGCGGGGTAGATGCGCATCGGGTCCTTGTAAGGATCTTCGCCGGTGATGCGGTTGTACATGTCGAACAGGTTGCCGTAACGCTCCTTGATGACGGAGGCGCCGAGGCGCTGGATGGCGTCGCGGAAGTCCAGGTAGACCGCCAGCCCGCTTTCCCCGACGCCGCGGCCTTCGTCGCACGCCGCTTTGGCGTTGCGCGAGGCCACATCGCGCGGCACCAGGTTGCCGAAGCTCGGGTATTTGCGCTCCAGGAAGTAATCGCGCTCGGCTTCGGGGATCTGGCTGGGGGTGCGTTTATCGCCCTTCTTGGCGGGCACCCACACGCGGCCGTCGTTGCGCAGCGATTCGCTCATCAGGGTGAGCTTGCTCTGATACTCGCCGGAGACCGGAATGCAGGTGGGGTGAATCTGCGTGAAGCAGGGATTGGCGAACAGCGCGCCGCGCTTGTGCGCCCGCCAGATGGCGGTGGCGTTGCAGCCTTTGGCGTTGGTGGAAAGGTAGTAGACGTTGCCGTAGCCGCCGGTGCCGAGCACCACGGCGTCGGCGAAGTGGCTCTCGATTTTCCCGCTGATCAGGTCGCGGGTGACGATGCCGCGCGCGCGGCCGTCCACCACGATGAGGTCCAGCATCTCGGTGCGCGGGAACATTTTCACCGCGCCCAGGCCGATCTGCCGTTCCAACGCCTGGTAAGCTCCCAGTAGCAACTGCTGCCCGGTCTGCCCGCGCGCGTAGAAGGTGCGCGACACCTGCGCGCCGCCGAAGCTGCGGTTATCCAGGTAGCCGGAATACTCGCGGGCGAACGGCACGCCCTGCGCCACGCACTGATCGATGATGTTGAGGCTGATGCCGGCGAGGCGATACACGTTGGATTCGCGCGCCCGGAAATCGCCGCCCTTCACCGTGTCGTAGAACAGGCGGTAGACGCTGTCGCCATCGTTGTGATAGTTCTTGGCGGCATTGATGCCGCCCTGCGCGGCGATACTGTGCGCGCGCCGGGGGGAATCCTGGAAGCAGAAACAGTCGACGTTGTAGCCCAGCTCGGCCAGGCTCGCCGCCGCGCTGCCACCCGCCAGGCCCGAGCCCACGACAATGATGGTGTACTTCCGCTTGTTGGCCGGATTCACCAGCTTGAGATTGAAGCGTTGGCGGTCCCATCGCGTCTCGATCGGGCCGTTGGGAGATTTCGAATTGAGTTCCATGCTGGCGTTTCTCTCCTATTTCACGAGGCCGGCCATCACCGCGATCGGGATGGAGCAATTGCCGATGCCGATCAGGATGGCGAAAATGGCCGCGCCCTTCTTCAATTTCGGAGTGTAGCGGGGGTGGCTGAAGCCCAACGACTGAAACAAGCTCCACAGCCCGTGATACAGGTGCGTGCACAACAGAATGATGGCCAGGATGTAGAAGCCCGAGATCAAGGGATTGGAAAACCCGGCGATGAGGTTGGCGTGAACATCCGGCCGATTGGGTGCGATCTCCTGCAACGGCACCACGGCGCCCACCGTCAGGTGCAGCACGTGGAAAATCACGAACGCCGCCACGATGGGGCCGCTCCACATCATGGTGCGGGAGGCGTAGGTGGCGGCGGCGTCGTCCTTCTTGACGTAGGCCACCGGGCGCGCGTCGTTCTTCAGTTTCCAGAGCTGGAGGGAGGCCAGGATGTGCAGGCCCACGGCCACGAGCAGCGCGCCGCGCGCCACCCACAGGAGTCCGGCATTGGCGGGATTGTGCAGGAAGGCGGCGTATTTATTGATCTGCTGCGGGTCGCCATAGATCTGCAGGTTGCCCAGCAGATGGGCCACGACGTAGCCGAAGAGGATCACACCGGTCAAGGCCATGATGGCCTTCTTGCCGATGGGGGCTTCATAGAAGCGGACGACCCGATGTACGGGATTGATCGCAATTGCACTCATGCGGAGATCCTTGGTTTGTTGCATGCCGCTAGCAGGGATGCAAAAAACAGCGCAGTAGATTTCAAACCTGTAGTATAACGCCGCAAGACCACGGCGCACTCGGATGGTAGAGGCCCGAGCACAGCGAGTGGCCGGCCTCTTCCAGCCGCACCGATTCCAATCCGCGGTTCTCACCCGACGGACGCCGCGTCGCGTTCGTCTCCAATCGCAGCGGCGCCTACCAGATCTGGATCGCGAATGCGGACGGAAGCGGCGCGTTCCAGTTGACTTCCGTCAGCGGGCCCTTTGTCGGAAGCCCCGGTTGGTCGCCCGACGGATCCACGATCCTGTTCGACGGGACGAAAAACGGGCGCTTTGAAGTGTATGCCGTCAGCGCCGCCGGTGGGACGCCGCGCCGGTTGACGGGCAGCAGCGGGCACGATGCGGTAGCCTCGTTTTCGCGCAGCCGCGATCCCTTTTTGGGGGATGCAGCGGGATTCATCGTCCTGCATCGAGCGGTTCGTCGGGGCGCTGGTGGCGGTCACCTACCGGCTCCCGGATCGAGGTGCTGCGGGCGACGGGCCGGCCGGGAGCGGACCGGCGCGTAACTCACTAAACGGCGATTCGGGAGGCGGCCGATTTCGCGCTTACGAATGTGGAAGTGCTTGCCGGCGGAATTGCCGTTCCCCGACCTGGTGGCTCAATCGAAGAAGGAGACTTCCTTCATCGGGTAATGCTTGCGGTTTCGCGTCCACAGCTCTGCCCTGTTCGCCACCGCGCCGGCGGCGATCAACGCATCGGCGACCTCGACTCCATGGCTCCGTCTGTATTGACGCAAGTAGACGCCCGCCTGGCGGCCCGCTTCTTCGTCGATCGGAGTACACGTCAGCGCCCGGAAAAGATTGTTCAGAGCGTCATACTCATTCGGCCGGGCGCCGGCCGAAAGTTCAGCTACACTGACGGGCGAATACAACACGGCAGCGTCGGAGTTGCTCAAGTCTATCCACTTGGAAACGATGTCCGCATCTCTGCCGCGAGAGACTTCGATCAGGATATCGGAATCGACCAGGACGGTCATTTCTTGTGAAGCCGATCCAGCCGGCCGCCCCGCCGAAGACTCTGAATATACTCCACCGCGCCGACGGGTTCGGAGCGTTCCTTGCGAATCCCGACGAATTCCTGCATCGCCTTCATCTGCTCGTCCCGGCCGCCGAGGTAACGCTCCCGAACGGCTTCCCGCACGAGCGCCGAGACGGTGGTCTTTCGACTCCGTGCGCGAGTGTGAAGGGCATTCCAGAGGTGTTCGTCAAGGTACAACTGCGTTCGCCGCACAATGTATATTATACATCGCCGCGAGCGCCCGTCGGCAGATCCCGGCAGATCGTTTCCGCAATGCAACTCCGGGTCGCCTTTCCCTGGATGCCGAGCGGTTCAAAGTGGTATAACAGTCATATCAGATGCGCTTTAGATTCGATCTTCGAAAGAGCAGGCGCCTCAGGGCGAATCCGCGGCGCGGCATTGGGTTTGAAGAGGCGCGTGAGTTGTTCTCACAGCCTTATTGGCTCGATCGGCGATCGGATGTCCCCGAGCAGTTTCTGGCCGTCGGCTGGGTCGGTGACCGGCTGTATTCTGTCATTTTTGAAGTCCGGCGAGACGAAGAAGGCGAGATTCTGCACCTCGTCACGCTGTGGAGGTCGACAAAGGAGGAGATCCGACTATATGAAGAAAACTCGTAAGTCCGCCCAACCGGTTTCCGCCGATGCGATTGCGCGGTTAGCGGATCAAGGCAAGGACGTTTCTCATTACTTTAAGGGCCAAGGCCGCATGGTTCAGCCGATTCAGCGCGTTAACCTGGACGTCACGGCCACCATGCTGGAAGAACTGGATAAGGCTGCTCAGGACCTAAATGTGAGCCGCCAGGCCGTCATCAAGACGCTGGTCCGGCAGGCGCTCGATCAGCACTACCTGGCACAACGGGCAAGGCGACCGCAGTCGGCGTCCTAACCGGCCGTTTCGCGGTTGCTTGGCTCATCCCTGGACTACTCAGTCGCCTCGTACGTCAACTCATACTGCCCCGTGTTTCAACAGATCGCGGATCTGTGTCGCGCAACGGATAGGCGGACTGTTGATATGGCACTGTTCAGTTATGGCGCGTTCATCGCTCAGATGCCCGCCACCGCCTGAGCCCTCAGAAGAAGGCTGGTATCGGTTTGACGGTTTCCCGGCTCTGCTAGCCGAAGTTCGGAAGCAGCCACTTTGCATCACTTGGCCGCATCACGCCCGTTACTGACATTTGCCGGGTAGAGCGGACCAGATGTTGCCTGACGAGCAAACCGCTGATCTGCACAGACCTTTCGGGTTCAGGTGACATATCAGTACCGGGAAACGCGCCTCCGTCCCTTATCCGTTCCCACTCGTCAGTTGGCGCGCATGGGATTGACGATCTTCAGACCGGCGAAGTGCCTTTCGTTTTCCGTGACAATCACGCAATCGTTCGCCTCGGCGACTGCGGCAACGATCATGTCCAGGGGGCTTCGTGGCCTCCCTTTCGCCGTCCCGTCGGCCATCAGCCGGGCCCAAATGAGGCTGGCCTTTTCGTCGAACGGAAGCACCCGCCCGGCGAACAGCGCTTGCGGGCCCTCGGGGCCGGAAAACCAACGCTCCAACTCCCTGCGCTTCTTTCCGGCGGGCTTCTCCAGAATTCCGCGGCGGATTTCGGCGACTGTCAGCGAAGAAATGAAGAGATCCTCGTCCGCTTGCCCGGCCATCCAAGCGACTAACGCTTCCGATGGCACCGGCCTCGTGACATTGCTGATGATATTGGTGTCGAGGAGGCTCCTGCTCACAGGTCAACCTTGCGTCCCGGCGCCACCGGGCGTTTGAGATCCAGATCGGCGCCGACCAGAGGCGATCGGCGCAATGCGTCAAGAATACCGCCCTTTTTCGGGGGCTCCGCCGAAATGGTACGGCGGACCGTCGCTCGAATCCGTTCCGAATCGGGGCCGTCGCCGGCCAAGCGCTTTGCCAGCGACCGGATCAGGTTGCGATCTCCGTCAAGTCCCAGAACCTCGAACCGAGCCATCCCTCGCTGGTTGAGGCGCTTCCGGTAGTTATTCAGCGCTCGTTTTTGGGGCGTGGTGCTCAAGGCGAATCCCTTTCCGTATATCCAGTAATATATCCTGATTCTAGCATTGCGTGCGGATGAGGTGTTCCCTCAGGGCCAAGCTGCCCTGGCAATGCCTGGCAAACTCCATCCCGGCCAAGGCGAAAACGCTGCCGGCCAAATCGCCTCCACGACAATGGGCAGTCTCGCCCACCCTAAAACACGTAGTCGGGCGGCTTGATCCCCTTCACGCGCAGATAAACCTCGGCCTGCCCGCGATGGTGGGCCGTGTGGGTGAAGTAGGACCACAGAGTCTCGAACGCGGTCATCTGGCGGCCCTCGGGTCCCACCATGGCACTCAGCTTTTCAGGCGTCATGGCGTTCACCGCCGAAGAGCAGAAGCTGAAGGAATCGCTGAGGAACTGGATCGCCGTGTCGCGGTCGACATCGATCTTGTTGGTGTCCTTGCTCCACGCCGCGATCTTCGCGGGCAGTTCGGGCCGCGGCATGCCGCTGGCGCGGCTGCACGCCCCCAGATTGGCCAAGCCGATGTGCGCCATCACCTGGCCGAAGCTCATTTCCTCCGGATTGGGCCGGAAATTGTAGCTTTCGGCGGGCATGGCCTTGGCCACAGCGATGGTGAAATCGCCGCTGGTTTTCCAGTGTTTGGCCAGAGCGTCCTTAATTCCACTCTGGGCGAATGCGGGCAGGGCGAGCGCGATCAGCGCGATAACCTTTGTCTTCATAATTTCAGCCTCGGGATACATTGTAGGCGAAACGGCACACGGGTGTGGGGGAAAAGAGTCCGAGCTTCGCTCGGATTGGCAGGCTGAAGCCCGCCCCACCAAAGAAAGCCCCGCGCGCTCAGTCTTTGACCGCGACCACGTCCACGGCGAAGCCCGCGTCCATGCCGGGAAGGCCTTCGAACAACACCAGCGATCCGGCGGAAGCGGCGAAGAAATCGCCGCGCAGCTTGCGCACCTGGGCGGCGAGGCGCTCGGCCAACGGGTAATAGTGGGCGAAGGCGACATCGCGGCCGGACACGCCGCTGGCTTCGAGGGCCCTTTGCAGTCGCTCGAAGGCAAGGCGCGAATCGGATTCCTCGAAGCCGTAGCTGACCTGAGTGCCGGTGAGCACGACATGCTGCGCGGCGACCAACGAGGCCAGCGGCTCGCCTTCTTCCGGCTGGAAGGCGAGGCGTTTGCCGGTGTTCCAGCGCAGCCGTGCGACCGCTTCGCAGGCGGCGAAAGCACGGGTGGGGGAACGCTGGGTTTGCACGTAATCGAGCGCGGCCCGGGGATAATCGGCCTCCACCAGTTTACGGGTGGCGGCGAGATTCTCCAGGGAACTCAGGAAGCAGGTGACCCTCAGCACATCGGAGGACTCGGAGCCGGCGGCCTTGATGGCGCGCTGCAAGCGGTCGAGCGATTGCGCGGCCAGCGGCGCGACGGGGTCGAGCGGATCGTCGGTGGTAGCGGCGGGGGCGGACAGGAAGACCAGGCCAAGCGGGCTCACCTCTTTTTTCCCTTCGGCAATGGCCTCCAGGACCACCTGCGCGCCTTCCAGCGGCAGTCCGCCGGCCTGGATCAAACTGAGAGCGGGCAGCGGCAGGCGGCGGAGGGTGAAAACTTCGCTGACCAGGTCGCGCACGCGGCGCAGGTCGCCGGAGCCGGCGACGAAGGCGCGGATCTTGAGTACGGGATTGCCACCGGTTTCGTGGGTGAGGGCTTTGAGGGCGTCGCGCACCTGCGCGGAAAGCAGTCCGCGCGCCGAGAGGGGGGTGACGTGGAAGGTGAGGCGGCGGGTTTCGCCGGTGACGGCTCCCGGCAGTTCCCGGGGCAGTTGCAGGGTCTGGGTGATTTCTTCCTTCTTGGGCTTGGGCTTTTTCTGCGCGGACACGCCGGGAGCAAGGACGAGGCAACCGGCCCACGCCAACAGCGCCAACCCCTTCATGGCGCTCCTCCGGTTTCGCGTTGCCGTCAATGGCGCTGGGGCGTGGGCCGGTGTCATGGGCTGGACTTCCGCGCCAACGGCGCTCGGGCCGTTGCGCAAGGGCTAGAATTAGGATTGTAGCAAACGAGGATTTCACCGCCTCCGCTGGCTGCATCCCCGGAACCGGGAAATCATGGCTGCCTCCAGGTGCGGTCGCGCGCCAACCCGGCTGGGGATTACTCGTTGATGATCGAGTGACAGATTTACTGCGCCCGCCCCAGGGCAGTCCAATGTGGTATGGTATGGCTGAGTGGACTTCCAACCAAAGCTGGATCACCGTGCCGAGACGCCGCTTTACCGGCAGCTCTCTGAGCAAATCGGCCATCAAATCCGTGCCGGACTGTTAGCTCAGGGCGAGCGGCTACCGGCCACTCGCGAATTGGCTGGCTTGCTTGGACTGAATCGAACCACGGTATCGGCGGCGTACGAACTTCTCGAATCCGAGGGCTTAATTTCCGGTCAGGTGGGCCGCGGCAGCTTCGTAACCGGGGGCGCCGACCCGGCGGGCGGGGTGGATTGGAACGGCCTATTGGAGCGCAGCGACATTTCCATGGCCGGGCCCAACGGCGGATGGAATAAGGACGTCATCAGCTTTGCCGTTTCGCGGCCCTCGCGGGACTTGTTCCCGCTGGACGATTTTCGCGCCACCTGCGCCACCGTGCTGGCTCGCCGGGACCTGGCCGACATTCTACAACTGGGCTCACCGAGCGGATACGAACCTCTGCGCCGCCACCTGATGGAAGAGGCGCGGCGGCAGCAGGTGGCGGGCCCGGGGGACGACCTGTTGATCACCAACGGCTGCCAGCAGGCGCTCGACCTGATTGGGCGGGTGTTGCTGCGGCCGGGCGACACGGTGGCGGTGGAAGATCCGCTTTACACCGGCTTGAAGAATCTGCTTACCGGAATGGGCGCGCAACTTTGCGGAGTCCCCGTGGGCGCCGACGGCATGGATGCGGTGCAGTTGGAGCGCGTGCTGGAACGCGAGAAGCCGCGGTTCCTGGTGGTGACCTCGAATTTCCAGAATCCTACCGGGGCGAGTCTGCCGATGGCCGGCAGAAGAGCGCTTTTGGAGGCGGCGCGCAAGGCGAGCGTGCCGGTGATCGAAAACGACGCTTATGGCGAGTTGCGCTACTCTGGTGAGCCGCTGCCCGCGCTGAAGCAACTGGACGAGGGCGGCGGAACGGTGCTGCTGCGCAGCTTTTCCAAAGTCAGCTTCCCGGGACTGCGGGTGGGTTGGGCGGTGGGGCCCAAACCGCTGATCGACCGGCTGCGGCATGCCAAGGAAGCGGCCGATCTGCATACCGATCAGCTCTCCCAGGCGGTGCTGCTGGAATTTGCCGAATCGGGCCGCCTGGAAGCGCACCGCGCGCGCGTTCGCCAGGCGGGCGGCGAGCGTCTGGCGGCCACGCTGGAGGCATGCGCCAAGTACCTGCCCGCGGGCACGCGCTGGACGCGGCCGGAAGGTGGCATGAATGTCTGGGTGCGGTTGCCCGATCCGCTGGATGCGGGCGAGTTATTGGCGCGCGCGCAACGCGATGGCGTGGCCTACATGCCGGGGCGGTACTTCGCCGTCTCGCGGCTGGAGCCGGGCACGTTGCGATTAAGTTTTGCGGGCCTGACGCCGGAGCAGATCCGCTCCGGCCTAGGGATTTTGGGGCGCACCGTCGCCTCTGAGCTGGAAAATGCGGCGCGGTATTACGAACCTTCGCCCGCAATGGTCTAGGTGTTTCGAGAGAGAGGAGAGCGATATGTTTCAGTTTTCGAGCGAGCAGTTTCGATTGAAAGTGGGATTGGCGGAGATGCTGAAGGGCGGCGTGATCATGGACGTCACCAACGCGGAGCAGGCCAAGATCGCCGAAGATGCGGGAGCTCAGGCAGTGATGGCGCTGGAGCGCGTGCCTTCCGACATCCGCAAAGAGGGCGGTGTGGCGCGCATGGCCAATATCGAGATCATGGAAGAGATCATGAAAACGGTCCACATTCCGGTGATGGCCAAGGCGCGCATCGGGCACTTCATGGAAGCGCGCGTGCTGGAAGCGCTGGGCGTGGATTTCATCGACGAGAGCGAGGTGCTGACGCCGGCCGATGAAGAGCACCACATCGACAAGAACGATTTCAAGGTTCCGTTCGTTTGCGGGGCGCGCAATCTGGGCGAGGCGCTGCGGCGGATAGGGGAGGGCGCGGCCATGATCCGCACCAAGGGTGAGGCGGGCAGCGGCAACATCGTGGAAGCGGTGCGCCACATACGCACCATCGTCCGCGAGATGAAGCAACTCACCGTGCTGGGCAAGGAGGAACTGGCCGCCGCGGCCAAGAACCTGCAGGCCCCGCTGGAGCTGGTGGAGTGGGTGGCGCGCCACGGCACGCTGCCGGTGCCGAACTTCTCGGCGGGCGGCATCGCGACCCCTGCGGATGCGGCGCTGGTGATGCAACTGGGCGCGGAGGCGGTGTTCGTGGGCTCGGGGATTTTCAAATCGAGCGATCCGGCGAACCGCGCCAACGCCATCGTCATGGCCGCCAGGAACTACAACAACCCGGAGAAGCTGCTGCAAGCCAGCCGGAGCCTGGGAGCGGCCATGCCGGGCCTGGAGATTTCGAAGATTCCGGAAGGCGAGTTGTTGCAGACTCGGGGCTGGTAATGAAGAAGGTGGGGGTGCTCTCGCTGCAAGGCGATTTCGCGGCGCACGGCGCGGCGTTGGAACGCGCCGGCGCGCTACCGGTATACGTCCGGGAGCGGGCGCAGTTGGGTGAGATCGACGGGTTGATCCTGCCTGGCGGCGAGAGTTCTACCATGCTCAAACTGCTGCGCTACGAGAACCTGTTCGACGATCTGGCCGAGTTCGGCCGGTGCAAGCCCATGTTCGGGACTTGCGCCGGCGCCATTCTGATGGCCAGGGAAGTCACCAACCCGTCGCAGGAAAGCCTGGGGTTGATGGATATCGAAGTGGAGCGTAACGCGTATGGCCGGCAACTGGACAGCCGGGTAGTGGAACTGGATACCGAGCCGGAGTTCGCCAAGCGCACGGCCCCGGGCAAACTGGAGGCGGTGTTTATCCGGGCGCCGATCATCCGGCGGGCCGGCAACGGCGTCCAGGTGCTGGCGGAGTACGCGGGCGACCCGGTGTTGATTGAGCAGGGGCCGCACATGGCGGCGACCTTCCATCCGGAACTGACCGCGGACGCCCGCGTGCATCGCCTGTTTCTGGAGAAGCTATGATTCCGGCGAATAAGAAGCGTGTGCTGTTCGTCTGCATCGGAAACTCCTGCCGCAGCCAGATGGCGGAGGGCTTCGCGCGTACGTACGGCAGCGACGTGATGATTCCGGCCAGCGCGGGACTGGCGCCGGCGGCGGTGGTGGCTCCGGATACGCTCCGCGCCATGGACGAAAAGAATATCGATCTGCGCGATCATTTTCCGAAAAGTCTGCGGCATCTGGGGCGGGCGGATTTCGACCTGGTGGTCAATATGACCGGCTTCTTCCTGCCGCAGGAATTCAAGTGGCGGGTGGTGGATTGGGAAGTGGCCGATCCGGTGTCCATGGAATATACGCGGCACTGTGAGATTCGGGACGCGATCGAACAACTGGTGATGGGGCTGATTTTGGAACTGCGCGGGGCGCCGCGTACACAATTCCGCGGGCAGGGCTCGGGCCGGCTGGAGCTCTGAGGTCCGGTTGACGACTACCAGGACAGCCGGCTCCTGATGGCGATGTGACTACGCTGCCCGGGCGTTACTTGGATTGCCGTCGCAGGATACAGGTGCAGGCGTTGGTCATCAGTTCGCGGAGCAGTGGCACTCCGGTCACGATGGGCAAGCCTTTCACACCCTTGAGCTGAAAACGCTGAACCTTCATCCCCGGTTCCGAATTCACCATGGTCTCAAAACGTCTAATGGTCATCTTGTTGAGACCGCCCAGAATCTCGCTGAAGCGCGTGGCGCCATCCTTCCCGTCGGGATACAAATTCCTGACGTTCATGAGGGTCCGGGGATCATGCGTTTGACAAAGTCGAGCGCATTGTCGATCGTGTAGCTGTATGTGACCACCTGTAGCGGCGGTGCATCCACCGGACGGCAAAACCGAAGCAGGAGTTTTCTGGTGCGCGAAGCGGTTCACCCTCCCGATTGCGAGTCGCTTGAGCCATGATCCGATTATCCTGCAGTTTGAATAGCGAACCGCTTAGGAGGCATTGCAGCAGATGGCTTGCTATGGTGCTTATGATATAAGGAGATTATGCAAGAGCACCCAAATGGCGGCAACCGAAGACCATGCTGACGGAAATGGTCCTCCCTATGTGGCGTGGTAGTCTATTCGTACTGCTGGCATCCTGCTCTTTCGGCGCCATCACGGGCGTGGCCATCAACGGTGTGACCAATACCCAGGCGGTGCTGTCCTATACTGCCTCGAGTAGTTCTGCCTGTGCGGTCGAAGTGAGCGAGTCCGCTACGTATTCGCCGCTCGTGCATGACGTGGACGCCGCTCTGTTCGCTGGGGCGAACTCCGATGCTCGCGCCTCTGCTATTTCCTCCGGGACGGCTCGTATCTTCCCCATCGGCGCGCGAATTGTACAGACGGCACTCGACTCCAACAATTACTCCCGGGCCCTCCAGGCCAACACCATGCACTACTACCGCATCACGTGCGGCAGCGACACGGCCACCGGGACATTTACCACGGCGAACATCCCGTTCGGCATGACGTATCAGGACCTCCCGCAGTTGGACCCGGCAACCCCCGGAGGTACGCTGAAGCCCACCCTGCTGGACGACCGCACGCAGACGATCATCGACCCGCACACGGGGGCGCTAATCCAGCGTGTGACCCTGCCCGAGGACATTCCGTACAGCGTCGGCAACCCGAGCACGACAGGCCCCTACCTCTATGACGGAGGGTTTGACCGGGTGTGCGGAGTGTCTCTGGTTGGACCGGGGCCTGGGTATCTCTGCTCCTTTCCACAGGGAGACGGCGGGGTCGGGGTGCTGTACTACATCATCCCCTCCACGGGCGAAGCGCGGTACCTGGGGAGCAACAACTGGGGCGCGGCCTATGCCTTAATCAATCCTTTGGACAACAAATTCTATGTCCTGCACAACGACGTGGACCTGGTGGCCAAGACCTACACGGGGAGCTACACTTCGGCCACGCCCGGAACCAGCGCCAGTTTCTCATCGGCAACGATCCTCAGTGGCATCCCCTCGGCCATCCACACGTTCAACTCCGCATACTCCGCTACCGATTTTCCATGTGGCAACCCGGCCGCCGACGTGGGTGTTCGAGAGATCGGGGATTACGTCATCCTGTCCTGTCTGAGAGGCACCCAGGACACGTATGGCTGGCTGGCGGTGGTGCAGATCTCCACTGCACGGGTGATCGCGGCCACCCGCGTGGATGCGAATATCAAGTCGCGCTGGTGCGCCATCCATGAAGCCTTCTCCCTATACGATCAACCCGTAGCCGAAATCACCACGCACAATTTTGTCGGTGGCAACGGGTTTGGCGGAGGTCCATACGTCAATACCTACGCCGGGGGGAGCACGCTGGCCATCGGGTCTACTACGATCCCGGTTTCAGGAGAGCCTGGCTGTTCGGCCTGCGGCGCCGACCCCGACGTAGCGCTCGCTCAAGTTGGGGACCAGTTCATCTTTACGGATGGAACCGGAGACACGGTAACCATCCTGACCAAGACCTCTTCGACTTCATGGATCACAACGCCTACTGCGTACACCCACGCACCCGGAGCCGTTCTCGCGGGCAATTGCAGTTTCAAGCCCATCTTTTGGAGATTCACCGCGGACCCAAACGGCACCGATACCACGAACACCAACTACGTGCAGGATCAGTACTGGCCCATCGGCGGCCACGATGACGGCACCACCGGCCTCTGGATCACGGAAAACACCGGGTGGGAGACCCGGGCAGGCAACCTGGTTTCGATGATTAACCAGCCCGATACCGCGATCGTCGGCAATTCTCCCCGCTTTGCCGGGGCGCTAGGGCAGTGCTACGGCAACGGATGCGTCTCCCATCCTTCAGCCGGCGCTCCGCTCTCTCTCTGGCTGACGGATTATCTGGAATGGGCCGGGGCGTTTGCGGACGCCGGAACCTGGACCAACATCACCGGCCAACTGTACAAGTACAACCCCAGCGCCTATGGGCCTGCAACTCCCAGGTACTTGCCTACAGCCGGGAAGGTAGACTCGCATTATTCCGGTTCCGGACCTCATTCGCTGCGCGACGTGAGCGGGCCAAGCGTGACTCTTGGCACTACCAGCGCAAATGCCTATCAGTTCTGTATCGCCAATGTGCCGGGAGAATGCTACGCCGGGTCCGCCAAGGGCGATGAGTTTGTCAACCTCCCGGGGTCTCCGAGCCTTTCCTGCGGGGGCGGAGCTTCCCCGTGCCTGAATAATTTTGCGGCTTATACCGGCGTGCTCCAGATCGGTGCCGATGGGTCGCATACTCGGGTCATTACCCAGGGGCTGACCGGCCTGGGCGACACGAATGACTATCCGACCGCGAAGTCCCTGGCGGACGGGTTATGGGCTTTGTTCGCGGTGGGGGATGTCGCTTTCCGGGTTCCGTCCCAGGTCCTGATGGCGAAGCTGCCTCCGTTTGTGGCTGGCGATTCGGTGGACAGGAGCAAGTTCGTCCCGATCTCAGTCCCACTCACCAATCCCGGCGGCGCCGCGGTCTCAGCCGCTATTCAATTTGGCTATCTGGAACAGGGCTCACGGACTCAGTACCGTTGCACTTCCCGTGCGGAGACGTGCGTCGCTACCACCTCTACCGCCCCTCCCACGGATGGCGTGACCGACCCATTCAAGTACCTTACGACGGATGCTCCTTGGACCGGTGTTTCCTGCGCCTCCAGTTGCACGGTGATTATCCCGGCGCTGCCAGGCCACGTGGTCTACTACCAGCCTATCTGGTTGGATTCGCGGGGTTCCGTGGTGGCGACGGGAACGGCCAGTCTGTCGGCGGATGATATGCGGCGCTCCCCATCATCCCCACCGCGAACCCCCGTCCGCATCTGGGATAAACGGGTTCCCTGACATCGCCAACGGATCGGCGTTTCCTTTGATACCGTTGCATTTGAATTTGTAAAGTGCCTCTCATTTTCTCAGTACGTTGCGACTAAACTGGAATTTAGACATCCCAGGCAAGAGGCAGTACCCATGAAGTGGCGTCAAACTCGCCGGCAATGGCTTTCCACCACCGCGGGCGCCTTCTCCGGCGCGTGGCTGGCCGGTTCCCGGCTCAGCCGCGCCGCGCAAGCGCCCGCCGCCCCGGTGGCCGTCTCCCGATGCAAGACCTATAACCCCAGCGAGCTACTGGCTGCACTGGGAACCATGTTTGACCAACTGGGTGGATTGGGCCGCCTGGTCAGGGGCAAAACCGTCGCCATCAAAATCAATCTAACCGGCGCGGTGACCTACCGGTTAGGCTACCTTCCGCTCGAGGACACGCACTATACCAACCCGTACGTGATCGCTTCCGTCGCGCACCTCATGGGCAAAGCCGGCGCTCGTCGCATCCGGATCCTGGAAAGTCCCTGGTCCACCGCCGATCCGGTGGAGGAATACGTGATGCGCGCCAACTGGGAGCCGCGCGACATCCTCGGCGCCGCCCCGAATGTCGAGTTCGAAAACACCAACTATCTGGGACGGGCCAGGAAATACTCGCGCATGGTCGTGCCCCACGGCGGCTACATCTATCCGGCCTTCGATCTGAACCACTCTTACGAAGACTGCGATGTATTCGTCAGCCTGGCCAAGATGAAGGAGCACGCCACGGCGGGAATCACGCTCTCCATGAAGAATTGCTTCGGTCTCACGCCGGCCACCATCTACGGCACCGGAGCCGGCGCCGACGAGCCTTCTCTGGTCCCCGCCGGTGGCCGGACGCTGGTCCACGCCGGCAATCGCCAACCCTCCAGGAGCGCGCCTCCGGAAAAAGATCCCACCTCGCCCAGGCAGGATACCTACCGCGTACCGCGTACCGTGGTGGACCTGATTTCCGCGCGCCCGATTCATTTGGCCATTGTGGAAGGAGTCAAGACCATGACCGGAGGCGAAGGTCCATGGATCCGCGAGGACCTGCAACCCGCCGCCCCCGGTGTCATCGTCGCCGGAACCAACCCCGTGACCACCGACGCGGTGTCCATGGCCTTGATGGGTTTCGACCCCATGGCGGACCGCGGCACACCACCGTTCGAACGTTGCGACAGCACTCTCAAGCTGGCCGAAGACGTGGGACTGGGCACGCGCGACCTCAAGCGCATCGAGGTCGTCGGCACGCCTGTCGCGCAGGCCATCTTCGATTTCGCTGGGATTCGCAAGCAACGCCGCGCCGCCCCGCGGCCGCAATTCGGAGTCCGTGGGTAATTTATGAAACAATATTTTCTCCCGATCCTTTTTGGTGCGCTCCTCCTGCCCGCCGGCGCACCTGCCCAGATAGTCGAGCAGTTCGCCCCGCCGCGGGCCAACTGCTGTCTGCCGGCCACCGCCAAGAGCCTTGCCGACCAGTTGCAGGACTGGAATCAACTCGGCCGCTACTACGCCGACAACCAGAGGCTCCAGCAACTGCCGCCCGATCCTCTCCGCGTCGTATTCCTCGGCGATTCTATTACCGATGGTTGGAAGCTCGCTCAGTATTTCACGGGCAAGCCCTACGTGAACCGCGGCATCTCAGGACAAACCACGCCGCAAATGCTGGTCCGCGTTTTTCCGGATGTGATCGCTCTCCAGCCGGCCGCCCTGCTGGTTTTTGCGGGCACCAACGATATCGCCGGCAACACCGGTCCCTCCACGCTCACCATGATCGAAAATAATCTTCAGGCTATAACGGAACTCGCGCAGGCGCACCGCATCAAGGTGATCCTTTGCTCGCTGACTCCTGTCAGCGACTACGCCGCCCGCAAGCAGACGCCCCAGCGCCCGCCGTCCGACATCCTGAAACTCAACGCCTGGATACGCGACTATGCCGCCCGGGCGGGCGCTGTGTTTGCGGACTACTATGCCGCCCTGGTGGATGAGACCGGCATGCTGAAACAAGGTTTCTCCGGCGACGGCCTGCATCCGAATGACCAAGGTTACGCGCTCCTCGTCCCGGTCGCCGAGGCGGCGATTGCAAAAGCGCTGCCCTGACCGGCCCGATCGGCTCAACCCGTGCCTTGCCTCACGGCACGGCGACTGTTTCGATCTGACCGGTCGCCAGCGTCTGGTTTGACGCGTTGCGGTACTTTACCTGGTAGTACAGCATCCTCTGTGAAATAGCCGGGATCGACACCGTGCACCCGTTCGCGCACGGCACACCGCTAACTCCCGTTTCCACCCCGCCCGCGCCGTCGGAAGGGAACACGAACGGCACTGCCGGAACTGTCGCCGCCGTAGCCATGCACTTTTCCTGCCGGCTCGTGCAGTAGAACTGCCCGGGCATTCCGTTCTCCGCGTACCCGAATTGGATCACGGCATTATCCACGGCAAGTCCCGGAGGCGCAGTCAACTTAACCGGGATTGGCTGGAATGTGTCGCGCACCGCCGTATCCGTCGGCGGATACGGCGGTAACTTCCCCAGTAAGATGTCGGTCCACGCGCCGCTCGTATACATCGAGCGGAGCACCACCCAGGAAGCGTCTGCGAGCGCTTTGCCGTGCCAGTACGGATCGATGATCTTATACCGCGTCAGCCCCTTCGTCAGCGTCCTGCCCAACGTCCCCGTAAAATCGTTCCTCTTGAATCCTACTTGCACGATCGAGTTGAGGTAGGCGCTCATGTTGCCAACGCAGATGTCGACAGGTACGTCCGAGTTTTCCATCCACCACATACAGCCGTACCCTGAGATGGGCCGCGCCGTCACATTCGGGCAGTTCACATAGATGTCGCCCGTATTAGAGGCAGAACGGCACTCGCCGGACTTCCGCGCCACGCAGTATTTGTAGGAATCCGCGCTGGTGTCGCTCAGAACGTCTCCCGTTGAGGGGCCGCTCACATCGATCAAGGGCTGCAGCCCGCAGTAAGCCCACGTCGGTTGGATCTTGCGGTTCACGACGCCGAGAAAGCCGGAGGATCCCGTACGGTCGTTTGAGCCGCTCGTCGCCCACGCCCCGGAGGCCGCGCTCCATGACCATAACGGCCATACACTTGTGGGCCATGCCTCATACGAGCCCGGATATCCCGTGCCTGCAGTCAATGGACATGTATCCGTTGTGATGGACAGGCCGCTGGTGTGCGTAACCGCCAACCCGCCCGTACCGAGCCCGTAGACATACACAGACCCTGTCCCGCCGGTGAGGGTGATGGTGCACGGCGATGTAATCGCCTCGACCAGTGTGGTGTCGTTCCATATTGGGCAGGGACTGGCTGCCGAGCAATTCCCGGCCGCCACCAGTGTCGTCGGCGAGGTCTTTACGACGTAAATGTTATATCCCACCCGGCCCAGATTGTCGCCGTCTGTAGTTGTCGAAGTCAGCCGGTACAACTGCCCTGATACGGAGATTGCCGAGTCGCTGATGTCCATCAACGCCTGCAACGGCCGGCCGTCCGTGAACCACTGCCTCTCTGAACTCGGTGCATTGTCCTGTAACCAGCTCGGATGGTCCTGCGCACGCTCGATGTACGACGCGGGACCCGTTGCTCCCGAGTACGCGGGCGCCAGGGAAACATACCTGTTGGGCGGATTGCCCATTGGACCGGTGCCTTGCCGCACGGCGTAACAGCTTCCGGCGCCTGACTCGCAGTTAGTGTCGTACGAGGGCATCCCGCCGATTGTCGCGTCTGGCCGCGGAACCGGGTGATCGTAGTCCCAAGCCACCAGGATCGTTGTTCCGTCGCTATTGACCCCATGGGGATCTCTCGCCGTATCCCAGGTCCACGACCAGTTCGATACGCCATGGTAAAAATCGCGCGACATGCAGTGTGTCGACAAGCTCATTGAACTGTGATCCGACGGCGAACTCAACCCGAAGCCCCGCTGAAGGGTCCACTGGTTCCCGTTTTTCGCTACCAGCACCACGTATTCGCTATCGATCGTGAACACATCCCCGACCTTCGCATCCTGCAGGTAGACCCAGGCGGAGTTCTTCGGACAGACGCTGCTTCCGGACGCCTCACCCGCAGCCGGCGACGCATCGCACGGTTCGCCATCGACCGTCACGACACTGCATCCCGCGCTTCCCGCCGGACAGACGCCTGTGCCCGCTGCAATCGAAGGCGTCGCGGTCAGCGCTGCCGATACGATCGTTGACGTGTACGGACCATCGCCCAGTTGCGGCGGATCGTTTGGAGAAAAGTACTTCCCGGCGATCCATAGAATGTTGGTGTTTCCGGAAATGAACCTCGTATGGACCACGCACCACCGGGCGGGCGCTGTCGCCCACGACGTTGCCGCCGCCACTACGCACCCCCCGGCGCCGCCTCCGACGCATCCCGGAGCCGTACCCACCTTATACGGATCGAATACAACTGTCCATCCCACCGTGTCTTGCACACTGCGCGAACATCCGAGGATAATCTTCGTACCCTGTAGCCCTGTTATCCCGCATCCAAACCTCGTCCCGTCGAAAGCCGGCACGTCTGCCGCCGTAAATTCGCCAATCAAGGTGGGGAGGTCTCTGCCCTGTGTGCCGGGCGTGATGTTGGTACAGGAGACCGATTGATTCCCCGGCTGGTTCGTTGTGGTCAAAATGCACGAGACAATGATCGACTTCGCCGGTGTCTCGTTATCGGTGGCGGCACAGTAAAACGACTCCGGCGCTGTTGGCGTCGTTCCCACCAGTGTACTGCCGCATGTCCCACCCGAGAATCCATCCGGGCCGCTTACCCCGGAGCCGCTGGGAACCACGCAGTGGTATCCTAGTCCTCCAGTTACGCTGTTCTGCGTAAGCGTGTCGCTGCATAACTTCGCCGATCCGCTGGCGGTGAAATCGATGTACTGCGAAGTCCCTGTTGTGTATTTCGCGTACTCTAGGTTGATTTGGTCCTTGCTCGCCGTTTTCTTCCAAACTATAAAACCGAAATTGGAGCCCGTGAATGCCGCTCCCGTTAAGGGCAGCGAAAGCGGCGTCGAACAGGACGCCGGATCGATCGTCAAATTCTTCGGCCCTCCCATGGACGCGATCGTGCATTCCGATCCCGCGATGGTGATCTTGCTGCCGCTAATCCAGTTGGGGCTGAAATATGTGTTTACGGGGCCGCCTGGCTGCCATGTAACAACCCCGTTCCCATCGACGTTCGCCATCCCGGCCCGTGAGGAGAGATCGCCGCGGTTCAGGGGACTGAACCCCGCTGGCGTCCATGCGTCCAGAAGCGGAACCGTCGTCCCCAGGGTCATGAAAGAATTCGTTTGTGCTGACGGGAGCGCGGCTTCCTGATATTTTGCCGTTGCATTAGTCGGCCAGCAGGTGACGCCGTTGATCGTCAGGCAGGCCTGTATCTTCGCATCCTCACCGGCGCAATTGCCCGAACACCATCCCTTCACCGAGAGGGTGAGGTACTCCGTGGGAAGCGTGAGATCTGTCAGGTTGGGTCCACTAGCCGTCCAGAAGGTCTGGTCCCGCAACAACAGCTTGTTCGATTGCGTCCCGGTGAATGACCCCGGCGTACCATCGTCCGCGTTTACCGCGGCGGCCGTGACCGCTAGCGGGGCATTTCCAAGGGTCGTGTTCCCGGGCATGGCCCCCTGCGAGATCTGGAATGACGTGCTGTTCGGGACATATGTGACCTGGTAGGTTCCGTTGCCGCCGCTGGTCAAACCGGAAACCGTGACAATACTGCCAGCCTGAAGTTGGTGTGCCGTCGACGTGTTGACCGTCGCGCTGCCTGAGCCCACCACGATAGAGACCAGCTTTGCGTTGGCGATCGACCACACCACCGCTGGCAGGTTCCACGCACCGTCCGTACTGAGGATCGAATAGAAATAGTGGTCGCCACCACCGGGTAAATAGGTGATCGGCTGGTCTTGAGGCAGCGCCAGCCGCTTGAGCAGCATTCCAGTCTGGGGGTCGATCACCTCTTCCGGACGCGCCGCTGGGTCTTGATTGTTCCAATTCGGAAACTCCGGCCACGCATAGGAGCCGGTCGAGCTGAAGTAAGGTCGCGCACTTACTGCCGGATCCGCCGGTAGCGTCTCATTGTAAGTGTTGCCCAGCGCGATGTTCGCCGTCAGAAAGGTCCCGGTCGTCTGACTACTGCCGCAGGTAACTCGAAAGTAATGAGTGGTGAACGCCTGGAGTGCTCGCGAATACCACCTGCCGTCGCTTCCCTTCGCCGCCTGTCGCGTGCCCGCCACGAATACGCGCTGCATTCCG